>JADKJE010000001.1:692534-1038801 GCA_016722515.1 Alphaproteobacteria bacterium
CTTATTGAATGTAAATACGTTGCACGTTATGCGCTTTAATCATCACTGGCATGATCCAGCCCAGCAGGCATCACTTAATAAAGTAAAAGACTTAGGTGGAAAAACATGGGAACCTCTTTTTAACGTCTCAAACATTCAAGTGAATGTATCAGGGAAAAACTGGTCCGTAGTCCCTTTAAATACAACCTCTTTATTAAAAGATGAAGAGAAACGATTAGGCCACTGTGTTGGTGGATACACGAATAAATGTTTTAGTGGATATTCCCATATTCTTTCCATTCGTAATGAGAAGGGAGAATCACAATCTACCTTTGAAATATTAACCGAATATGGCAAAAAAACCTATCATCTTCAACAACATTATGGCCCTAAAAACGCTAGCCCCTCATCAGAAAGTGGAATTGTACTTAAATCTATTTTTGATCACCTTGACAAGGGAATATTACAGATTGATTACGATTATCTTAATCAAAAATTAAATGAAAGATTAAAAGAGAATGAGGCTAATAAGTATATTAACGAAGTAGGATATGATTATAAATCCCCCGGTAAAATAGAAGAGGCACAAAATGCCTACCGTGCTTCACTCAAAGGAAAGACAATTATTAATAATTTTAAAAGGTTAACTCTATCAACCTTTGAATGTGGCTCCAGTATGTTTAAATCAACAAACGAAATACAGACTTATAATATTAAATTAATACCAGCACCTATTACTGCTCCTGTCCGAGCACTTCATAAAACAGCCAAACACCCATTAACGGATGAACATGCCGCTTGTTACTATAGCCTGTATTATAAAGTAAAAGATTTCTTTGGTGATAAGTTTGATGACACCAAGACAAAAGTGATCTTTCCGGAACAACCACTTGGGCAAATGCAGTTACATACCACACTTACCAGTGGAGAAACGAAAATCATTAGCTTTACGCATAATAGCGTATTAAGCTACAGCAAAATAATGCCAGCACAAATGGCTAATTTGCCAAAACCAACTGCTTTCCAACAGGATAATAAGTTAGAAGCCAACCCTATTAAAAGTAAGTCAGATATTAGAACGTCACAAAACCTAGGGGGAGAAATACTCAAGTGGGAAGCTGGAAATACAGCAGCAAACCGCATTCTTAACCAACGAAACGCCCCCGCTATTCAGCAAGGTGGAATTGGTGCCTAGTGTATTTTCTTTTTAGTTGTGCACAAAGTATCAACTGTTTAGCGGCCTTTTGATTTAGCAATCAGCACCGTTTTAATTGAGTAACTGATCTGTTCAACAAAAGCGAGATTTAAAATTATAGATCAATATGTTATTGATTTATAAAATTAGATTTGGGTGTCCGGCGTAGATTTGGTATGTTCCTTTGATGTATATACGATCCAAGAAGAACAAGAGTGGTAGCCT
Organism: Alphaproteobacteria bacterium; assembly: GCA_016722515.1. Classification (NCBI taxonomy): domain Bacteria; kingdom Pseudomonadati; phylum Pseudomonadota; class Alphaproteobacteria; species Alphaproteobacteria bacterium. Next base: position 693,934 of record JADKJE010000001.1, read on the forward strand.
TGACCGAGCCCCTTCACACCACCCCAGATTCATGCCAAGGAGGGGTGGCCGAAGGCCGGGGTGGTGTGAAGGCCAAGCACTCTTAAATAGATTAAGTCACACATCCCTGTACGTAAATCATCATTCGATTCAAAAAGCTATGTTTCAATACCCAACACGCCCATTACATTACGTAATGATTCCAGCTCTTCATGTGCATAGATATCATCAGCTTCTGTAATTTTCTTACCCATGATCTCTTCCAGTAATGCTTTTATGATACTGGCGATGGTTGGCATTTTCGCTCTCTGTTCCATATTGATTCAAGTTAGAAGCAAAAATACCTGCTGCACTCACAGGAAGGAAATCTTCATAGCGAATAGGCACATAATGGATTAATTCGGCTGCAATACATGACTCAATGTCACCTGGAACAGATTCCTTTGCGTGGATGGTTTCGTATCCTTTATCGGTCACTTCATAACGGTAAAAAGCCAATTGCCTGTTGCGTAATTCAGTATGAGTTCTTGGAATTTCGGTAAAGCAATCGGCATAAGCCTGCATATAGGCATCATAATCTTTAACCGCCAGCTGTGCATCGATCGCTTCTGCCTTTTTAATTGCCTCATCATAGAGTTTCCGCCCCTTTTGGGTCATCGCCACTCCACGCTGCTCAATCTCGCCAAACCGTGCAGTATGCGTTGCCTGGGTTTCTGAACCATCAACAGGATTCTTGAATATCACTTTTTCGGTCAGAGCCTTATACGAAGTCTGCCTTAAAAAAACCAGAGCGGGCGATGAAGGTGGACCTTCAATACTGTCTTTCATACCTTTATGGTCATACATTTTATACTGATCACCTAAACGCTGTTTCATTTCTTGATATAACCGCTCAATATCTAGTGAATTAGGCGTTAAGTGATTGAGATGCGGATTAGGGAAACAGGCAACATCCGCCGCTATGTTTACTTTTTTAGCAACGAGGTCTTGATAGAGCTGATAGTCCGTTGCTTGCCCCCTCCAACCAAAAAGCGTTTGACCTTCTTCTATAAATTGCTGAGCCTGCTTTTCGTCAAAACCGCCTTGGGATTCGCCAATTTCAATGAGCGCCACCAATGTTTCAGAAAAAATCTCGCGAGCTTCCAACGCGTCTTCAATCCGTTTGCGTATCTCATCCTCAAAGTAATCTGTCATTAATAATGAACAGAAAATGCGATGATCCGCGTGCTTTAAGGGTCTGAATGCCGTAGAAATTACCGGCTGGCTCTTGGCCCCGGCATCCGCGAGATTATAAAAATTAACCGGCTGCATTCCAAGTTGGTTAAAGAACCTGGCCATCATCTTTAATTCAGAAGGTTTACCCAAGCGGATAGCGCCATGACGCTCACTACTGAGATTCCGCAACTGCTCATCAGTGAGGCCCCATTCAGGATGCTGGGATGCTACAAGCTGGTTTATATCCTTTACCGTTTCCAACAATTTGTCGTATAACGGCACTTCTTTAGCATACATCTCCGATAGCTGTTTAAAAAACCGCTTACGCAACGTATTTGCAGAAACCAAGGCCATAGATCCTCCTTTTCCTCAATCAGCAACCAACGATATTAGGCAGTCTCCACTTCACCTGCATACTTACGCGTAAGGTAAGGTTTCAAATACTTTCCTGTAATACTTTCCTTGCACTGAACCACAAGTTCTGGCGTCCCTTCGGCAACGATGTAGCCCCCTTTATCACCGCCTCCTGGACCCACATCGATAATCCAATCTGCTGTTTTAATCACATCCAGATTATGTTCGATGACCAAGACGGTATTCCCGGCTTCCACCAGTTTATGCAGTACTTTAAGCAAGCGGCTTATGTCATGGGTATGCAATCCAGTCGTAGGCTCATCGAGAATATAAAGGGTACGGCCTGTAGAACGCTTCGACAATTCTTTGGCCAATTTCACCCGTTGCGCTTCACCGCCAGAAAGAGTCGTGGCAGACTGGCCTATTTTAATATAGCCAAGCCCCACTTCCTGCAATGCATCGAGCTTTTCTTTAATGAGCGGCATATTCGTGAAGAACGCGGCAGCATCATCCACAGTCATATCCAATACTTGCGCAATGGATTTACCTTTGAAAGTAACTTCTAACGTTTCACGATTATAACGAGCTCCTCCACATGCGTCACAATTAACATAGACATCCGGCAAGAAGTGCATTTCAATCTTGAGCATGCCATCACCCTGACAAGCTTCGCAACGTCCACCTTTGACGTTGAAAGAGAATCTGCCCGATTTATAACCGCGTGCTTTGGATTCTGGCAACGCTGTATACCAATCACGAATCAATGAAAATGCTCCGGTATAGGTAGCAGGATTCGACCTTGGTGTACGACCAATAGGTGATTGGTCAATTTCGATAATTTTGTCGATACGCTCAATCCCGTGAATGGCATCATGCGGTCCAGGAACCGTTTTAGCACCATTCATTAAACGCGCCAGGGTTTTATATAACGTATGGATAACCAAACTGGATTTTCCACCACCGGATACACCCGTCACGCAGGTAAAGGTTCCCAACGGAATATCCACGGATACGTTCTTAAGATTATTAACACGTGCACCTTCAATGCTGATAGCTTTACGCCCATCGGTTTTGCGACGTATTTTAGGTACAGCAATATACTGCGTACCTTTCAAATACTGTCCAGTGATACTTTCGGCCACTTCCTGTACTTCCAGCGGAGTACTTTTGCGCCAACATAACCACCGTGAATACCGGCACCAGGCCCTACGTCAATCAGATGGTCTGCGTTACGAATGGTATCTTCATCATGCTCCACAACAATCACCGAATTTCCTAAATCACGCAATTGTTTGAGGGTATGCAGCAATTTATCATTATCGCGCTGGTGAAGACCAATCGAAGGCTCATCCAGTACATAAATCACACCACTTAATCCCGAACCAATTTGGGACGCCAGACGGATACGCTGGCTTTCACCACCCGAGAGTGTTCCCGATTCACGGCTTAGAGTCAGGTAATCAAGCCCCACATTATAGAGGAATCCCAATCGCTTTTGCAGCTCCTTAATAACCCGCTCTCCAATTTTGTTGTGTGTTTTATTTAATTTGCTAGGCAATTGCTCAAACCATTCAATGGCTTCAGTAATCGTCAAACGGCAGACTTCGCCCACATGTTTATCGGCGATTCGAATACATAAAGCTTCGGGACGCAGACGATAACCATCACAAACGTGGCAACGGGTTGTGCTTTGGTATTTTTCGTTTTCCTCGTGCATATGGTCGGTATTATACTCAGCCGCCAAACGCTTAACATTGGCGATCACCCCTTCAAATTTCTTTTTGACACGGTAATGCTGCACACCATCATTATAATCCATTTGCACTTGTTCTTCGCCCGTGCCATTCAATAGAACGTCCTGTGCTTCCTGGGTCAATTCAGAATAGGGCACATCAACACTGAATCCGTAATGCTTACCAAGACTTTCAAGAATTTGCGTATATAAACGTTGCTGGCTCCCTGTCCATGGCGAAATAGCGCCTTCACGTAGCGTTTTGGTTTTATCTGGGATAATCAACTCGGCGTCATAAACCAGCTCAGTTCCCAAACCATCACATGCAGGGCATGCACCATAGGGGCTGTTGAATGAAAATAAACGCGGCTCAATTTCCGATAACGTGAATCCAGAAATCGGGCAGGCAAATTTTTCAGAGAAAATCATTTTCTCTTCTAAAGTCACACCATCAGGAAGTTTTTTGCCTTCTGGCACTTCCACCAATTCCACATAAACTAACCCACCTGCTAGTTTACAGGCTGTCTCTAAACTATCAGGAAGACGATTGCCCAGTTCCGCATTAATTACCAGGCGGTCAATCACGACTTCGATATTATGTTTCTTGTTTTTATCAATCGGGGGGAAATCATCAATTTCAAAAATTTCATTATCGATTTTGATGCGGGTGTAGCCTTGTTTTTTAAGTTCTAATATTTCACGGCGATGTTCCCCTTTATGACCACGTACGATTGGAGCCAGGATATAAAACTTTGTTCCTTCAGGCAATTTAAGCACTGCATCAACCATCATGCTGATGGTTTGGCTTTCAATAGGTTTACCGGTTGCAGGCGAATATGGCACACCGATACGCGCGTACAACAAACGCATATAGTCATAAATTTCAGTTACTGTTGAAACCGTCGAGCGCGGATTTTTCGATGTGGTTTTTTGATCGATGGCAATGGCGGGTGACAATCCGGTGATTGATTCAACATCCGGTTTGCTCTGTAATTGCAAGAACTGACGGGCATAAGCAGATAAGCTTTCGACATAGCGACGCTGCCCTTCCGCATAGACTGTATCAAAAGCAAGAGACGATTTTCCTGAACCAGACGGGCCAGTGATCACCACCAACTGTTTCGTGGGAATATCAACGTCAATTCCTTTTAGATTATGCTGTTTGGCATTACGTACCCGAATGAATTCCGCTGTATCAGACATAGTGCTCCTTCATAGTTATTCATGTTTCCGATCCCCTATGATATGCGCTCCACAGCCTACACTCAACTAAAAAATCTTTATTTTTCGCAAGCTTCGTACTTGCAGCGGCCTTTGGAAACGGTTAGAATCAGGAAACTGCCCACATTTAATGAAATAGCAGTATTGCAAAAGGAAGCGTTATGGCTGGAAGTTTAAACAAAGTCACCCTCATTGGTAACCTGGGTCGCGACCCAGAAATTCGTAGCACACAAAGTGGCGGCGAAATCGCTAATATCACCATTGCCACCTCTGAATCATGGAAAGATAAAAACACAGGTGAACGTAATGAACGTACCGAATGGCACCGGGTTGTCGTCTTCAATGAAGGCCTCGTTCGCGTCGTTAAAAATTATTTGCGCAAAGGTTCAAAAGTGTATATCGAAGGCCAGTTGCAAACACGCAAATGGACCGATCAAACGAATATCGAGCGCTACACAACTGAAATTGTTTTACAAAATTTCAGCGGCCAATTAATCATGCTTGATGGCCGCAGTGGCGGTTCTGAAGGTGGGGTAGGTGATGAGTCTGCTTATCAAGCACCAGCTCCTTCTGCTGCCCCTTCCCCGTTTGCATCCAGCCCATCCGCTCCCTCTTTTGGCGGAAAAATGATTGATGATGATATTCCGTTTTAGATAAGAAGACAGACCGAAAGATACGACTCCCCCTTTCGTTTTAGTTCATTCTAGGCTGAGCTTGCTGGTCTTGCTGGCTGTACCCCCGCATACATTACTTATACGCTTGGGACCATAACGTTTTACCTTCCATCTCATAGGTACGATAAACAAATCCAGATCCTCTGCATGGAGGAGATATTTTTCATCAATCCCATCTGGATGCCGATACCGCGCAATGGAGGTCATCATAAACACACCTCCTAAACACACCCTACGAGTGCGCCTCTACGGCAATAGTACACGTGCCCGGGGTAACGATAAGACACGTGCAATTCCTCGGTATTTCCTACATAGTCTAAAACGTTAGGTGGTATGGATACCCCTCTTATAGGCCTATGAACTTACCGGGACAACGAACTCTGACATCTTCAGCATGAGTGAGCTTTATTGTATCCGACTTTCTTAGTTTATAGTGTTGCGCCCGATCAAGGTAGAAACCATCAATGGCTTTAATACTACCGATTCTCTCATCGTGAACTTTCAATTGTCCCTTTTCCTGGTGGAAATTAGTGGGCTTTTTGACCGCCAACAGGTTGACTGAACTTTTATATCCTGCAGGACAATTAGTATCTCCGCCAATAATTGTCAGCCGTTTACTCATTGTTTGGCTTTGTGAAAGATATTCATCTATCTGTGGGCTGTGGTCAAACGCATAATCCAAATGGACATTTGTAAGAGCAACCTGTCTATTGGCTGCGTTATAATCAAAACAAGCTTCAAAACCGCGTTTCTTACTAGGTTGCCCTTCAATCTGACTTTCAAAAAGACCGCGCTCGCTACCAGGGATAAGTTTTAGCTTATTATGATTATAAATGGTTACTAGAAATTGCTGATCTTTTGGTCCATTGGGTTTAGATTTGATAAAGGTTATAGAATAGCCAAGCTGTGATAAATCAGCTTTAAACTGCTTGTTAATGGGAGCAAATAATTTACCTCTGCCAAACCAGGTAGCCTCCTGTAACATCAAAAAATCTTCTCTTCCACGAATCAGACACTTTTTAATATAATCGAGTTGTTTGATAAGGCGTGTTTTATATTCGTGGTCTGTTTCATTTATTTTTAAGGGGTTATTACTGAAGTCACTAGTAGTCTTGCATTGCTGCATCATATTCCAGATACCGCCTTTCAGTGCATGCATTCCTTCTCCGACTTTGATTCGCTGCATACCATGGTCTGAACCATACTCAGCATATGAAATTTTTTGAAATTTACTTTCACGAACCGTTGATACGTAAGAAACGTTCTCTGACTCCTCTGACTCCTCTGATTTCTCGGCTTTTCTTTCAGCAGTGCTGTGATTTACAGGGTATTGCGAAGGCAAAGAAACGTTAGTTTGAACGTTAGTTTGAGGTGCCACATCATTTTTTTGAGTCATCCTTCCCCATAACTGGATAGGTTGATATGTCGCTATGGATTCTTTCTCACAATAAACATTGAGCGTTTCTATATCGCTAGGGAGTAACATTATGAAATGTGGTTCTTCCCTCGTTTCACCGTCTTGGATCGTTTTCATATCCTTTGGATTTGTACGACTCATGACTCCGGCATCTTTTAATAAGGCATTAAAATTTTCTGCGTCTTTTTTGTTAGCAAAATAAAATTTCTTGCGCACATCATTTGGGTTTTTTGGATTATAAAGCTTGCTAGCCACAGGGTTAGAAACCACACGTGATGCAGACAAGATCTCTGCTTCCTCTGATTTTTCTGCTTTTCTTTCATCGGCTGTTAGATCTACAGGTACCACATCTAGCGAAGGCAAATGAACTTCAGTTTGAGGTGCCTCATCATTTTTTTGAGTCAGCTTTCCCCATAACTGGATAGGGAGATATGACGCTATCGATTTTTTCTCACAATAAACATTAAACTCCATTATTTCGGCAGGGAGTAACGTTATGAAATATGGTTTTTTCTTCGTTTTGTCCTTCTCGACTGCTTTCTTTTTCCCTGGATTTGCATTGTCCATGACTCCAGCATGTTTTAATAAATCATTAAATTTTTTCGCGTCCTTTCTGGTATCGAAATAAAATTTCTTGCGCTCATCCGTTGGATCACTAGGCTTATAAAGCTGGCTTTCCACACTCATTGCAGTTTTTTTTCGTGACCTTGTTACGCCAAAAAAAGCTTTCATTGTCCGTCCTTTTCTATTTACATCATAGCTTTATATTACAAGAAAAATGCTGTATAAATATGACACAAAGAAAGATATTTCATTATTCATACACAATAATAGAATATAAAACCCAACCACGAAAGCAATTTTACTTAATGAAGCAGAGCCGTTACCACAAAACTATAATAAATAGCATGCCCAATCAGGCTGGCGATGAATATTTCATAGAAGCGTACCCTGAAAACACCCGCACCAAAGGAAATGACATTACCAAAAACCGGAAAACCACTTGTCAGCAAAATAAGCCAGCGAAAGCGGTACAGGCGCAGCATTGAAACTTTGGAATGATCTGAATTGCGCTCCAACCAGCCAGAACGATCAATGGATCTAAATACATGCCCCAATAACCAGTTAATAAGATTCCCGCACACAGCCCCAAGGCTTGCTATGCCAATAATTTGCCACACCGGAAAAACATGAAACAAAACCATGACGTCATGGATAAAAGGCCGATGGATGGGCACCAGCATCGCTCCCATAACCGAATCGCCAAAGAGAAAACTATACGCCTCTGCTAGACTCATTGCGGGATTCATGCTTACTCCTTATAGTTTCAATTAATTGTTGGGTTGATAAAACAACGCAAATCACACCAAAACGAGTCAATAATAACAGATTGGCAATCAATAACCATCCTGGAAAATAGCGGTATTTAAAATGCTTACGAAAATACCGCATAATCCCCCTGGTTTTATGCCACTCAACCTTAAACCTACTTTTTCTACTGGTCTGGCCAATATGGGTCACTTCAACAGCAGGTACAAAAAATATCTTACCTTCCATTTCTTGGACGCGGTAACACAGATCCATATCTTCAACGTGGAGAAAATATTTCTCATCCATCCCTCCCACATGCCGGTACTTTGCCACTGGCATCATCATAAATGCTCCCGATATAGCCTGTACAGGGACCGGATACGCTGGTAAGGATGATAAGCGATAATTGACACCGTCTATTTTGAGAAATCGATACAGCCTAAGAGCTTCAACCACGGCATTAACCGGCGTAATAAGATTACGAATGCACGTTTCCTGGAAAGTACCATCATGATTGCGCAGCAAACACCCAACCATCCACACATGGGAATCGGCTTCAAATGCCTGCAACAAAGGTGCAAATGCATGCGGCGGTAACACTGTATCTGGGTTCAATAACAGAATATATTTTCCGGACGAAAGCTTAACACCCTCATTACAGCCTGCGGCAAAACCAAGGTTTCTTGGCTGGCTCAACCACAGTAGACGTGCATCATGGTTGGTGAGATTTTTGATCCTACCTTGAATTTCATCGGGATTGCCATTATCAACAAGAATAAGTTCTTTAAGGTAATCCTGGGATAAAATTGAAGAAACCGCCTGCGACAGCACTTCCCATCCAGTAAAATAACTTACTACCACCACACTTACGGAAGACAGCCCATCTGGAACCATATTAAAATTTATTTCACTCCATCTTGCATCAAGACTAACCGGGATTTACGCAAATTTAGGATTATTTTTATACTCGGCAAACGATGGAAGCTGTTCATCTCGCTCTGAAATAATTGGATTATTGAGCGGCCATTGAATAGCAAACTCAGGATCATTCCAGCGTATGCCCTTTTCACCATGCGCCTGATAGACAGCCGTTACCTTATAAAAAACATCCGCTATCTCATCACCCACTACACAAAAACCATGGGCGAATCCTGGACTTATCCACAATAAGCGTCCATTCTCAGCGGATAATTCAACACCGTAATATTTTCCAAATGTCGGCGATGATGGGCGAATATCAACCGCCACATCCCAAATGCTTCCGCGAACCACGCCTACCAGTTTTCCCTGTGGCCAATCAAATTGATAATGAAGGCCACGTAACACTCCAGGCTTTGACTGCGAATGGTTATCCTGTGCAAAATACGCAGGAAGTCCAAGTTCCGCAAAACGTTGCTCATTATAGCGTTCCATGAAAAATCCACGGTTATCTTCAAAACGCTTAAGTTCTATGAGTTTTAATCCATCAAAGCCAGTATCGGTAACTTTCATATAACTCTCTCCATGCACAATGTAAGGCCTTCCTGCCATAACGGCAGTGAGACCCCTAATAATTGTTTGGCTTTCGAACAATCCAAACGCGAATTGGCCGGTCGTTTCGCCGGTGTTGGATATTCGGTTGATTTAATCGGATCGAGTGTTTCGATCACTAACGGTATCCCAGCTTGTTTAGCATGATGAAAAATCATATCGGCAAAATGATACCATGTCGTTACCCCACCATGGCACAGATGATACATTCCCCAGGGGAAATTTTCTTCTCCTATTGCATTCATAACGACTTGTAAGGATGCTTGGGCTAAATCACGCGCATAGGTAGGCGCTCCATATTGATCGTTTACGACTTTAAGGTGCAAACGCTCTTTGCCTAAGCGCAGCATCGTGGTCAAAAAATTCTTTCCAACATGGTCATAGACCCATGACGTTCTAAAAATAAGATATTTCCCGCCAACGGCTTCAATCAATTGTTCACCTTTTAACTTGCTGCGCCCATAGGCGTTAAGAGGTTCCGTTACATCGGCTTCAGTCCAGGGTCTTTCACCCTTCCCATTGAAAACATAATCGGTTGAATAATGGATAAATGGGATTGCATGATCGTAACAATAACCGGCAATCAAACCCGGAGTAACGGCATTAATCTGAATAGCCAGGTCTTCTTCCTTTTCAGCCATATCCACATGTGTATAGGCTGCAGCATTGATGACACAACGCGGCTTTATGGTTTCAAGAACCCTAATAACCGAATCAGGCTGGCTAAAATCAGCTTCAAATCTGGTAAAGCCAACACCGCTCACACCTAATATATCAACTAAACTAGCTCCCACCTGACCATTAGCACCGAAGACTAATACCGGCGACATTGCCTCATAACGTGCCATGCTTTTTACTCCCACTCATTGAGCTCTCCCACTTAGGTACTGGTTGGTATAGCCTCAATCGAAACGTCCATCAAATACCTGCCATAATCATTTTTTCCGTATAAAGATGCTAATGCTTTTAATTGGTTTTTATCAATAAATCCGCAACGGTAGGCAACCTCTTCGATAGCGGCAATTTTGAGCCCTTGCCGCTCTTCAACCGTTTGCACAAATACCGAGGCTTTAAGCATAGAATCATGCGTTCCCGCATCCAGCCAGGCAACACCTCGGCCAAGAAACTGTACCTGCAATTCTTTTTGTTCCAAATAACGTTGATTCACATCGGTAATTTCAAGTTCACCACGCTCAGAAGGCGCAAGAGATTTAGCAATTTCAACCACGAGCGGATCATAAAAATAAAGACCAGTCACCGCCCAGGAAGAAATGAATTCCTTAGGTTTTTCAATAATGCGTAATGCTTTACCCTGTGCGTCCAATTCAACCACACCGTATCTTTCTGGATCTTTCACGTGGTACGCAAAAATGCAGCCACCTGTTTTAAGTTTGGCAACTTGCTTAAGCGAATTAACTAAACTCTCACCATAAAAAATATTATCACCTAAAATCAACGCAACGGAACTATCGCCGATAAATGTTTCTGCCAGGATGAACGCTTGGGCAATGCCTTCAGGTTTTAACTGTTCCTGGTAGGTCAGTTTAATACCAAATTGATCTCCATTCCCGAGCATTTCCCTAATAACCGGTAAATCCCGTGGAGTACTTATAATAAGGATATCCCGAATACCTGCCTGCATTAATACTGACAACGGGTAATAGATCATCGGCTTATCATAAATAGGCAAAACCTGTTTACTGACCGATTTGGTAAGAGGCAAAAGCCTGGTTCCGCTCCCACCAGCAAGAATAATTCCTTTCATAGTCACTCTCCGCTGCTTTGAAGAATAGTTCGACACCATTCTTGATTATCTAAATACCATCGCACCGTCTGTTCAAGACCAGCCTCCAGTGACGCATAACGGTTCTGATAGCCCAAATCACGCTCGGCCTTACTACTAGCTAATGCGTACCGTCTGTCATGCCCCAAACGATCATCCACGTGGTGAATAAGCGCAGCGTAACTACTGCCATCTTCGTTGGGTTTGATTCTATCCAACATAGCGCAGATCGCCGACACGACCTGGTTATTCTGCCGTTCACAATTACCGCCAAAACCATAGGTCTCACCCGCCACTCCACGCATCAATGCCAGATAAATACCCTGGCAATGATCCTCAACATGGATCCAATCTCTGATATTTTTACCATCACCATACACGGTTAAGGCTTGCTTGCTGAGTGCGCGTGAAATCATCTTAGGGATCAGTTTCTCAGGATGCTGACGCAAACCATAATTATTACTGCAATGGGTCGTAATAACCGGCATACCATACGTATGAAACCATGCCCTTGCCAGTAAATCGCCACCTGCCTTGGAAGCAGAATACGGGGAATTAGGTTGAATAGGGCTGCTTTCGGTAAAAATTCCAGATTCTCCCAATGAACCAAAGACCTCATCCGTAGAAACATACACCATTCTCAATTGGTCACGCCGCTTATTATCCAATGACAGCCAATATTGCCGGGCACTTTCAAGCATCGTGTAAGTACCAATCATATTCGTTTCGATAAAGGCTGAAGGCGATGAAATTGAATTATCGACATGTGACTCGGCGGCCATATGCACAATTGCATCAATATTATATTCATTCAACAATCGTAACACCAAAGCACCATCGCAGATGTCACCTCTAAAAAAACGATAACCAGGATGATCATTGACGTGGATTAAATTAACCAGGTTACCTGCATAGGTAAGTTTATCCAGGACAAGCACCTGGTGCCCCTGCGATAATGCGTACTCCACAAAACAACTGCCGATAAACCCTGCCCCACCCGTTACGAGGATATGCTTGTTCATATTACCACTGCCCACATGACCTATTTTTGACCAGCACTATAACGGCTTTACTCCCAAAAATAAAGCATAACCTCATGTTGAAGTATCAACCATTTATGGCAAAAATTTGAGTATAGATTCTTAATAAAATAGCTCTATAGTACGTGTAAAAATACAGTTCTATGATCCAACATTTGAAAAAACCCTTTGATTATCTCCAGGGACATACCCCTGAAATTCAAGCCATTGTCTGGAGTGTTTCCAGCTCGTTTTGGTTCGCACTTATGGCTGTGTTCATTCAACATTCCTCAAACTTAATGAACCCTATGGTGATGGTCTTTGGCCGCAATGTGTGCAGCTTATTATTTTTAATGCCTTTTATTCATGGCAATTTTAAAAAATTGATCTTTACCAAACGGCTTCATTTTCACTTTGCACGCTCTTCTATTGGCGCAGTAGGGATGATGTTATGGTTTTACAGTTTAACGATTATGCCGGTCAATAATGCGATAGCCTTGAGTTTTACAGCACCTTTATTTACGACCATTCTAGCTGTCATATTTTTATCTGAAAAAGTGGGGTATCACCGTATGATTGCCCTAGTCATTGGCTTCTTGGGAGCCCTTATCATACTTCGTCCTGGAACAAGCGCTTTTCATGTTCAATCCCTTATCGTCTTGGTTACAACCTGTTTTTGGGCGCTTGCCTCCGTTTTCATGAAAATGCTTTCACGAACAGAAAAACCAATCACAATCGTCTTTTATTTTACGCTTATTATGATTCCCGTTTCGTTTCCTTTTGCGTATATGCACTGGGAAACGTTAACCTTAACCGATATGCTCGTATTACTGGCAATTGGTGTTTCATCGAGCCTGGGACAATTAAGTTTAACCACAGCCATTAGTAAAACAGATACTTCATTTGTGGTTCAATTTGACTTTTTCAGGCTTATTTTTGCTTCCATTTTTGCCTATATTGCCTTTCATCAAACCCTCGATCAACCTGTACTTATCGGGGCTGTCATCATTACCGTCAGCACCATATACATAGCCCGTCGGGAAGCAAAACTATCTCATAGAAAAAAAGCAAAAATCGAATCTATTAAGACAGAAATATTACAGTAAAATACAATAAAATACTTATTAAATTGAATACATTAAATAATTATCGTATAATAGATCGATTAACTTTATATGGATCTCCTATGGTTGTCCGCAAAAAATTCTTATTATCCCTTGCCGTTATCATGTCTGCTATGTTTGTTCTGGAAATCGTAACCTTAATCCATATTGTACGGGACAAAGACGCGATACTTGATCGCCTGGCTGTTTCTTACGGGCATAGCCAACCGAATTCGTAATGAGACGTCCCAATACTTATTGGGCTTTCAATTCTTCAGAAATCAAAAAAGCCAATTCCAAACTTTGCGACCCGTTTAAGCGCGGATCACACAGGGTTTGATATCTGTCTTTTAGATTCACTTCCGAAATAGCCTGGGCACCTCCTGTACATTCAGTAACATCCTGTCCTGTCATTTCAAAGTGAACGCCACCAGCAATAGTGCCTTCTGCTTTATGGATTTCAAAGAAACTCCTGATTTCAGCCAGAATAAGATTGAATGGACGCGTTTTCAAACCGTTAGGAGATTTAATGGTATTACCATGCATTGGATCACATGACCACACTACTTTTTTACCAGCCTGGTGAACGGCTCTTACGAGTGGTGGCAATAAAACACCGACTTTTTCAGCTCCCATCCTTGAAATAAGGACTAACCTGCCAGGGGTATTCTGAGGATTTAATACATCAATCAGTTTCAATAGATTATCGATCTTCATGGAAGGCCCGACTTTCACTCCGATTGGATTTTCAATCCCACGAAAATATTCAACATGGGCACCGTCTAGATCGCGGGTACGATCGCCTATCCACACCATATGCGCCGAACAATCATAATAGCCGCCATCGCTTTCATCCCTGCGTGTCAAGGATTCTTCATAATTGAGCAATAACGCCTCGTGGGATGAATAAAAATCAGCTTCATTAAATTGCTCGATCTGATCTAATTTAAGTCCGCAAGCCTCGATAAAGACCAGGCATTCATTAATACGATTGGCAATATCTTTAAAATGCTTCCCTTGAGGAGAGCGATCGATAAAATCTTTGTTCCATTGAGTCACCGTAGACAATGCAGCATAACCACTTTGCGCCAAAGCTCGCAGATAATTCAGGCTCATAGACGATTGCTGGTAGACGCGGATGAGTCTTTCTGGGTCTGGTACGCGCGCCTCAGCATTAAATTCAACGCCATTAACCATATCCCCGCGATAACTGGGAAGGGTAACTCCGTCAATGGTTTCAATATCTTCGGAACGCGGCTTGGCAAACTGCCCGGCAACCCGTCCCACTTTAACCACAGGACGACCAGTCCCGTACATAAGCGCTACGGTCATTTGGAGCATTACGCGGAAAAAATCCCGAATATTTTGATCACTGAATTCGGCAAAGCTTTCGGCACAATCACCACCTTGTAATAAGAAAGCATTGCCTTCACACACATCGGCAAGCTGTCGTTTCAGCCGACGAATTTCATTAGGTAGAACCAATGGAGGCAACTGTGCTAAACGCTGCTCAACATCCAGCAATTTGACCTGATCTGTATAGATAGGCTGCTGTTTAATAGGCAATCGGCGCCAACCGGATGGAGTCCATGAAGTATTAACCATAAAAATCCTTAACTTAACGAGTGCCCCAGTATAGCACGTCATAATGCTTGTATGCAATGATGGGTTTATAAAGGGGCTTTTTTCGACTCTGGATGGAGAGCATATAATATTATTTGCTCCAAGTTCAAGCCACAACGTTGCTATTAAAAATAGCAAAAGAAGCGTTATCAGACACGTGATAGCCCCTATTGATCAAGACCTTTTTCGCCTTTATCCATAAATTTTATTGTTCGCAATATAATGACCTGCTGATGTTGGTCAAACCACTCGTAAGCGTCTAATAACCGAAATCTTGGCTTAGAGGTAGGCAAATCCAGTGCATAAACCGTGTTAACGTCTGTGGGTGAAAGAAGCAATATATTCCCCTTTGCCAAGGTGCCCAAGGTTTGCAACCTCATGCTTGAATGACTTTCCTTACCATGCAACTCAAGCCATCTGGCACTCTGGACCCCGACAATATTATTATGTAGATCCTTCTTTATTTCGTCGGTTGAATCTCTGCGGCGCAGTGGATTTAAGACAAGCTCCGCGCATTCGTTCATTTTTCCTAAAAAAACCACTACGCTCTGCGATGATGAATCGGTAACATGCAGCGTGCGAAACAATGTGTAAAGCTGACTTGCTGCATATGCGTGCTTAATACTGTTGATTGCCGCATGCGCAAGATTTTTTCTAACCGTTTCTGCCTTTGCCTGAGATTCAAACCAGAGATTACCGCAATAAGCAGTTACAGTCACTAAGGCCATAAGCAAACAGCCAATCAGAATGTATTTTTTCACCTTCATAGCCGCTCATTATAGCGGATAACCCAGGCCAGGTAAAACGTAAACTATCTATAATTCGGCGTTTCTTGGAGAGCAAAGCAATCAACATAAGCGTTTTACACGTTCATTAAAGACTCCTTTACGAAAAAAATATGCTCCGTGGCATTATACAAATCGCATCCTTACGAACAAAGTAATATCATCCATAATAGAGCGGTGATTATAAGTACATTTTAATCATCCTCACAAACACACAAGTATAGAATTTATATATTCTATAAAAGGGAGGTTATTATGGGACGCGGATTATTACTTTGGTTATTAGGTGTACCTATTCCTATCATCATTTTACTCGCTATATTTTGGCATTAAACAACTAATTGATTACCTATTCATAAGGAGTTTGTTATGAAAACAACATCCAATACACATACAGAATTTGTCGGCACCGGCAAAGGCATCTGTGGCGCATCTACTTCGGTCGCATGGTCGGCCGTTTTCGCAGGAGCGTTTACCGCTGCTGCAGTTTCACTTACGCTTCTCTTTCTAGGCTCTGCTTTAGGATTAGCTGCTGTGTCCCCTTGGGCACATGTAGGTATATCGGCAACAACATTTACGGTTAGCACGATCCTATGGCTTATCATCATGCAATGTATTTCTTCCGGCTTAGGTGGCTACCTGACTGGTCGTTTGCGTTGCAAAGTGGTCAATCTTCATACAGATGAAGTCTATTTTCGTGATACCGCTCATGGCTTTCTATCATGGTCGTTAGCTACTGTTATTTCTGCTGGCTTTCTGGGGTCTGCAATTTCTTCCGTCATTGGGGGCGGCGCAACCGCTGTAACCGCTATCTCTGCAGGTACTGCAGCAGGGGCCGGTTATGCACAAACGCAAAAATCAACCAATGGCAATTTTAATATGATAAATGAGTCAACCAATTATATTATCGATAGTTTATTTCGCACCGATCATGTGAACCCCTTAGATTCTGATTCACGTATTGAAGCGATTCGAATCCTTATCGTTGGTATGAAAAATGGAACTATCTCCATTGAGGACAAAGATTATCTAACACAAATCGTCGAATCCCACACCAAACTTAACGAGGCTGACGCGTCTAAAAGAGTCGATGATGTAATTGCCCAACTTAATTCAGCAAAACTACAAGCAAAACAAGAGGCTGATGCAGCACGTAAAACCGCTATGCACACGGCTCTATACGTCTTTTTGTCAACGTTATCCGCTGCATTTATTGCGAGTTCTGCTGCTGCCTTGGGTGGAAAACATCGGGATCAATTTTAGTCGAATTGCCGACAAGTCAAATCATTTGAATAAGGAGTCACTATGTTAGATTTTTTTACAGAAGACCATAAAAATGCAATCAGCATTCTCAAAGACGATCACAAAAAAGTAAAGCGCCTATTCGATAAATTCGATGATACAGATAACAAATTAGAAAAAAGGAAGATAATCGCGCAGGCTATTAAGGAATTAAAAATCCATGCAGCCATCGAAGAAGAAATCTTTTATCCAACTGTCCGTAATGCCATTGACAAAAAAATCATGACTGAAGCGGATGAAGAACATCACGTTGCCAAAATACTTATTGCTGAACTGGAAGATATGAAAAGCAATGAAACTCACTTTGAGGCTAAATTCATCGTACTGGCAGAAAATGTAAGACACCATATTAAAGAAGAAGAAAGGGATATGCTTCCCAAAGCAAGCCACTTAAACATTAATATGAAAGCGTTAGGCTTACAAATGCTAGCCCGCAAACAGGAATTAACCCAAACAGGTGTTGACCGTTTTTCAGAGGAAACATTTATCTCTTCGAATAAAGGCAACATAGACTCCCCTGCGCAGGCAGCAAAAAAGAATAAACCCTCCGCAGTAACCAAGGCTAAAAATCAACTGAGCCTACTATCAAGCCTGGAAAACCTGCTAAAACAGCCAAATCAACTCAAACTAAAATGATGCGCACCGTAAAACACAAGACACATGCCCTGGTATAACTGGAGCAGAATTCCCCTTCTCCATAGACTCTCAATAAAGGAGCGCTTTATGTCTAGTCCTATCAATCAAGATCTCAAGTTTCAAAACAATAATCAGCCTGAAAAACAAATAGCTGAGCACACTTCCTTAAACAACCCTTATCTCACTGAAAACCAACGTCGTGCATGCATCATCGCCGATAACACAAGAGTCAGGACATCGTACTTGATTGTTTCACTGGATCAGGATCGCCCCTCATTGCAGCAGCGAAAACAGGACGCTCTGCACAACTCATGGAACTTGATCCAAAATACTGTGATGTGATCGTTCGCCGATGGCCGGAATTCACGGGCAGAGAGTCAATTCATGAAGAAGAAAAACCGACATTCGCTAACTTACATACAAAAATGCGCCAATCTCCCATTTAACTTTCGGTTGAAAATAATCCCTTGTTTCCAACTTTATACCATGGTATACAATTTCCCCTCTGGGAAATAGCTATTAATTCGCATTCGTTGCGTATGAGAAAATTGGGACAAGAATTGCTAATAATATTACATCATTCTCTTGTACCGCTGCTGTCTGCGCTATTGGTTCTGCAGCCGATGTTAGCACCCATCGTCTAGTCTCTATCAAGGCAAAAGTGGCGGTGGCGGTTTTATGGGTGGCTCGTCTATCCGTGCAGAAAGGGCTTGACCAATAAGCCTTCCGTTTTAACGGCAGGCCACAGCATCAACGCGACAGCGGGCGATAGCATGTTTATTCAAAGCAGTAACCTGACAGCTTCCGATGCCATTAACCTCAGCGCCCATACATTGTTATTTGGTGCGGCCAAAGATGTGGATTACTTAAGCATCCAGTCCACCAAAGATAACGGCATTATGACCACCATGGTGAATCAAGGCCATCATATTGAGACGGTTAAGCAAACCAAACTGCAAGCCAATGCGGTGAACCTCAATGCCACGTCGTTTGCGGTCCAATATGAAGGCCAGGAGGGAGAAAATCTCAGCCAACCATTGACCGTCTCAAACAACAACACGGCTTGGAATGGCTGGGACAACTCCAACAACAAACGAACGTAGGCTGGGAAAAGGTCGATCCTGTGTATCAGGAATGGTACCACAAAACCACCGGCTTTCAGCACCTGCTGCGGCTGTCAATGCCATTGCTGCAGCCGCAGCAACAGGTGGCTGGGCGCTCCCATAGTCGGTGCAGCAGAAGGATCGGTATCAGCCTTTATGGCCAATGCTGCGTTCAGGCCATTGGTCACACAAGCAAGCATTGCGTTGGTCAACAATCAAGGCAATATCCTGTGCACTGGAAGACATGGGATCGTCAGCTAATTTAAAACACCTGGCAATCAGTGTGGTGGGAGTGCTGGTGTCAGTGCGGGTATTGACAACGCATTCAATTTTAATATTGCAGCAGGAACCTCAAGCGTTGCCCAAAAGGCTGGTTATAATCTACCAACGCTGTAGTCAGTAATACGGTTGGCAACATAGTGAATGGGGATGGTTTGTTTAACGGTCTCGATCATTCGATTCTGGTCGCTTGGCAAACACAGCGGGACAAGAGGCAACGGAATATGTAGGTGGGTTGTATCACCAAGATATGATAGACCCATTGACACATATAGTAGCGCATGGGATTATTGGTTGTGGAACCGGGCATTATCCGGTAATTGTGGAGCGGGCGCATTTGGAGCAGTTGTGAGTGAGGGTACAGGAGAATTGGCCTTTGGTGCCGGCATGAGTCAAACAGGTAGTGCAATGTTAGGACAATCTTTAGCGGTAGGAGCTGCATTTGGCCTGGGCATGGGGGCCGGAGCTATTCAAACGGTCAACACGACGGCTGCGCAGGCGATTAATTATAATTATTTGTTACCGGATGAGAAGGTGATTTAATCAATAAATTAAAAGCTTGTGGCGATAATGATGCGTGCAAAGATAAGGTTCAGGAGAGTTAATAAAAATTAGTGATGCAAGGGATGTGGAGTATGATAAGCAATATAAGATTTGTCAAGAAACTGGGAATTGTACAGAATTTTTGAAGATCCACTATGATTTACGTTTGGCGCTCACCCAGAAGGGAAATGAATATTTCCTAACACATAAAGGTGAGTTTGAACCACTGGATGAGTATGAATCTGTGTTCCATAATTTTGTTGTGGATCCAGTAACAGTAAAGGCATCGATGGCCAATTAGGAAATAATGTAAAATATATTGATCCAATACATGGATATGAAGTTGTTCTTGATACCAAAGGACACATAATCACCGATCCACTTAATGAAGGAACATATAATTTTTATAATCCAGGACTTCCTTGGTTTGGAGGAAATTCTTTGATTGAAAATCCATTATCTCATAATCATTTCGATGTGACTCCATATTACCAATTTGGAAATGCTGTTAATGACCCTACAACTCAAAATCAAAGAAATGATCAAAAATGGATGTCACCATTAGTAATTATGGGTATAAAATGAAAAATATAGGTAGATTATTTATACAGTTGAGCTTATTTGTGTTTTCAACTCTTTTTGGATCATATTTCTTGTTCCGTATATCCGAATATATTGCAAGGAAATTCTTTAATTCATTTGATATCATAAATGCATTTTTCATTTATTTTTCCATCATAACATTGCTGTCGTTTTATATATTAACTGTTTATAAAAGAATGAAGATAAAAATTTTATTTTGTTATATTGGCTTCCTAATACTAGGGTGTGGATATGTTTATTTATTTATGATTCAATAAAATGGCTCATGCCAGACAAGATATACCTTAATTCTTAAAAATTCATTATGATTTAAGGAAAAAAACAAATGAAGAAGGGGGTGAATATTTTCTACCATAAAAATGAATTCAAATTATTAAGTGCGTCTGAAAGTGTATTTCATAATTTTCTTATTACTCCCTTAGGCCAGGTAATGGAAGGAGAATTAGATAGTAATATGAAGTATATCCACCCAATCTTAGGATATGAAGTGGTAATTGATACTCAGGAAATATAGTGAATGACCCTATAAATGAAGGAAGCTATAATTTTATAACCCAGGTCTGTTTGGAAATTTCTTGTTAACCAGCAGTGTAAATCATTTTAATTATGATATGTTACCTTATTTTAATTTTGTAATAATCGTGATGATACAACAACAACGGGGCAGAGGATGAGACAGAACATACAAATTATCCAGCCTATATCAGGTAGCATATGAGAACAGTATATATATTATTATTTTGCATAGTTCTAGCATTTTTTCTTGATTCCAATTCCTATTCTTATGTTTACTATGATTATGTCCGTCGTTATTAAATGGCCAGCGTTTGGCATTGGATCCATAATGACAATATATTATTTGCTTGTATCAATATCTCTGTTTTTTGTTTAATATTTTCTCATAAAATAAAAAATAAATATATTGTTTTTTTCTATATGTGACAAATATTTATCTCTTAATTGGAGGGTTTCTATCGTTCTTGATTTTTACTTCTCAGTAGTCTTCTAAATATTTTTAGATCCGGTGCAATGCATATTTAGCGTAGACGGTTATACTAAGTGGATTGAGCCGGATCTAGGCTATGAGGTGGTCTTAGATGCAAGCCATAATATTGTGACAAACAATTTAAATGAATTGCTATTTCTGGCTTTGTGGCCATGTAAAGTCGAACCTTTATCCTTTTGTTTGTTTCTTCATTATCAGTTTTTCCTGTTGCGCTGTTATATACAGCTATTGATGAAACTGACACAGTTATTTAAACACTGCCGGCTGTGGTTTGCTTTTGTAACAGAAAATCATAGAGGCGAAAAAGGAACGGATTAATCACAATCGAAAGCATCGCTCCAGCAATAATAAGATTATATAAACTCTGGGTCAGCAACCCATTGGTTAGAGCAAGTCCACCTAGTATGAATGAAAATTCTCCTATCTGAGCCAAACCGATCGCTACCGTAAAACCGACTGTATAAGGTTGCTTGAACAAACGGGCGATAAGGAGCGCAAAGAAACCTTTTCCAATAATGATAATCATAAGCGTTACCAATACTGCGACTTGCTGATTCATAAGTGTAACTGGTTCAAACAGCATGCCTACAGAAACAAAGAATAATACCGAAAACGCATCACGCATGGGCAATGAATTTTTCGCTGATTTACGGCCAATTTCACTCTCACCTAATACCATACCAGCCAAAAATGCCCCAAGGGCCAGCGAAGCGCCAAACACAAGATAAGCAATAGAAGAAAATCCAAGAGCAATGGCCAATGTACCAAGCGTACTAAGTTCAGATGAATGTATTTTAGCAATCGCACACAATAACCATGGCAAGAACCGGCGTCCAACGATCAGCATAAAAGCAAAAAACGCCCCAATTTTAAGCATCACCACCAGTATCGTAGAAAAAATAATGGGAAGACTAAGTGATTGCTCGCTGTGCATCATATGGGCAATCACTGGAAGCATCACCAACGCAACTACCATGATAATATCTTCGACAACCAACCATCCAATTGCGATTTTCCCACCATCGCTTTTGAGCATTTTTCGTTGCTCCAACGTGCGTAGCAGCACTATCGTACTGGCAACAGAAAGCGAAAAACCAAAAACAACGCCTTGAGCAATACTATACCCCATCAAGCTAACCGCCCATGTGCCCATAAGTGTCGCAGATAGCATTTGCACCATAGCTCCAGGCAAAGCAATTTTTCGAACATTTAATAGATCACGAAACGAAAAATGCAGGCCCACACCGAACATGAGCAATATAATCCCTATCTCTGCCAGTTGCTGAGCCAGTGATACATTCGCAACAAAGCCCGGAGTATGTGGACCAATGGCCACGCCTGCTAACAAATACCCAAATATAGCAGGTAACCGAAGCTTCTTCGCCACCATGCCAAAAATAAAGGCAGTGACAATACTGGCAATGATGGTGTTAATAAGCGCGTGTTCCATATTTTTAATATAGGGGTATATGGCAAATACACAAGGATCGATGGTGATATTATAGGTCTATTGCATCAATGTGCTACTGAGACATTTGTACGAAAACAATTTAGTGAGTAGCTCGCTTCAACAGTCCGTCTTCAACCTTTGGGAGCAAGACAGGGTTCACCCCCAACGAACTTACCAGGGGCTTCTGGCTGCGCCAGGCGAAGCTCGTAACAGCGAAGCCTGGTGCCCTCGGGCGGACTTGAACCGCCACGGCGTTTAAAAGCCCACAGATTTTAAGTCTGTTATGTCTACCATTCCATCACGAGGGCGTAACAAGAATAGGCGGCTAATTTAACGCTATCTTGGCTATTTCGCAAGTCAAAATTGAGACCTTGCACTAAGGTTTTAAAGAAGCCATACTAGAAGCACCTGGTTTAAGGATATTTTTATGCTCTCTGCCTCCCTTACCCATAAGCTCAAATTTAACGAACAAGGCCTGATTCCAGTAGTGGTTCAGGATGCAACGACCCTGCAGGTATTGATGCATGCCTGGATGAATGCGGATACCCTGGCAGAAACACTGCGTAGCAAACGTATGTGTTACTGGTCGCGCTCACGCCAGGCTTTTTGGCGAAAGGGGGATACCTCCGGCCATTCTCAGACCTTGGTCTTACTGTCTGTTGATTGCGATGGGGATACGCTGCTGGCTTTAGTGAACCAAACGGGACCCGCCTGTCATACGGGAGCAATTTCCTGTTTCTTTGAGGAAATTACCCTGTGATGGCCAGGATGTTTGCACTCATAACCTTTTTTGTTAGCCTGTGCATGAGTTATTTCTCAAGTATTGCTTATGCTGGCTTCCAGAACCTGCCCTCCCTGGTTATTATGGCAGAGCCAAGCCTAACCGAAACGATCACTGAAATAGGACGGCGTTATTCCAAAGACCATAGAGTCTCTGTCACTTGTTCCTTTGACAATTCGACTAATCAAATTGATGAAATCAACCTGGGTGAAGCCGTTAATGTCTTCCTAACATCTGATTCTACTTATGTTCAGCAATTAAAAACCCAGGGTGTGATCGATGCCTATACGGTTGTCAACCTGGCTTCCAATAAGCTTGTGCTCGCCATTCCTAAAAACCACGCGCTCAGGCTCCAGCTTAAAGCAAAGAAATCATTTGAAGAGGTGCTGCAGAGCCTTATTGACACACACACTTCCTTTGTAATGACTGATTCCAACAA
Source organism: Alphaproteobacteria bacterium (assembly GCA_016722515.1). Taxonomy (NCBI): domain Bacteria; kingdom Pseudomonadati; phylum Pseudomonadota; class Alphaproteobacteria; species Alphaproteobacteria bacterium. Next base: position 717,822 of record JADKJE010000001.1, read on the forward strand.
GACGGATCAAGGCCATAAAATTAGACAATCCATTGAACATTATGCGCTATGGGATACCCTGTCACCCCTGGCAATTACCTCCTTGAACTCCCGTCAAACGGTTCAGCTCATGCTTAAAGAAAACAGGCCTGGTTTTGTCTATCTTACCGATGTCGTCAACTATCATGATCTTGAAATCCTTAAACCCATTCAAGATAACGCCTACGACCCCATTATTTACCAGGCTGTAGTCGTAGCCGGCGATCAAATGGAGATAGGCCGCCAATTTATCGCCACCATTTCAGACCCTAAATACCAACAAATTTTCGCCTATTATGGCTTTGGCCCCCATCCTTAACGTGACCTATCCCAAAAGATGTGGTAAAATAGGTAGGTACAGAGGAATAAACATTGCTTGCAGATATTCTTTATTTTACATTATTAATTCTGCTAATACTGGGCATTATAATTGCCCTTATTTTGATATTTTACCGTCTAAGAACTTATATTCGGAAAAGACCGAAAAAACTAGAACGAGTAGAAAAAAAGCCCTTACCTAAACCGCCAAGTCCTCTAAGACCGCCGATTGAGCGCCTTCAAGACAAAGAGCTAGAACAGCAAAGAAAAGAACAGCTTGATGAAGAGAAAGTCGTAGGCATCCGCGTGCTGGGATTCTGGACTGAGTTAGTCGTACAAGAAAAATCGAAATTTATCCAGGCACTCTTGAATCTCGAAAGTTTAGGGATGAAGGCTTCATCGTGGGTTACCAGGGTTAAAGCACAAGCTAATACCGAAGTCATAGAAAAAGATGACCCTTATTATTTTCGTAAATTAGCTAAGTCTCGTTCTTCCGGCAAAGGTGGGCGAAAATTTTAAGATCAGGCCTTTCTAACTATTTTTTATTTCAATTTGCCATTCTCTGTCATTACGTTTTGACAATCTTTTTTACTGATACTATCCTAGTATAAGAATACCACTGGGCGTTAAGGTTAGGATCACCATGAAGAAATTTACGATACCCTGTAATTTTGGAGGCACTAAATCGCCATTTACTGTCTATATTGGCGAGCCCGAGCAGCGTCACCATCCATTGCATTTTCAGTCGGACTGGTTGAGTAAGGAGCGAGGGGGCAGCATTCCTGGAGATGTCATGGATGCTATTGCCAAACTCAAAGAACTTGCTGATAAAAATGGCGTATCCTTTGAAGATTTATGTGTCTACGCACTCCAGGTAGCGAGTGAAGAGGATGCTAACCTCAATGCGACCAAGCCACAGGAAAATTTTGACGCATTGAATGCAACAACAGAAAATAGCGAGGAGAATAGTGGTGGTTAGAGTTCTTATTGCAGAATCATTAGATATCGAAACCCTTGAGTCTATTGAGGAAACGGAACCAGATCTCTTTATCCATTTTAACGAATTTAAAGAATCCGTTTATACGCGGAATCAGATACATCTTCATTATTGGCCAGATATTACCCCTCAACAAATCGAACAATCTATTTCCGACTATCATGCATTGATCGTGCGACCTAAGATTGTCTCGACCAAAGCGATCCAAGCCGCGCAGCAATTGAAACTTATCATCAGAGGCGGTGCTGGTGTTAATTCTATCGATGTCCATTCCGCGTCACAACATGGTATTTGTGTGGAAAACACACCTGGCCAAAATAGTATTTCAACAGCTGAATATACCTTTGCCTTAATGATGAAACTAGCCGCACGCCGTAACATCGATAAAGCAGCGCAACAAGTGAATGCTAGAAAACCGCAGCCAGTTGATCTTTTTTATGGAAATGAACTAGCCGGACAACATCTCGGATTAGTAGGCTTTGGCAATGTTGCCCAGGCTGTTGCTAAACGGGCTCTGGCATTTGATATGCCGGTAAAGGTCTATAGTCGCAGTCTTACCCCCAATAGGGCACAATCATTTGGAGTAGAATGCGCAGAAAGCCTGGAAGAATTGCTTTATTCAGACTTACATATCCTCAGTTTGCATATTCCGCTGTCTGAAGATACCCACTATTTAATGAATAAAGAAAGTTTTGGCTGGCTATCACACCACGAAAACACCATTTTAATCAATACTGCCCGCCCACAATTAATTGATCCGCAGGCCTTAGCCGATGCCCTGGAAAGCGATACCATTGAATCCTATGCTATTGACGGTGATTTTGAATTACTAACACCTTTTTTGAATATTGATTCGCCCAAACAACGTATCCTTACCCACCACATTGCCGATTGCACCCAAGAAGCACAGACCAAAATCACGGTGAATGCCATACACCAGCTATTAGCTTTCTTCCGTAACCATGAGGTGATCAATGTGGTTAATCCGGGTTTTAAACATAATATCCGGATATGACGAGCCGAAATGAATGAACGTTCACACAGACGTCGTTTCACACATCAATTATTTTTGTTCATTAAACCACAAACATAAGGTCGTACATCCCTCAACCAAACATCCGATTGAACATCACTGCCTTCTTGGAGAGTAGGTGTACCCATTTTACTATTCGTCCTTGTCCCCTTCCCGCATCTTTTTCAATTCGATCATTTTTTCATCCACCATATTATCGCGCAAACTCATCATTTCACGCATCAAGCTTTCTTTGTTCTTCTTAGGGACTCGCCTGAACAACTCGTCTATCTTCGCTTTTTTCTCAGGTTTTACGTGGTTGAGCACCTTCTGTTGAAACTGCTCTACAAGGCTGAGAGACTTTTGTTTGCTTACGACTTCTTGCATCACTATTCTGATAGCCATTGCATCACCGTACGCCGCCGTCAACCGTTGCAATTTTTCGTTCCTTTCCTCCGCAGGTAAATCAGCCAATGCACGTTTAAAATCATTGATCAATCCATCATCTAAACCCTGATTCCCAGACGCCATCTTTCGCAGGAAAGCCCTGGTAATGAGCAAATTCCTTATTTTATCTTTAATGCGCGTAGTAAGGATCAACGGCGTGTTTTCGCCACACAAAGCCTTGGTCATTGTCTCTGCAAGAATTTCTTCTTTGCTTGAAAGCATCTCATAAAATGAAACACCAAAATACTGGTTAATTTCTGGCAGGTCACTGATATGTTTGGTGTCTTGAAATAATTTATCAAGCATTTTGGCCCGGCTAACCAATTTTATCATCATATCTGCTCGCGTAGTGGCTGCGGCAACCCAACTGTCCCTACCACGCACACGTGCCAACGAGGCCGCCTTGTAGTGCCTGAGCGAACCTTTTTCTATGAATTTCTTTGTATCGGCATAGACGGTTGAAACCAAGCGGCAAAATCCATCGTAGGAGCCCCTCCCACCGGTTACTTGCGGCGAATGGACAGCACCAGTCTTAGCATCCTCAGTAGGGAACAAACCATCCGATATTCCATTCTCCTGCATAAATTGGTCATTATCCTGTTTATCCGTCATAGATCTTTCCCCCTTTTGATCTTTGTTACCGATGTACTCTTAAATGGTTTATTCGACCATAAGATTTTTATCACTTTCAAATATGGTTTTGCCGTTACGCGTTAATTTGACTGATCCAACATATTTTCCAAATAACCAAGGCTCGGCTTTTCTGTATTTACCGATAAAATGAAAAAACTGTGCCTTAGGCGAATCAAATGTATGGGTATCTTCAATAATCACTGCTTTTTTCGGATTTCGAATTTCCATATGAAGCACATCTCCTTTTTGTGCCCCAAACAGATCGGTTGCAAACACCAGCAAGGTGGTGTCTGTATTCATTTTGTTGATGGATTGATAGACACCATTACGTGCTTCGTAGGCTTTAGGTACCTCACTGAAGTACCATGCATTTAAAAGCCCTGTTGGAATATAGGTTAATTTTTGCAGAGTTGCCTTATCCCACAATGGATATCGTGCCTTATCACAACCGGCAAAGGGAACATAATCACCAACGAACGGATCGACATCATTTTCCTTATGTCTAAGCGAAAAATGGAGGTGTGGATATTCGGTATCACCTGATAAACCCACATATCCAATAATATCACCTTTTTCTACTTTAGTGTCTTTTTGAACGTTAATGCTACCTTTTTTCATATGGCAATATTGGGTTTCGTACCCATCCTTGTGGGTAATAAGCACGGCATTACCACAATACATTCCATTCAGGCTGTTCACGTCAATACTGGTAACGGTGACATCCTCCATGCCATCTCGCATGGCTTTAACAACGCCAGCTTCGGCCGCAACCACAGGGACATTTTTTTGAAGATCGGTGAAATCCCTTAATCTGAAATCTGTTCCATTATGCCCCTCACTGGATAATGTTCCACACATATAGTCCATATACATATTTTTGCTGGGATTTAAATCCACATATTTTTGGATAAAGCACTCCTTGCCATATTCACATTGTATTGGCATTCCAAATTGTGGCGCTCCGTACGCAGCCGCCGCCATAACAAGTGAAGCTAAGCCTGATAAAATAGACACATAATGCTGTTTCATAATCAATCTCCATTATATCATTATAACCCAAATTTATCTCGAATGGTACCATTGACGCGGTCAGAATATTGATTTGCAAGGGCCGCAACATCCTTATTCTTATGATCATTCCCAAATTGCTCTTCATGTGCTTGCTGGAATAATCCCACGGCTTCATCCATGACTGCATTAGAGACAGTATCAACAACATGGACTAACCTATCTGCAACATCATGAATCGTATCTTCAATGGTATCCAAAATTTTCTGTTCAACCTTTTCTCCTATGTCTTCAATCATGTTTTCAATTTCCTTGCCTGCTGATGAAGTCAGGCTTTCAACATCGCCCAGCAATGATTCAACAATGTTTTCGACCAATGATTCAACGACACTCCTTACGACTGATTCGACAACTTCCTCAACCGTCTGCTCAACGATATCAGCAATCACATTGACTAATTCTTCTACGACATCTCCAACGATATCCACGATCAAGTCAACGATTAGATCGATGATGAGATCAACGATAGCCATAATGACTTCGATAGCAACATCAATAACAATGGTAGCAATCACATCAGCTATGGCAATCACAATATCGGCAACAATATCTGCGACAACGGCAGCAACTTCACCCACCACTGGGAAAATGACACAAACAGCCGTTATCACCAAATCAACAATAGGTGCCACCACTAGACCGACAACGATTCCCACTGGAACCATAACCACGGCAACGGCAACTCCAACAGCAACCATGACGACTTCACTGGCTAATTTCATTACCTTCATCACCCCTTTGGCAACGGTCTGTACGGTTGTCATGACGATCGGCATTCCCGTTTTTACTGCAGCAAAAGCAAGTTGTTTACCAATATTGGTCATCGTACTACCGGTCAATTCACCGGCAAGATTAAGCATTACGTCAAAAAAGCTATAAAACAGGAAGGACACAAATAACAATTCAACCATTCCTACTATCAGACGAATCTGAATATCAAAATCCATCAGCAGATTTATACCTGTCATATAGGCCAGAACACCACCCAACATAGAAATAGGATTGTCGGATAATTCATCTTTGAATTCATGCATAATACAGACAATAGCATGAGGATCGCAGGCACTTGCATCGACATTGCCTTGAGCATCAAACGTATTATTATAGGTTTCCAAATCTCCATACATGAAATGGTCCATGGAAACCATAAACATGCCAATATACACAAAGACAATCATAGGAAACAATGTATGGCCCAATAATTCCTTATACCAAGACTCAAAAATGCTTTTGGTATAACCAAACATGACCATCGGCACAAAAATTGGAGCAAAAAAGAGTAGGATAGTGCTGGCAATCGACGCTAGAATAAAGGTATGGAGTGCCTGCAATGCAACCAACCCGATAAAGGCCACACATATCACCATAATGCACAGCGCAAATAGTCCAATAGGCCCCATAATGACCATGGCAAAGGCAAGGAGCAGTAAAAACCCAAAATCAATTTCACCGTCGGTAAACGACCCAAATCCAACATAGGTCATTAATTTACAATCAAGTTCCGACCATAACGCATATCGGAGTATTTTTTCCAGCTTTTCCGAGTGAGGTAAATGAGCCTGATCTAACATCCCAGTTAGCCCACACATCTTGCCCGCCCCCTGTGATGAAGCATCAACCATTGCTTCCGTTAAACTTCGTGCAGATCCCACCAGATAATCATAAAAATAAGCACAGCCTCCCCCAATAGCAAACCAGGCGACCATGGATAATTTCAGGCATAAAATAAGCAGGTCAGAACCAGTCCCTTCCTCTCCGAGCTGTAATAATCCAGCTTTAATGGCAAATAGAATGACGTAAAGCACCATGGCCGCCAACACCATTTTTTTCATATTTTCTTGAAACGTTTCAAATAAAGTATGAGAATGTGATGGCCTACCCGTGCAATCGGTAAACTCAGACTTAAAAATATTCCTTACAGTCTCTTCCACACACTCTACAATCGGACCAGATATCTGCCACCCTCTCTCCAGATACGATGCAAGTAACGTTCCATCTTCCACAACACCTGCTGTAATAAGCTCTTTACTTCCAGCCAGACCACTGCGAAATCCATCCGTACAACTTTTGGGTATCCAATCTGGAAAACAAACACAATTATCGAGTTTTTCCGTTTCAATAAAGTTATTGAGCGCCTTTAAACACATAGCGCCGTGATATTCATATTTCCCAGCGGAAATGCAGGCATCTTTAAAGGTAGGATTAGGTATAACCCCACCAATATAGGAAAGCGCGCAGATTTGATCCGCATTAAGGGTGGCACACATGGTTGAGCCTTTTAAAACTACGCAATCGCCTAGTTTCATCAACATACATTCTTCAGATATGTCATCCCTGGCACAAACATTGATGGTAGATTCGTCCTTGGAACGTCCTTTCCCTACATTAAATGTTTCTTCCACACAATACGTGAGTAATAATGGAAATCCCATAGCCAGTTTAATATAGTGCTTGCTTCCGTCTCCTGGCATCGAGAGGATAATCCCCTCTCCATTATTTTGAAACCACCATAAATGTTCATAAGCTATATAGGTTTCATCAAAAGAATAATCCATTTGATCGGATAAAATAGTGTAGATATCAATCGGAGAAGGGCAAACAAAATCATCTCCAGGAAGCATATGGAATTTGACCTCTCCACTGATCATGCGGACAGGAGAACTAAAAAAAGCATTCAAATTATTCGTTATCTGATTAGCAACGGGGGATAATAAACTGGCTATCCCGATATCAGTTTCACCTGCAACATCCTGGACTTCATCGACTATCGCTGCCTGGGCACTTTGAATGAATGCCAAGGCAAGCCATAAAACAGCGACCATACATCGCAAAACGGGAAGTCGCTGTTTGAGTATGCCCTTCATCCACATGGAGTTTAAATCCCACCACCCTTATAATCGTACGTTGGAACAATTATCCCCGGCAGACCTTAATATTTGGTTAGACACGCCTAGAAGTCCATTGGAAGAATAATGATAATCCAAAACCGACGTGTCATCGGGCGCTATTGATTTACCCCCGGTGTTGATTTGTTATCCCCCATACCCAAGGAAGGAGAACCAATGTCCGACTCTGCCGTATCAATATCATCGCTCAGTCCTGCACCTGTTTTCGTATCTTTATTTTCATCTGGATTTTCATTATCAGAATTACCTCCAACCGTTTTTTCAGCCAGGTCTGCTGTATCTTTAACGCCATCATCACTTTGCTCTTCTTGCTGCTGTTCACGTTTGACTTCCTGGTCACCGCCTTCTTGGCTTCCTGATTTATCATCTTCCGTAAATGAGTCCGCAGTCTCCTGCTTGAATGCCCCTGTCACACTCGCTATATCCCTTAATTGGGTTGACTGCGTATACCCTTCAATATCAGCAGCCGATTGAAGTTCTCCTATACCTTCTCCCACTCCCGAATCACGCATAACTTGATTACCAATCTTCCCTACCGGATTCTTGGATAACACTCCCATCGCTTTGCCAATTACCGCCTTAGCCGCATCCAAACCAATCTTGATTAGATCAATCGCCCCCTTGGCAAGCCCTGTTAAACTGGTATTTCCTGAAGCTTCTGCTGCCAATCCCACCACAATCCCTAAAAAGATATAAAACAAGACCCCCACGAGCGAAGCTTTCAGCATGGCAGCAAGCAGTTTATTATAAATGGCAACATTGGGACTATTGAATACCAGGGAAAAAATAAGAATAGCTCCAATGTAGCCTGTAATGAGGATAAAGCCTATAATATCGGTCATAAAGGGTGCCAATGCGCCAGATGTGGCAACGGTTCCATCTTGGATGGCTTGTGCATAATCCTCTGCCTGATTCATTACAATGACGGCCAAACAACCAAGCGCATGGTCATCGCACATGTATTTATCGTCATCATCCGGATCTGGATCGGCATTGATGGTTCCATCCGCATTAAACATGTTGGGATATTCAGTGATATCGCCATAAACAACTTGATCCATTGCATTCATAAACATGGATATGAATGCAAATAAAACAAGCGGCATCAAAATAAATGAAAAAACCTGTGACAACCATGCATCAAAATAACCTCTGGTGGCCTGAAACAACGACAAAGGAACAAATATAGGAGCAAAGAAAATAATAAATGTAGCTCCAATAACGGTTAAAATATAGATATGAACAAACCGAACAAAAATAGACAACAATACAACCGCAAATAAAATAAACATTAATAGCAATAAAATACCCACCACAACATACATAGCAATCACGAGGATTACTGACAAAATAATAAACATGAAGGAACTGTCTTGAAAAATCGATTCAAACAGATTGCCGCCAAAATAATTAAACACTTTGCAATCCAATTCTACCCATATCGCATAGTCACGAATGGTACTATCTGTAATAAAACTATATTGCCCACCTGGTTTCAACGCATCGGTAAATGCACACATCTGGCTATTAAATCTTCCTCCTGAACTGAGGATCATACCTGCCAGTTTTTGGCCTATTTCAATAAACGCGTCATAAAATGTTTCAACTCCGTTGCCAACGGCAAACCAGGTTACCAACGCAATTTTAACGACATAGAGCAACGCATCACCGGGGCTCTTTCCGCCTTTGATAAGCATATCCATAAAATAGAGAATAACGGAAAGCGTAAGCGCAGCAATCACCGCTTTCCGTAAAGCTTCTTTAATTTGATAAAACATCGTAAAGCCAGTTATCTGCCTGCCAACACACCCTTTTTGTTCTTTATAAAACAACGTTCTTACTGTGTCATGGACGCACTGCACGACAGGTCCTGAAAAGAAGAATTTTCCTGTCACATATTTTCCAAGTGGAGTGCGGTCATCTACCTTACCATCCCCTGTACCAACATAATCTTTCATCCCTGGTATGCCATTATACCAACTCCCATAACAGGCTGGCGAAACCCAGGTTGGAAAGCAGACACAATTATCCAGCTTCTGCCCCTTATCCAAATTGTCCTTTGCCTCTCGGCACATGGCCCCCGGCCATGCCGTCTTGCCTAAATCAATACATCCTTGTTTTCCAACCATAATAGGAAGCCCAAGCAAGCTTGCATCAATACACAGCTGATCACCCGTTTGTTTTACACAAAAATTGAGTGCCATAACCACAGCACAATCACCATTTTTAATGGTTTCGCATTCTTCATGCTCCCTGCGATAGCAAATGCGCATGGTTGAATCTTCAGCGGACCGTTTATTAGCAATGTTGGCTGTATCCTGAAGGCACCAAGAATAGGTTCCATCCCAATCAACCATTTTAATCTTAAATTCCGACCCATCCCCATGAGCCCAGATAGGATCAGGAAAAGCTCCAACGCCAGCACCATCATTATTCCAGGTAAAGAAACTTTTTTCACTCTGCGTGTACGTATCTTCATCCAATTGAACTTGCTGTTTTAAGACCTCTTCAACATCCCTGGCATACGGACAAACATAGGGTGCGTATGCGTTCATGTGCGTATCAACCGCATAGGCATTTCGCGAGTGGAAACCGACCATCCACCCCAAAATAACCAATCCAATCATGAAGAGGCGCAAATGCGCACTTTTCCCAGCAGTGATAATCATCGTTTGTCATACACCTTTGACGATACACACTGATTATTGTTTAGGTATATTAAATTTCTATGAAGCTTTTAGGGAATTAGGCGACTCCAGCCCCTGTCAATATGAGTGAAGCAACGCCCGCAATGCCTGCTCTAGATTGTTCTGGCGCATGAGCGATTCTCCTATTAGAAACCCGTAGACACCCCCAGTTTCAATATAGCGAATATCGTCTGCTGTATAAATACCACTCTCACAGATAATTGAACATTGACGAGGTACGTGTCTGGCGATACGGAGAGTGGTTTCAATATCAACCTCAAATGTTTTAAGGCTCCTGTTATTAATCCCTAAAAGGTCTGGTTCCAAACGTAAAGCCCGTTCACATTCAGCTTCATCATGAACCTCAACTAGGACATCCATCCCATACTCTTTGGCCGCTTGATAGCATTCATGTGCTTGGTTATCCTCCAATGCCGCCATAATCAGCAGAATGCAGTCAGCACTTAACGCGCGTGATTCCAAGACCTGGTAGGGGTCAAGAATGAAATCCTTACGGATAACGGGAAGCCCAGTTACCGCCTTAGCTTGACGCACATAGTCGTCTTTTCCCTGAAAATAGGGCTCGTCCGTTAAAACGGACAGGCAGGTTGCCCCCCCTTTTTCATAGGCGATAGCCAAATCCGAAATATTAAAATCTTCTCGAATCAACCCCTTGCTAGGCGAGGCCTTTTTTAATTCAGCGATAATGGCGGTTTGTTTAGCCGCTATTTTTGTTTTAAGTGCACCAGCAAAAGGGCGCACCGGCAGGCATAATACAATTTCTTCATGCAACCGCGCTTCCGGCAGCAATCTCTTTTGCCGAGCGATATGCTCGCGTTTGTCATGACAGATACGATCAAGAATATTCATCTAGAAACCTAAGGCAGTATCCAATACTAACCATTCAGCCATGAATCATTAATCCTGCGTTTTGAGCCACATGGATCTTGTGCATCTTTAGAACCGGTATCCGCAGACACATGGGCTCTTTAATTCCTGAACCGGCTCACGGGCACAGCCTGCGATTGCCACCAATCCAAAAACCAGCATACAACTTATTAATATTGGGCGCATAGACTCCTCCACTTAAACTCTTTCAATCATAAGCATGTCTTCGGGTAAATACAAGCAGAACAAGAAAAATTTGCACTGAGGCAATCTTATCTATTGGCTTGGGGGGTTTAGGAGCCCCCTCACCCTTTCGACGAATTCCCTCCACCGGGAATAGAACGGACTTTTCCTTTGTTTTTAGCCCCAGCCCCTCCCTTAGCATTTTTGTTTTTATTATTATTATTGCTAGATCCAGAATTTTTGCTGCCGCTGTTTTGCGAGTCTTGGTCACGTTCGCTACTTGCAAACGGGTTAGCCCCACTGCCCGCTGAATCGCCAGCACCTTTCATAAAGTCTCCCGCCGCTTTACCTAGATCCTGAGCACTAACTTGTGCGGTAATGCTTTTGGTGACTTCCACAATTTGATTACCAAATTTAAAGATCAGATAGGCAACGAACACAAACACCAGCACCTCGAAAATGCCTATATATTCTCCTCCCATCATATCTTTAATTTGCTGACAATCTTTAGGATCCGTTGGATCAAAATAGGGATATTCTTTACCAACCTGTTTGAGCACCGATTCAGAAGAATGATCGCAATCGAATGAGCCATATTTATTAATGCGATCAGCAGCCCCCTTATCGAATAAAAAATATTTAAAATTATAGATGGGCAAAAACAAACCCAGGCTTGGAATCGAAATGCCGGTTAAGGCATTGACGATATCAGACAGGGAAATCTGTAAATCCCACCAGGATTGCCAACAGACCCGATAGCCCATGGTCCGGTGCATATAAAAGAACACAATAGCGGTCATCATCCCCATCAATGCAAATAATAATACTGGCTGTAAGGCATAGGTTATAAGCGTCCTTAGGTAGCTGTTAAATACCTGCTGCGTTATTTTAAATAATGAAAAACAGATAAAAACAGGAAAAACCATAATCAATAAACTTAATGCAAAATAGGCAAGGCAATACGCAATAATTGATTTAACAATCGCAAGAACCCAAATAAGTATGGCAACGACCAAACCAAACACAAAAACAATGCCCCATGTGCTGCTGAATAGAACAGCAAGCACTTTGTGCAGCGTTTCCTGCGATAGCATGTAATGGAATATCTGATCGAAAAAATCTGCCGGATATAATGGATCATAATTGAGATTGGTTATATATTTTGAACCGACTACAAATCCAGCTCCTGCCGTCATAAATTCGGCAATCAACGTTAAGCTTCCGTTGGTGAAAAAACTAAAGAAATACCGATTAAAGAAATCCCAACTTGAGTCCGAGATTAAAATAGCGATAAGAGCACATTTCCACAGCCGCGAAATTAATTCGGTAATAGGTTCTTTTGACATACCCAGCATAAATACCACACTGGAAGTGATGACATACAGAACCAGTAATGCAATAAGCGATTTTTTCCATGTGGAATCATGAACCAGATCATTATAAACACTAACCGTGCTGGCATCAGCTATACCTTTAATAAAGTTAAACATCGTTAACGCTGGGCCAATATCAGGATCAATAGCACCATCTTTCATACGCACAATATAATAACCGGCATTGTCATTATAATAACTATCCATAATTTTAAAATACAGCCTGCCGCGCGGAGGGCTTGCCAATTCATAAAACTCTTTTCCCCGATACCCCACATGCTGAACCGTAAACGGAGGTGAAGGTGGGTCTTCCGCAGTGTCCAGCTTTTTAAGATCGGGCATCCCTCTCACTAGTTTCGTACGATTTTCATCCTGAACAGGGGCAATCAGTAAATAAAGCCCACACCCATATTTAAACCAACACGGTGCATCTTTTGCCTTTAATTTATTGGGGCATGTTTTTTCGCAATCGCACTCTTTATCTTTATTATCTCCCATAAATTCTGATCTTCCCTCAAACCAGGAAGTCCAGCTGTCGGAGCCTTCAACCGTTTCAGTTGTAATAATAAGAGACCGGCTTCCGGTAGAAATATAACCAGAATATTTCCAGGAAGCCACCATATCGTCACGATCTTTCTCGCGATCCGGAGCATCCCTATAATTGATAACATCAAGCTCTTCCCGATCAGCAAATACCTTAAATTTAGGATAGCCAAAATCATCGGCTTCAATACATTTCATCTGCGGATCAGAACAACCTGTCAGCCAGAGCAACATCACTATAAAAAAGGACGAGATAGAATGTTTCATTTCTCAATCATAACCTTATTAACCTTGTAGTCGCTCTATATATCCAAATCTTCAGCATCACCACCGCCATGTGGAATGTCACCACGAGAAGCACCAGGAGGCCCTTTTTTCCAGGCATCCGATGCAGCTCTCATTTTACCTGATAGATTTTGTAATCGCTGTGCCCCATTAGGTCTGGAACTCTGATTATTGCTGCTATTTTTGCTACTTGAGGCGTTATTATTGCCACGGGGCTTACCTGAATTCGTTTTACTTGAAGAATTATCAGACTGTCCTTCCCCTGGTTTTTTATTGCCACCTCCAGCGTTTTTGGACACAGGGGAATTGGTACCTGTTGATCTTGAAGATCCAGTATTACCCCCTCCACTATCTCTCAGCGAACCTGGACCGCCACCACCGCCTCCGCCTTTATCAGAGCCACCACCGCCTCCGCCTCCGCCTTTATCAGAGCCGCCACCACCACTGCTTTGGCTTTTTCCGCCCCCTGTTGCTGCACCCCACATTTTTCCGCCTGCGCTACCTGCTCCTTTCATCATCGAGTTGGCGGCACTCATCAAGGACGTACTACCCATGGTTTGCGATAAAGCCTGTGCTGTCTGGACAGCAAAATTACCAAATTCTTTCATTCCATAGGCAAAGATGATGAAAACAATCGCGTCAAACAAAATAGCTGGCAGGGCATTTACTAAATAAGAAAGCCCATCAGGTGATAAACTTAATTGCGTTTGAATGTCATATTCATTATTAAACCCTTCTGGCATCCAAAAGCTGAATAAGCACACAATCAATTTTGGTAAGCCAATAACGTCAGTAGGCAATTCGATACTGAACGTACATTTCCAGCAAATTCCAAACCCGAGGATTTTCGTTAAAATAGCATAAATCCAGTAATTGAATAAAATCAAAGCGCCAATCACAAGCATGGGCTGCAGCGTAAAATTGACTAATTGCTTAATCCAGCCATCAAATAAATTTTTTGTATCCTGAAACAACACCATTGGAATAAAAATCGGCGCAACGACAAACAATAATCCAAGGCCAATAAACGACATTAAATATAAAATGACAGCTCGAATAAGCGCCATTAGATAAAAAATGACACCCACAATAATGAAAATCAAATAGACCCAACCTACAGGGCCAGCAAATAATAATCCCAAAAATTTAAGCCAGGTTGTTTCTCTAAATAACATATCCAGCAGCGGCGTTGCGAAGGAGAAGTCCTTACTGGTAGCAAAATTTTCGTCATCATAGAGGGCAAAGAGTGAATCGACCACATACATCATCCCTCCCACAAAAAAATTGAACAAATACGTATTAAAGAAATCCCAGCTATTAGGACTCAACAAACTAGCCACAATCGATAGTTTAACCACCCTTACCACCAACTCTGCCTGCGATGTCTGCACGATTCCAAACATAAAGCCAATACATGAAAAGATAACATATAAAACCAATAAGGCGACAATCGCTTTAACAACTGGTTTTGATGGACCGCCCACAATGGTATTGAACATTGTCTTCGTAATATCCATGATCAACGTACGAACCGGCTCAACAATGTCATGAATCAGGTTAACCATCCAATTGGTATTGTCTGTATCCCTGGAATTAGTCCCCACATAAACGGTATAGGCACCAATATTATTGGTATAATCCTTATCCGAAATATCAATAACACGTAACCATAAACGGCCATTAGATGGCGATCGCTGAAAGGATCCCTCTCCAGATTCAAAATGATTAGCAATCAGGAAAACTCCTGGGGATTCTTCAAAATCATAGGTAGTATCCGGTGGATTATTGCCAATATATCCATAGAGCGCTAGTCCCCCAGAATAAACGCAATTTGATTTTTTGACATAAACCGCATAGCCTCCACTGTTATTACTATAGGTTCCTGTCGTAATTCTAGTGTTGGGTGCCGCAACATTATCATCATGGTCAGCATGTTTAAACTGTATATACCCGTCTTCAGGAACCTTATAATCACTGGTGCCAAGCTGAATATTATAATCGAATAATTCGCTATAATTTAGGTCGGTATTATTCGATTCGGACGTGGCAACCTGAACAAGCAACCCTCGGTACTCAGAACTTTGGCACGTTGCATCCCACCTGGCATTGGTTCGCCCCGACGTGGCTGAACAATTTCTTTCACTGCCCCACATGGAATAAGATCCCGTAGCTACGATCTTAATCATATCATCCTTGACTACTGGAAAATTCTTGATGGTTGTCCATTTACTGGTAGAGCCGACCATTCCGGTTGGATAATATTTAGCATTACCGCATAAATCCACACTACCACTTGATTGAATCAACATCGATTTATCTTGTTCTAAGTCCATGCCAGAATCGACCCACCCCGGATCTGCCTTATTTGGGGCATCGCCACTATGATACAAAGGATTGACCGAATTCACTGTCTTGCTGGTATCTTCAATCGAGTTAAAATCCCAGTCATACTTGCACACGCCATCGTTAGGGGAATTGCACGCAGACAGTCCCACTAATAACAGTAACGTAGAAAGAAAATAAATACCCTTACGCATCATGCAGTTACACAGCTTTTCGGGTAAGTCTAAATCAAGGGCATTAAGGATGGGTTAACTTAGCCATTTTCATGCCGACACCACCTTATGGATAAAAGTAGCTGCCCCCCCCCCCACACACAGGTCTGTCTATACACGCTCCACTGGGAGGTAGGAAAAAGCAGCCTTATCCCTATTTAGCTAACCAATTCCTAACGGCACTTGTCCCGGTTAAGAAGGTATCTTTGACAGGAGCAATAAAGGCTTTAGAGAATTTATAAAGATCCTGGGTAAAGAATTGGGACGTAATCGCTCTTACGATTCCCACAACCGAGTCTATAAATTTAACCATCAAATAGGCAAATAGCATAAAGAGTAGCACATTCCAGAAATTGACATATTTGCCATTCATGCCATCTTTAATCCGTTTGCAGCCATCTTGCTTTCTAGGATTCCAGTATGGAAATTCTTTAGCTGCCTGTGCTAAAACCGCTGAATTAGAATTTTCACAGTTAAAATCACCATATTTTTCAATACGATCACCGGCATTATGATCAATTGCGTAATAATTTAAATTAAGAATCATTAGGTTTTGCGGAATATATTCAGTCAAATCAACACTAAAGAAATCCTCAACCGTATCACTTATGTCCCATTCAATATCAAGCCATGATTGCCAACAAGCCCTAAAGCCCAAATTGGTATAGAGGGTTAAAAAGGTCATCCCCGTAAACAGACTGATAAACGCAAACAGGAAAACCGTCTGTAAGGCATACGCAATCCACGATTTAATGTACGACTTGAATATCTCACGTGTAATCTGGAACAACGAAAAACAAACAAAGAGCGGAAACAAAATAATAATGAATGACATAACCATAATGGCGATAACATACGTAACGGTCGCCTTGATGATCGCTAAAACGAAAAGGATAATCCCAATGTACATCCCAATAGCCAGGATGATTCCCCAAAAATCATCAAATACAACAGCTAGGATTTTCTGTAGTGTTTCAGGCGACAGAATGGTTTGCAATAAACCATCAAAAAATTCCATCGGATAGGCCGGGTCAAAATTGACTGGCGCAAAATAATTGCCAAAGCTGGTGGTATGGGAACCGGCAGTCGCATAAAGAGCCGTTAAAAAATAGCTTCCTTTGGTAAAAATACTAAAAAAGTAAAAATTGAAAAAATCCCAACTCTTGTCAGAAATAACCAGTGAAACCAAGGTCAATTTTATAATACGAATTAACAACTCTCCTTGAGTCATATCGATGAGACCAAGCATAAACATGATACTGGTGAAAATAATATACAGCACCAAGCACGCCTGGATAACTTTCTTAATTTCGCTATCTCTGACTAATTGTTTATATATACCAACAGTTACATTATCGAGAAAATCCTGAATAAAAGTCACCAGACGTTCAATGATAAAAAACTGGGGCTTCATAACCCCATCTTTTATGCGTGCTACATAATTTCCGGCATTATCTTCATAATGATCATCCATGATTTTAAAATATAGCCGGCCTCGTGGCGGCGACCCGATCTTGAATCCATTATCTCCGTGATAGGAAACATGGAAAACAATAAAGGGAGGTGGAGGATTTTTAGCAACCTCTAGCTTTTTCAAATCAGGCAAATTTCTAAGCAGATTAGTCCTATCATCATCTTGTATAGGAGCAATGAGGGCAAATAGGCCACAGCCTTTTTCAAACCAGCATACACCATTGCCAGTCCCCTGGTATGAAGTACCCGAATACACTGAATTGCAATCACAGGTACCCTGTACCTTATCTTTGTCACCCTTTTCCCAGGATGTCCACTGATCCGACCCTTCAACAGTTTCGGTCGAAATAACGAGTGGCCGCGATCCGGTAACGATGTAACCCGAATCCTCCCATTCGATCACTTCATTACTATCATTATTGTTAATAATATTAACACGATCACGCTCAGAAAACACTGTTACTTTAGGATAACCAAAATCATCTGGCTCAATACACTTAGATTGAGGATCGCCGCATCCGAAGAGCGGCAACCAAATCAATACTAATATTATCCTTCTGATCCACTGCATTTCACGCTAAACCTATAATCCTACGCTGGTTTCTATCATACTTGTTACCCGTTTTCTCCGCCTTCTTGGTCATTTTTTGCTAGGTATCTACTGTGCTTCTCTGCTTCTGAGAGAGGTCGTTTTTTGGAATCACTCCCCTTTTTCTCAGCATTAGCGGGATTTGTGGTACCTCCCATAAGACCTCTCTTCACAAAACCGGTAGTCTTATCTTTGGTAAAGTCAAACCCTTTGGTATAAATACCCTTGATTGGAGCAAATGCAGAACCAGTTGGGGTTGCAGCGGATCCACCCAAGGCAGATGTCGTAGCCAGACCTGAGACAGCATGAGCAACCATCACCATGAAATCGACAAACTTCTTCATTGCGTAGGCCACAATAATAAACATGAGCAAACTGAAGAAAATAAACGGTAAGCTCGCCGCCATATTACTCAGATTATCGACCGCGTCGTTTGATAAATAGAACGATATATCATGGTCGTTGGTAAATCCTTCCGGCAACCAATAATAAAAGAAACAGACCGTATAGCTGATAACTGGAATTTTAACCGGAATCACACATTTCCAACAGACACCAAAGCCCAGTATTTTGGTTAAAATAGCATATATCCAATAATGGAAAATAACCACAGAAGACATCACAAATATAGCGGTAAGGCTGTAGGTTACCATCTGCTTGTACCACCCGTCAAAGAGTGATTTTGTCTCCTGGAACAGCATGAAACAGAAAAAGAGCGGCGATACGATAAATAATAAGGTAAGCCCAATAATAGCCATAAGATAGGCGATAACCGCCTTAATGATCGCCCAAATATAGAAATAAATGCCCAATAAGAACAGCGCCAGATAAACCCATCCAATCGGCCCTGCAAACAACAGTCCTAGCAATTTATTCCAGGTATCTTGGTCAAATAATAAATTCAACGAATCCGACATAAAGGCAAAGTGCTTAACTTGTGTATGGGTATCAGAAAAGATCGAAAACACATGATCAATCACGGCAATCATGCCATCCATAAACAACTTAAATAAATACTGATTGAAATAATGCCAGCTTTGAGGTGAAATCAACGCCGCAACGATAGAAATCTTAATGATTCTAATTAACAAATCTGTCTGAGTAGCTGAAATCAAGCCAAACATATAGCCTATGCAGCTAAAGATCACGAATAAAACCAATAAAGATTGAACAATCTTTACCAGCGGCAAGTCAGGGCCACCCATCAAATTATTGAAAATGCCCTTACCTACATCATGCATGGTGCTTTCCACCGGATCGACAAGATTATCGATAACATTCACCACAAAATTATTATCATTTTCATGGCCATTGGATGCAATAGTCACGGTATATGAACCTTTATTATTCGTATAATCATGATCCTTTGCATCAATGATCGCTAGCCATAGGTTACCTTCGCTGGACGCATGAACCCTAGCTTGATTATTTTCATCAAAACCATACTGTTGACCCACTTCAAAAATACCGGGAGTTTGCTCAAATTGATAGGTGGCATCAGGATGATTTTGACCAATATAGCCATAGAGATATTCACCATTTCGGAAAGAACATCCTCCCGTAGCAATCGTGACTTTATAACCGTCCTTATTGTTAGAATAATCACCACCAGTCAGATCATCCGGCCTCGCTTGTACATTATGATCCTGGTCTGCATGCTTAATCTGCAAATAACCATCCTTGGGTGCCTGATACGAACCAATGGGTTTATTGATGCTATAATCAAAAAGTTCTGCATAGTCTTCATCGTTGGTATTATCAGCCGAGTTTGCCACCTGTACTAATAAACCGCGTCCTTCAAACGACTGGCAACCCGTATTCCAACGTTGGCTTCCCCGCCCGGATTCAGCGGTACAATCAGTCTCATTACCCCACATAGAATAAGAATTTAAAGCTGATATATCAATAATATCGCCTCTGTTTACTTTAACGCCTGGCACAGTATACCAATGACCATTTTGGGCGTTGAAGCCGTCATTGCCACTGCCCACGGTTGTGGTTCCACCACCACACAGGTTTATTAAGCCAGCCGGCAAAATAATAAGATCGTCCCCTGACTTTAACTTAACACCTGCCTTTACCCAATCTGGCTGAGCCCTCCTGGGGTCCGAACCGGCTCTATAAGATGGATTTTTGGAATAGACCGTTTTTTCACTTTGGTCAATATTAGAATAATCCCAATTATAAATACATTGATCCGAATGATCCTTATTGCATGCCGCTAATAAAAGCAATGTCATCGGCAGAAGCATGACCAGCGAGCGCGAAACGACTCGTTTCACGGACATTTGATTTAGAATATGTTGTATGTAACGTTTCTTCATACTAAACCCTATGTACTTTCTCCGCCACCAGCACCGCCACCAGCACCGCCACCAGCAACATCACCAGCGCCACTAGCACCAAGATTTTTCATATCTTGGGTTATACCTCTTGCAACATCAGCAGCCCCAGTGGCCTCAGCTGCAGTCTTAGCCGTTCCAGCAGCTCCACCCGAAACCTGTTTAGCAATACCTTCAAATGCCATTTTGCCCAAAACGACTCCGCTACTTACTGCTTTCCCGGCATATTTTTGTCCATAGGCTACGGCAGGAACACTGGAACTAGCGATATTACTTCTGATGTTTCCAGTTAATTCGGCTGCAAGACCCTTCAGGATTGAAAAGAAATGATAGAATAAGTAACTAAGCAACAGTAACTTTAATAATGCATAAAGAAGGTATTTCTGTTGTTTGAACAGGTCCCCATAGTCGTCAAAACCAGTAATGGCTATAAAATCAACATCCATGAGTTTCAACGGCTGCTCATTTAGATAATCAACCATTTGATTCATAATACATATAGGTGATTCAGGATCGCAATGATCGATATCAAGCGCTCCATCTTCGTTAAATGAGCGATCATATTTTTCAAGATCACCATACATAATCATATCAAAAGTCGTAAACATCATGGCTACATACGTGAATAAAACGAATGGAGTGATGATAAATGACAGAATCTCCTTAAACCATCCGTCAAAGAAAGGTTTGGTAACTTTGAATAAAACCATAGGAATCATCAACGGAGCAAAAAAGAGTAAAATCGAAGCCGCCATCACCGTCAAGATATACGTATGAATAATCTCGACAATCACCAAAATAAGGAAAAGCAGGAAGATGATCGCAAATATTAGTATCAATATGCCAAAAGGACCAGTAATCAGAGTAGCAAACGCAATCAGTATCAGTTTAAAGAAGTCTGCATAATTTCCGTTAAAGACGCCAAATCCCAAGTAATGAAGCACCTTACAATCTAGCTCAACCCACATTGCATAACGATGAATGCTTTCATCCGTCATAAACGAATACTGTCCGGATGGGCTGATCGCCTTCACAAAGCTGCAGACATTATTTAATTGAGCCGCCGTATGCTCAGCATAACTATAACCACCCGCAGCAATCATCGACGCCGTTAGCGATTGTTCGAGACCTATAATATTAAAGTACCATGCCTCAAGCCCTGTACCGATAGCAAACCAGCCAACCAGTGATAATTTTAAGACTAACCATAAAATTTCACCCTTCCCTTTATCTAATCCACCCAATTGTCCCAGCATGACTTTATAGCAAAACAAAATCACATAAAGCACCATAGCCGCCACCACACTTCCTCTCATCAACTCACGGAATTGCTGGAATGGTGTTTGGGTTGTCGCTATCCCTCGACAATTATACTGACCACTATAGAAAAGCGTTTGGACCGTTTCTTGGACACACTGTACAACCGGAGCCGTAAACTGGAAATCATGGGTAATAAACTTGCCAAGAGTCGTGTCTGTATTTATCTGATCTTTATATTTATTAATACCTGGAACCCCATCGGTCCACCAGGTATAGCAACTCTTAGGTATCCACGACGGGAAACACACACAGTTGGCATCTGCTGGAGAGAGATTGTCATTGATAATATAACCCAATGCTTCTGGACACATCGCTCCAGGCCATATGGTTCTTCCAACATCAACACATCCCCTATTACCCCAATCAACATCGGTAATTAAGACGTTTGCTTGTGCACAAAGTTGATCACCCCTTCTAAAGGCCTCAACATTGGTTACACCCAATATAGTCGACTCACCATCGTACATGGTTGAACAAAATTCAGTGATACCATCGTTCAAACAAACCTTAATGGTAGAGGTTTCTGGTGGACGGCCTTTGATCACATTTTTCGTGTCTTCAATGCACATAACCACCAATGGCTGCAGGCCCTGCTCAATCAATTTGATATGATGTACCTCTTCTCCACTATCATATTTATGGAATTGTTTATAAACAAGATCTGCATCGTTTCCAGATAAATTAAGGTCTGCAATCCAGGCATCAACTTCACTTGGAAGTGGACATACATGATCTGAACCTAATCCACCTGGTAAAATATCAACACCTTCTGGAAGAATAGATGAAGAGGCGTGAGCAATGGCTGGGCTCATCAGCAGAATGAGCCTTAATAAAAACCACAACATAATTTTAGTCAACTTACTTTGACTGTTCATTTTGTTTTACCCGCTGCAAAAATAAAGATAACCATTTATTAGGATGGTCACCCACTTCTGCTCGTATTTCATCAAGCATAATAACCGTATCAGCCCTTCCAGACAGTACATTGATCGCATTGACCATACCACCCAAATTGAGCCTCGCCACAACTGAACTCATGCCTTGTTTTATTAAAAAACAACGGCTTCCTGGATCAGTGTTTTTTACGATGACAAACTCTCGGTCTGACAACATAAAGGACTTTTTGTATTCCTGCGTCGCCTTAAGATTTGGCAAAAAGATCTGCGTTGCTGTCTGCTGTACCAGGGTATCACTGATACTGCTTTTACTTGCATCTTCAACGCTTTGCGTGGCAAATACCACCATTGCATTCAATTTCCGCATCACTTTAAGCCAGTCTTTAATTTTCGGAGCAAACACCGGATTATCAATCAATGCCCATGCTTCATCAAGCACGATCATGGTCGGCGTTCCATCCAAAGACAAGCTAATACGATGGAAAAGATATAATAAAATGGGAGATAAAGCCAGCTTATCTTTTAATACATGCCCCATTTCAAACCCGTAAACCGCAGCTTTACCAAAATCAACCATGTCTTTTTCATTGTCAAAAATATGGGCATGCGATCCTTTGTTATGCCAGATTGCAAGCCTTCCAGCAAGGCTTCCCGGTGTTTCCACGCCTAGGAATGGCGCAATATTCCGCAAACGCCTGTCTTTAAACTCAAGCTTATAATTACCATTTATTGCAGAATTTAATATCTCAACTTCATGGGCCGTCACAACCTCACCGTGGGCACTTACCAGAGCCTGGAGCCACTCCTGGAGGAAAGTTCTGTTTTCAGATGTATCTGGAAGTTGCAACGGATTAAAACCACACGGTCTTCCAGGATCCAAAATATTATAACTACCCTCAATCGCCCTTAAGAAAATCTCTGCACCGCGATCTTTATCAAAAAAGAACATCCGTGGTTTATATTTCAGTGCCTGGGTACATAAAAAATTCATCAATACGGTTTTACCCGAACCGGTAGGCCCGATAATGGTGGTATGGCCAACATCGCGAACATGGAAATTGAAATAATAAGGAGTGCCGGAAGTGGTATCAAATACGGTTACCGCATCTCCCCAGTGATTGCCCTTTGCTTTTCCCGAGGGAAAATTATGCATCGATGAAAATCCTGCCAAATTCATGGTATTAACCACCGCTTTACGTGCAAGATAATCATAATTTCCAGGCAGTTGCCCCCAGAAACAGGCTTCCATATTTACTTCTTCACGTACACCAATGGCTCCCATATTCGTGACTTCTACCGTTACCATTGACATTGCCTGATCTAGTTTACGCGTCGAATCCTCCAGTGCAAGCACTGTTAAATGATGATCACCGAAACCAATTTCACCACTCATAGCCATATCAAGGGCACTGGTAATCTCAGCAATTTGTGAAATAGCTTTATCGCCCGCTTGAATCATTCGATTTTGTTGAAGACGCATTTTATTAATCGCATTTTGACGATTAGTAAATACAAATGACTGGCTAACAATCAACTCAAATGGCATCTGCAAGAACCCATCCAGCATCCCCGCATGGGTGTGAGGTGGGTATTCCTTCACGCTGACAATTCCAGCAAATCGGCTCATTGTCGGGCCTTTAACTTCAATGGCTTTATGCCCAAAATAAAGTCTGTGAGTGGGTAAGTAATGGCTCAAATCCATATTTGGAACCAATTTCTCACTGGTTTCACCGCAATTAACCAACGCCGACAGAAACTTCAAAATATCACAGGTAGGACCATCTGGGGTTTCTTTAACTCCCAAGACTTCAGGACCGTAATCCCTTAAGGTATTCAAGAGTTGCATTGTGGCTTCTTGAAGATCTTCTTCAAGCTCACGCATACCTCTTTCCCAGGCACCTTTATCGGTTTGGTATTCAAGTTTTTTTAACAAATGCTCAAAATAGGCCACACCTGCCGTGTCCGGCTTTCTGATAACCGTTACATAGATATCATTGACGAAACATTGTTCACGCATATGTTTCTGGTGCCATACTTTGGCCAATTGATTGGCAAAAAAACTGGGCACTTCATATTCTGGCTCCGATGTATCAAATACATTTTGCCGCCTTCGTATCACATGAAAATAAAGCGCAAACTCGCCCGAAGCCATGCTCTTGAACAAGAGATTACGTACATTCTTACAGATATCGACGTTTTCATCATCCATGGTTTGAAACGGCAAACCATCTATTTTAATCACTTTGACCAACTCGTTACGTTTTGTCAAAATAGTTTCCTGATTCCAGTGGCATAAATAAGGAATAAATTCAGCCCCAGAAAGTTCTTTCTCTTCTACATGCTGCGTTGGAAGTGCATTAGTTTTTAAAATGTGGAACATTAGAATGCATCATATGAGTTAGTGCCATTATGAAAAGAGCGATTTCTGCATTTCATACATTTTTGACCGCGGATCATGTAAAGCTGGATAAATAAAGGCTCGTGACGTGTTAACAGGAAGCCTATTGCGTGGATCACACAGATACACAATACCATCCCGATAATGTTGGAGCTATTGATCATATAGACCATATTAGCCAGCAGATTAAGGGCAAAGAACATATAACTCACCCCAAACATCATGGGGGGACGCGTAAGTCCAAGAAAGAGTGGATCGGTCTTCAATCGCCCTGTTTCTGCCATAAAACACCTAACTCGTTGATATTACCCTATTCTACCTTCGCAAACATCTGAACGCAAGTCCCATGCTGTAATGCGCTTTCTGGTAGTATAACGCATTATTATTAAGAGTATTTTACCAGATAAACGTGAAGAAAACATGACACCCCATCCGCAGAACAACTTATTTTCTTATATTTCAATACGTTAATCACC
This sequence comes from Alphaproteobacteria bacterium, assembly GCA_016722515.1. Lineage (NCBI taxonomy): Bacteria > Pseudomonadati > Pseudomonadota > Alphaproteobacteria > Alphaproteobacteria bacterium. Next base: position 743,229 of record JADKJE010000001.1, read on the forward strand.
TTTTTCTTTTCTTAACTTTTGCCAATAAGCCAGTCTTTTAACAATTTCACGCTCAAAACCTCGCTCCTGCGGCTCATATAGAACCTGCCTTCCCATCCCTTCAGGAAAATAATGCTGCCCTGAAAAACCATCGGGGTCATCGTGATCATAATGATAGCCATCGGAGTAACCTTCTTCTTTCATAAAAGAAGTAGGTGCATTAAGGATATGCTTTGGCGGCATTACCGATCCTGTTTTTGCCGCTAAGGAATAGGATGCCTTATAAGCGAGATAATTACGGTTGGATTTTGGAGCAGTAGCGAGATACAAGACAGCCTGAGATAATGCAAGTTCTCCCTCTGGTGATCCCAAAAAATGGTAGGCGTCCTTGGCCGCTACAGCCTGAGTTAATGCCTGTGGATCTGCCAACCCAATATCTTCCACTGCAAAACGGATTAATCTTCTGGCTATAAAGAGTGGATCTTCTCCCCCCTGCAACATCCGTTGCATCCAATAAAGCGCAGCATCGGGATCCGATCCACGTAACGATTTATGGAAGGCACTGATAAGATTATAATGCCCTTCTTTATTTTTATCGTAAATTGGCCGTCTCTTTTGCAAAAGTGCTTTAATCTGGGTAGCTGACAACGTGCCTCTTGGATTAAAAGCCAATAAATCTTCAAACAATGCCAATGCGTATCTGCCATCACCATCGGCTAATTCCCCCAGGTATTCTATGGCATCTTCTGTTAAATTAAATGAAGGATGCGTAAAATTAGTAGCCCGGGCAAAGAGTTGCTTAAGATCATCGCGTTCAAGCCGCTTAAGTGTCAACACTCGACAACGCGATAGCAACGCCGAATTAATTTCAAAAGACGGGTTTTCGGTAGTCGCCCCTACAAAAATAACCGTTCCTTTCTCAACAACAGGCAAAAGATAATCCTGCTGCGAACGATTAAAACGATGCAATTCATCAACAAACAAAATCGTATGTTTCCCACAATCTCGATGTGCCTCGGCTTCACGGAATGCTGATTTTAAATCCTGAATCCCACCTTCTACCGCAGAGACTGCCCTAAATTCATAACCAACTTCCTTTGCTAATAACCGCGCTATTGTGGTTTTACCGCAGCCAGGAGGCCCCCACAAAACCATCGAAAAAAGTTGGCGGTTAGCCACCATTTGCGAAACCAAACCCTGTTCACCCAAGATATGCTGCTGGCCAATAACTTCAGTCAGCGAATGCGGGCGTAATCGCTCAGCCAATGGCTCTTTTTGAGAATCAGCGGCTGACGAGAGGCCTGATAATTCTTTAAACAATGATTGAGAATCACTCACAGATTATCCTATCGAATCAGCAATGATGCTGTTTCTCCATTGCGTTCAATAACCACTTTCCATGAAGATGCTGGCTGACTGATAAGCGCATTAAACTGCTTAACAGACTCAATTTTAATACCATTAATCTCTTTGATGATATCGCCTTTCTTCAAGACATAACGTGCCTTGTTAGGGGCATTATAGACAACAACTCCCTTTTTAAATGGGTCAGCCTCAATCTCTAAAGCAAGTTTGGGAGAAAGATTGGCAATGGTTATCCCCGAAAATAATGCACCGGTTTGATAGCTACGCTTATCCGCAGCTGGCTCTTCCTTAGCTTCTTGTAAGAGCATTTTAGACTTAATTTTTTCCTGACCTCTCACGACATCTAATAGGACTGTTTTACCGATTTTTTCAGTAGCCATACGATAATTAAGCGCCTGATAATCTTCAATGTTCAAACCATCCAGTGCCATAATAATATCACCTTTTTGCAACCCCGCTTTTTCAGCTGAGCTTGCCGGATATATATTAGAAATAAGCGCTCCGGCAGGAGATGATAATCCTAATTTATTGGCAATATCACTGGTTAAAGGTTGAAAAGCCGCACCTAACCATGGTCTTCTTACTTGCCCGCCCTGCTCGTAACTACGAATCACATAATCCACCATATTAGCGGGGATAGCAAACCCAATACCATGTGAACCACCCGAGCGTGAAAAGATTGCGGTGTTGACCCCGGCTAATTTTCCATCCATGGTAACGAGAGCACCACCCGAATTTCCAGGATTAATCGGTGCGTCGGTCTGAATAAAAAACTGATAATCCGTGATGCCAACATTGGTACGCGACAACGCCGAAATTATACCATTAGTTACTGTCTGGCCTACACCAAAAGGATTACCGATAGCAAGCACAATATCACCCACTTCAAGCGCATCCGAATTGATCAGCTCAAGCGCAGATAAGGTTTCATTTTTTGTATCAATTTTAAGCAATGCCAAATCAGCTTTTTCATCGGTTAAAACCACCTTCGCATCAAATTCCCTGCGATCCTGCAATACCACAGTTACTTCCTGTGAGTCTTTGATGACATGGTTACTGGTGATAATCAAACCATTAGGCCTTATAATCACACCCGACCCCAAGGATCGCTCTATCTTTTGTTTAACATAGGGCGCAAATAGTTGCTGGCCAAATAACTCTCTAAGGGCTGGATCATTTAATAATGGCGCATACCCTTTCTCAAGAACTTTACGTTTCGTATAAATATTAACAACAGCAGGAACGGTCCTTTTGACAACCGGTGCATAGGAATATTGAATCTGAGCTTTATTATCAGGTACTGTTTTTTGAATCAATTGTGCATTTGCCGGAACCGCAGATACTACCAGGGCAATCATCCCTACGAACCGAATGCTTCTTAACATCATACGCGCATTTTTCATGCTCAATCTCCTACTACCTTTTATTTCTAAATCCCCACTAAGACAATTCCCAGCGAATCCGCTTGTTCTACGACAGCTTCCTTTTCAACAACAAGGCACTCGCCTGCTTCAACAACAATACCCACCAGACCAGCCTCATGAGCATGAATGATTGTTGATACGCCAATGGTTGGCAAGTCCACTCGTCTTTCTTGTAAACGCTTCTTCATCTTGATAAGTATACCACCCTTTGATTCTTTGCGGTAGAGTGCGCATCGATGGATTAATTGATCCGTTCCTTCGGGACCCTCTATCCCCAAAACCTGCCCCTGGTAGACAATAACTGCCTGTCCGATATCAAAAGGACTTAAGTTCAATAAAACGTTCTTTCCAAGATCAATATCAGAAGTGAGTGAGGATGAAAGTTCGATATTACCCCAGACCCCCTTGGGTGCAACGAGGTCTTTCAAGATCGTATCAACCCCAACCACACGAATATGATGCTGCTCTAAAAAATGAACAACTGTGCTTAAAACAGTATCGTCTCCCAGTACTTTTTTAGTAATTATTTTAGCCAGCAGCTTCATACCCAGGCTGTCAGGAACTAATTCTTTCCAAACAGGGCGTTTAATATGCCCGACCATAACCACTTCTTCTACGTTGTGCGCACGCATGACTTCAAGAAAATGCCCTACCTTCGCGATGGGGATTTCGACATGGGAATAGTGCTGATACTGGCTCGCATTTGCCTCTTCCGAAAGAGTAATAACCAGAAAAGGCCTTTGTTGTTGCTGGCAAGCAGTCATGACTCGTTGCGGGATGTCCCCTTGTCCAGCTATAATTCCTAAACACCCGGTATGGGTAGTTTCCGTCAAGCACTAATCTCCGATGGTTGACAAAGAGGCCTAGATGTATCCGAACGTATAAAATCAATGATTTCCATCACTAATTCATTATCCTTAAAGCGCGAGATGACATCATCCACACGTTCACTGAGCGTACCTTCAGGCGAAAAAAGCAGGCGATAGGCGCTGCGCAATGTATGTATATCATCCCGCGAAAAATTACGTCTTTTAAGCCCAATGATATTTAAACCCGACAAAAAAGCCCTATCACCAATCGTCGAACCATAAGGAATCACATCGCTTTCAACGGCAGACATTCCACCTATCATCGCATGCGATCCTATTCTTACTCGCTGTAACACGCCGGAGAGTCCACCAATGATAGCAAAATCACCAACAGAAACATGCCCTGCCAGAGTGGCATTATTGGCCATAATGACGCTATCGCCGACCACGCAATCATGGGCAACATGTGTCGAAGCCATAAATAAACAATTATGTCCAACGGTTGTTTTTAAACCACCACCTTCAGTACCAGGATTCATCGTGACATACTCACGGATCATATTATTGTCGCCAATAATTAATTGAGAGGCTTCACCTTTGAATTTTAGATCCTGCGGACGATGACCCAGCGATGCAAATGGAAAAATATGACACCCTTTGCCGATCGTGGTGTTTCCGACAATCACTACATGCGATTCTACCCGACAATTATCTCCAATTGAGACATCTGGCCCAATGTAAGAAAAAGGTCCTACATAACAACCTGATCCTATCTTGGCTCCAGGCTCTAGAATCGCACTCGAATGTATTTCTGTTTTCTGCATAAATTCCTGTCTTTTGAAATAGGCCTATTCCTGTGGAGTAGGTGATTTATCGGCAATCATGGCTGTAAACTCAGCTTCAGCCACATCAACGCCGTCAACACGCGCAATTCCTTTGAACTTCCATACACTGCGACGATGCTGAAGATTAATGGTTTCTATAATCATGGTATCTCCTGGTCGCACAGGCTTACGAAATTTTGCTTCAGAGATCGACATAAAATAGACCGCTTTCTTATCTTCATCGGCTTTCATATTCAGGCTTTTGAGCACCAAAGCTGCCGCGGTTTGTGCCATCGCTTCCACGATGAGAACTCCTGGCATGATCGGATCATCTGGAAAATGCCCCACAAAATGAGGCTCATTAAAGGTAACATTTTTAATACCTTTAGCACTTTTAAATTCAACGACATCTATAATTTTGTCTACAAGCAAAAAGGGGTAACGATGCGGCAATAATGTTAATATTTCACTATATAAAATGGTTTTACTTTCGACATGCGCTTCCATTAGTAACATCCTAATTTATTGATACCTATCGTCATAATTATTATAATTATCATAATCTTCTTCATCGTTATGATAACTACCTGGACGCTTGCGAATGAGCTTTTTGATGGCCATCACCTGCTGTAACCATTCTTTCATAGGTACGGCAGGAATACCACCCATTTTTTCACCAGGCCTAATATCATCGCTAACACCACTTTTAGCAGCGATTTGTACGCCATCACCGATTCTGAGATGTCCAGCGATACCAACCTGACCACCACATACAACGTAATTTCCAAGTTTAGTACTTCCGGCAATCCCCACTTGTGACACAATCACGCAGCCTTTACCCATTTCAACATTATGACCTATCTGCACCAGATTATCGATCTGCGACCCCTCACCAATAATAGTATCGGGACCAGATCCTCTATCAATAGTGGTATTAGCTCCAATCTCCACATAACTATGGATAATCACGCGCCCCAATTGAGGGACTTTAACATGCACCCCCTTGTGGGTTGCAAAACCAAAACCATCCTGCCCGATTCTGACTCCGGGGTGAAGCACAACAAAGTCGCCGATGATGGAGCAAAATACCGTACAATTAGCATGGATAACCGAATCGTGGCCAATAACCACATTCCTGCCAATAATAACATTGGGACCAATGTAACATCTCTCACCAATTTTTGCCCCGTCTTGAACATGCGCACCTGGTTCAACACACGTTCCACCACCAATGGTCGCTGAAGGTGAAATAAACGCTTGAGGCGAAAGGCCCGGGCTAAAAACAATCTGTGGATAGAACGAATTCGAAATCTTTGCAAATGAATAATAAGGATTTTCCGACACCAATGGAATAACGGTGTCAGGAATAAGATCCAAATTGCGCGGATGTATAATACATGCCGTAGCTAGACATTTTTGCAATACGGTCATGTATTTAGGATTACTGAAGAACGTAATATCCTTGCTTCCTGCACGATCCAAAGGCTTCACATCTTCAATAATAACACCTTGAGGGGTGCCCTCAACAAGCTGGCACTCCCCAATTTTTGCTATATCTTCAATCGACTTAGGACCTGAATACTGGAAAAACGCTCTATCCACCATAATTAGTTACCTTTTTTTGAGTCCTGTTTAGAGGTTTTCTTGGCATCACCAGATTTTTTATCTGATGAATCAGAGACAACGATGGTTACTTTTGGCAATTTAGCGTCCAATTGTTTTTTAACATCATCGGTAATATCGAAACTAGGATTGGTATAGAAAGTATTATTTAACGGCATAACCAAATCAATACCTTGTTGTTTGGCCAGGTTATTAATAATATCTTTAACCGCATTTTGAATTTTGTTATTGGCATCAGCAAGTGATTTATCCAATTTTTCACGGTCATCCTGCACCTTATGTTGCGCAGCAATATACTGATCTTTAAATTCTTTTCTTTTTTGTTCAAAAGCATCTGCAGACAATACATTTTTCTGAGTGCCCAGTTCCTTCTCTTTTTTGCCCAGCTCTTCTTCCTGCTTGGCTACATCTTTACGATATTTATCAGTCAGGGCTTCCAGCTGACGTTTAGCATCTTGAGCAGCCAGCGATTCTTTCATGATACGTTGTGTATCAACTACAGCAATCTTCTTTGCTGCTGGAGCCGCTGCAGGCGCCACAGCTGCTGCTGTGGTTTGTGCACATACCTGAGACACGGATGACATCAGCATCAGCGATGATGTTGCCAAGATAACGGTTAATAGTGTTTTTTTCATAAGCATAACTCCTGTTTAAATCCTTAAAATTGTGTACCAAAATTGAAACGAATAAGTTCTGTTTCGTCAAAATCTTCTTTCTTGATGGCCTCAGCTAAATCAATCCGAATTGGACCAAGCGGAGAACTCCAAGCAAGACCTGCACCAACAGATACTCTGAGTGAATTGCTATCTTGTAAGGTTGCACCTGAATCATCTGTTCCCCACAGTGATCCTGCATCCACAAAAATAGCACCACGTAACCCTAACTCATCAGGCGTACCTAAAGGAAATTCAAGCTCCGTGGTTCCAACATAATAATTATTCCCGCCCAACGCATCTGCTGTTGCACTATCGCGAGGACCAACCCCCGAACTTTTGAATCCCCGAACTTGCTGACCACCGACAAAGAAGCGATCACTTAAGCGAACATCTTCGCCCCCCCAACCAAAGATATTTCCACCTTTTCCAACCAGCTTAAACACAACATCATCTGTAAGGACCGGAAAGAAAACACCAGTTCTGAGCTCATTGCGGATGAATTGTCCATCGCCACCAACACCGGCGAACTCCTGATTTAACCGCAGATAATAACCTTTACTAGGATTGAATTTACTATCTCTTTTATCATACATTAGGGTATGCCCGATAGAAGACGTTGTATGCTCACCTTGCTGAGCCTGAACAAAGACCGATGATGCTGCATTAACATCCTGAATATCATCTTTACGCAACGAATAGTGCACCGAGTGCGTTAAATATTCTGTAATATCATACGAGGCTCTTAATGTTCCCCCAACGGTATCAATGCTATAGGAACTCTCATCCGTATTATCTCTTGATATTTTAAACACGTCGAAACCTGCTGCAATGTTTCTATCCATGAAATAAGGCTCGGTAAACCCAAGATCAATCTGCATCCCACGCTGACCACGCTCAAAACTCAATTTAAGATCTTGGCCTTTTCCTAAGAGGTTCCGCTCACGAATACTGACATTTCCAACGATACCATCGGTCGTGGAATAACCTGCACCGAATGTCAATTCGCCGGTTGATTTTTCTTTAACATTAACATCAATATCCACTTTGTCAGGATACTGGGTTGGCTTGTTATCAACATTGACCCTCTCAAAGAAAGCTAAATTCTGGATACGTTCTTTAGAACGACGAATCTGTTCTGCATTGTATGGATCACCCTCTTGAATTCTGAATTCGCGACGGACCACCTTATCAAGTGTTCTGTTATTGCCATTGATATCAATACGGTTAACGTATACCTTTGGCCCTTCTTTGATTTGATAAACGACTGAAACGGTACGCGCCTTAGCATCTCTCTTGTACTGAGGGTCAACATCAGCAAAAGCGTAACCGTGATCGGTCGCATACTCAACTAAAGAATCCACAGATTTTTCAACCTGTTTGGCATCAAACAACTGCCCTTTTTTGGTTTTGACCTTTTCCATCAGCTTGTTTTTTTCAAGATTTTTGAAAGCGCTGTTGACGGAAATGTCACCAAAATTATATTTGATTCCCTCATCCACGGTATAGGTTACGATAAACCCATCCTGCTTAGGATTAAGGTCGGACGTAACGGAAACAACCTGGAAGTCCGCATATCCTCGTTGGACATAGAATTTTCTGAGCAATTCTTTATCGAAAGATAGTCTGTCGGGATCATAGGTGTCGGTACTGGAAAAGAAGCGGTACCAATGCGACTCTTTGGTGCTTACAATCCCCAGAAGCCTGTTATCCGAAAAATGTTTATTACCCACAAAGAGTATTTGATCAACATTGGCTTTAGGCCCTTCTTCAATCTCATAGACAAGGTCAACCCTGTTTTGATCTTTATTGATAATTTTTGGCTCCACCTTCACTGCGTAACGACCATGCTGACGATACACTTCCTGAAGGCGTTTTACATCGGCTTGTAATTTAGATTTCGTATAAACCGAACGTGGCGTCAATTTGATTTCCGGCAATAATTTATCATCTTCAATCCGTTTGTTTCCTTCAAAGCTAACTTGTGAAACAACTGGGTTTTCAACTACGGTTACCTCAACTTCATCGCCACGTAATCGAGCATCTACATCACCAAAGAGCCCTGTTTCATAAAGGTGTTTTACACCTTCGCTGAGTTTTGCATCATCAAAATCAGAACCAACTGGCATCGCTAGATAATTTTCTATCGTGCTTTTTTCTATCCGCTGATTACCTTTAACACGGATAGCGGCAATCTTGATACGCTGCGAACTGACTGCCACCGATTCAGACCGCGCTTCAGCCATCTGTAAACCGCCCAAATCAGTACTGGCTTTTTCCGATTCGAGCGATGAGGTTTTATCAGCACTACGACCTATAGATGTGGCAAACGCAGTTGAGAACCACAGCGATTGACACAAAAGAAACGCCAAACTAACACAACGCATAAAACGAAACATACCACAACCTTTAGAAATAACCCATAATATCATTCAGTATCACAAATATCATCAAAGCACTGATTAATGCAAGCCCAACTCGCATTCCATATTCTAAAATCTTGGGAGGTATCGGACGGCGAATAATCCCCTGTATGGCGTATATGAATATATGCCCCCCGTCCAGAACTGGAATTGGAAATAAATTAATGAGACCTAAATTAAGTGACAACACGGCGACAAACCATATTGCTGTCTTCCACCCACGATGCACTGACTGCCCTGAATACTTAGCAATTTTAATCGGACCGCCTAATTCTTTAACGCTACGCTGCCCTACAACCATCTGTTTCATTGCCAGTAAGGTTGACGCAGACATATCATACGTTTCTTTGACCGCCTCCCCCATCGCATTAGGAAGTGAAAGAGGATGGGTTTCAGCTTCTGTTTTAGAAGCAATTCCTAGTAAACCAATACGTGTCTCATTACCAAAAATATCTTTTGTTGTATAGTCTTTAGGCGTAACGGCCAACGTAATAGGCTTGCCACTCCTTTCAATAACCAACGTAACCGTAATACCGGGATGAAGACTTATAATTCGCTGTAAGTCCGCAAATGAATTAACATTTTCCCCATCAACTTTTAGCACCTTGTCCCCAGCTTTAATACCAGCAGCAAAAGCGGGGGTATTAGGCATAATCTCATCGGCAATAGGTAAAACGATCCTCTGGCCATACACATAGAAAAAACCTGACAAAATACAGAACGTAAGAAGAAAATTAGCGAAAGGCCCAGCAAAAACAACGGCGGCTTTAATCCATAGCGGTTTAAAAAAGAACGCCTGTTTGCGTTGCGATTCTGGTAATTCATTGATACCTAGTTCTGGAAAACTGGCCGGATTGGCATCGCCAAACATTCTGACATAGCCACCCAGAGGCAATAGGCTGATTTTCCAACGGGTACCAGAACGGTCATTCCAGCCAACAAGTTCTTTGCCAAAGCCAATTGAAAAAGCTTCCACTTTAACCCCGAACAGTTTAGCAACCGTGTAGTGGCCCAACTCATGTATAAAAACGATGATTGATATAATAATAAAGAAACTGGCCGCGTAATACCATGCGTGTAATACGTTCCACTGAAATAACAAATCTATTAATTTTTCCATACACCATCCTGGACACAAATCATAAAACTAAGGTGCCCTCCCGACTTATAACATGTATGTCAAAAAAATACAAATATTGTTTATAAATAGTTTTAATCCTAAAAATAGCGTATATTCGGTGCTGATGCCTCGCTTGACTCGTTTTAACTGCTCTTTTTAGGTTAGTGCCTTTTGGGGGTATCTTCAAATTGACGAATACGCCTAGAACTTCACCGAAATCATTTCCTAAAGCAAAAAAATAAAAACTTTTGTTGTTTTTTCTAAAATCTACGCCATCATACTGAACAAAGGAAATTATAACTATGAATCAACGTGAGGCGCTTTCTTATCTTGAACAACCGCCTGCTTCGGGCAACAGCCCAAAGCAGCTGATTGTCTTTTTGCATGGAATTGGGGCAGACAAATCCGATCTTTTTCCACTGGCGGATGAATTAGCGCCATTCCTTCCTGATGCCCATTTTGTTTCCTACGACGCCCCATTTCCTTATGACCTTGCACCTTATGGCAGACAATGGTTTAGCCTGCAGGATCGATCGGCCGAATCATTGAAAGCTGGAGCTGCTATTGCTTCGGTAACACTCAAAGCGGCGATTGAATCTAAACTTAAAGAACTCACGTTAACATTTGACGAGGTGGCCATGATTGGCTTTTCACAGGGAGGTATGGTTGCTTTATACTGCAGCCTCCGCTGGGAGGAAGGCTGCAAAGGGGTTGTTAGCTATTCTGGAGCCTTGATCGACCCAGCAGGACTCAAAGATGAAATCCAATCAAAACCAGAAGTATGCCTTATTCATGGTGAAGCAGATGTAGTAGTACCCTTTATCGCATTTGAGGAAGCATACCAGGCTTTGCAGAACCTTGATGTCCCGGTTCTTGCTTATTCTCAACAGGATTTAGGCCATGGTATTGACCCAGCCGGCCTGCAAATAGGCGCGGCATTCTTGCAACACACCTTTGACATTATCAGCGAAAAATAAGGCCAACCGTAAAAACCCTATTGACTTTGTAGAAATTAAACTATATACATTTTATAGACATTAATTTAGTGGGTAGCCCTTTGTTATCGATGAAAGCAAAATATGCTCTACGTGCGATGATCGTTCTGGCACGGCATGAAAAACGCATGATCCAGATAAAAGTCATTGCCAACGAGGCGGATGTTCCTCAGAAATTTCTGGAAGCCATTTTGCTTGAGCTTAAGCATCATGGTTTCGTTGATAGTAAACGCGGTATTTTTGGTGGCTATTTTCTTTCTCGTCCTGCAGCTCTCATCAGCGTAGGCAACCTTGTGCGCGTCATTGATGGGCCGTTGGCCCCTATACGCTGTGCCAGCATAACTGCTTATCAAAAATGTGATGATTGCCCGGATGAAAATCTTTGCGAAATCAGAAAAATCATGCTTGAAGTACGCAATGCCATCGCAGGTGTTTTAGATAATAAGACACTGGCTGAAATGCTTGAAAATCCGTCGATAGGTTCTGGAGTTTAAGTTTTGCCATGTATAAATATCCCAAAATATCCATCCTTAAACGCCATACAATCGTACCGGGTTTTGGCCTGACCCTCGGATTAACCTTGACCTATTTATGCCTCATTGTCCTCATACCGTTATCAGGCCTGTTCTTTTCGTCGTTTCATTTAAGTTTTGCGGAAATGTTTAAAATTGCAACAGATCCCCGTGTGGTGGCTTCTTATAAAGTCACCTTTGGTTGCTCATTCATCGCAGCCCTCATCAATCTTATTCTAGGATTAATGCTAGCATGGGTGTTGGTACGATACCAGTTTCCAGGTAAACGTCTGATGGATGCCATGGTCGATTTACCCTTTGCCCTTCCTACAGCCGTTGCTGGAATTACCCTTACGGCACTCTATGCGCCCAATGGCTGGATCGGTCAATATTTAGAGCCGCTGGGAATCAAGGTTGCCTTTACGCCGCTGGGAATTATTGCGGCACTCATTTTCGTAAGCCTGCCGTTCGTGGTCCGGACCTTGCAGCCCGTCCTTGAAGATCTTGAAGAAGAGGTCGAAGAAGCTGCAGCCTGTTTAGGTGCCAATCGTTGGCAAACCTTTCGCATGGTGATTTTTCCTTATATCCTCCCTCCCCTGATCACGGGTTTTGCCATGGCTTTTGCCAGGTGCCTGGGAGAATACGGTTCCGTTATTTTTATTGCTGGCAATATGCCATTTAAATCAGAAATCATTCCGCTTATTATTGTGACCAAGCTTGAACAATATGATTATCAGGGAGCAACTACCATCGCGGTTGTTATGTTGCTGGTATCATTTTTGATGCTTTTTGTGATTAATATGCTCCAGAAATGGAGTTCTCGGTACTTAAGTAGGTAAGGATAACCATGTTCAGTAAGCATATGAATCATACCGTAACCGAACCTTTTCTTGTAAGAGCCTTACTCATCGTACTGAGTATTGTTGCCCTGTTTCTTATCATTGGCATGCCTATTATTGTTGTCTTTACCGAGGCATTCAGCAAGGGCTATCATGCCTATATAGCTGATATCCTTGACCCCTATGCCATCTCTGCCATTAAATTAACCTTACTGGTCGTGGCTATCGCTGTACCTTTCAATTTAATATTCGGGGTCGTTGCCAGTTGGGCTATTACCAAGTTTGAATTTGCCGGGAAACATTTTTTAATCACGTTAATTGATCTTCCTTTTTCGGTGTCTCCTGTTATATCAGGACTTATTTATGTCATTCTTTTTGGTGCCCATTCAATCTTTAGCGACTGGCTTAGTGAGCATAATTTGCAGATTGTCTTTGCCGTTCCAGGCATTGTGCTTGCCACTATTTTTGTGACGTTTCCTTTTGTTGCTCGTGAAATCATCCCCCTTATGCAAGAACAAGGTACTGAAGAAGAAGAAGCCGCCATCCTTCTGGGGGCATCCGGCTTGCAAACCTTCTGGCGTGTAACCCTTCCCAATATCAGTTGGGCTTTGGTTTACGGAGTGCTCCTGTGTACGGCACGCGCCATGGGCGAGTATGGTGCTGTGTCTGTGGTATCAGGGCATATTAAAGGAGAAACAATGACGATTCCTTTACATGTGGAAGTCCTTTATAACGAATATAATTTTACTGCTGCATTTGCAGTTGCCTCTATTTTATCGCTCATGGCATTATTGACCTTGATTGTTAAATGGATCGTTGAAAAACATTTCCATAGTTCTAACCAATCGACCTAATCTTACTGGAGACTTCCATGCCCATTCACATTGAAAATGTGTATAAAAAATTTAGCGGCTTCGTTGCTCTTAATAATGTTAACCTGGATGTTGAATCAGGAGAATTGTTAGCCTTATTAGGCCCTTCAGGTTCTGGAAAAACGACCTTATTGCGTATTATCGCCGGTCTTGAATCTCCTGATAAAGGGGTCATTTCCTTTGATGGCGAAGAGACACCAACAGGGGATAGCGGTCGCCATGTTGGTTTTGTGTTTCAGCACTATGCCTTGTTTCGACATATGACTGTTTTTGATAACGTTGCCTTTGGCCTTAATGTCAGAACACGCGATAAACGTTTAGCCAAACACGAAATTCGTAACAAAGTGTTTGAATTATTGGCCTTGGTTCACCTCGATGCTTTTCATGACCGTTTTCCCCATGAACTTTCAGGTGGTCAACGGCAGCGCGTGGCGCTTGCCCGTGCCTTGGCGGTTGAGCCTAAAGTCTTGTTGCTAGACGAACCTTTTGGCGCACTTGATGCCAAAGTACGTAAAGAATTGCGATCCTGGTTACGTCGCCTTCATGACGAAATTCAACTCACAAGCATTCTGGTAACGCATGATCAGGAAGAAGCCATGGAAGTTGCCAATCGTGTGGTGGTGATGAATCAAGGCGGCATAGAACAAGTAGGTTCACCAGAAGAAGTGTACCATCATCCCGTGAATTCATTTATTTATGACTTTCTTGGAAATTATAATGCTTTTGATGGCTGGCAGGATGACAGTGGCAATGTCCATCTTATCGACTTTGATGTCATAGCCAAACCGTTTAAAAGCCCTTATAACATTCAAGATAAAGGGCTCTTAAGCCGTTATCCTGAATTAAAGAAACTGGGTAAAAAAGTCATTCCGAACTTATTTGGTGATGAAAACGACAGCTCCCCTAAGCAATCTGTAAAAAAAGAACCGATCCCAACAGAAGGCAAGCCTGTTAAACTCTTTGCCCGACCACATGAAATTTTTGTCAATAAAACCATGGATCAGGGTGAGTATATCGAGGCACGTGTTGTTCACATCAACCCAGCAGGTTCGCTGGTTAAAATGGAATTACAGCGTAAAAACCTCCAGGTTATTTATGCCGAAGTTCAAAAAAATGTAGTGGATAAACTAGAAATTATCAAAGGTGATTTAATTTATATAAGACCCAAAAATTGGCGCGTCTTTGAGTAGCCTAACATTCAATTCATAAACCTAAAAAGAGCCTTTAAAACGACTGATCCATAAACACCCAATATCTGCTCTTTCAGGATAAAAAAACTCCCTGCCATCTGGCAGAGAGTTTTTTAACATTAGGATCATGATCGCTTTATCTAGCCATAGCCACTTCGATATTGTTTTTTTGATTTTTAAGACTTTTCCACATAGCAAATACTCTATCGGAATAATCACGACTTCTGGCTGGGGTCGCTGAATGATAAAGACCCACCGCTTTTTTCCAGCTATTGACGTCTTTATAACTGTTTTTAAGCATGCGCGCAGAATAAGCGATGTTATAACGCGGCTCGAACATTTGTGAAATACTCACGAATTCTTTACCATGGTATTTCAGGTTAATTTGCATACAACCTAAATCCATACTGTTGCGGCCAAGCTTACGTTGTTGATTCACAAACTGGATAGCTTCTTTCTTTGAGTTGAAATAATAGCCTTTTCCATTCACATTAACTGTCCAAGGCCAAGGTGCCATTTTTTGAGTTGCTTCATCAAATTTCCCCGATTCAACCATCGACACTGAGTTCAATAATTTAGCTGGGATTTGTTGTTTGCTTTCAAAATAATGGAAATAACGTTCGCAAATGTTTCCTTTTGAAGCAACCGCATCATCTTTACTGGCCTTTGTTTCATTAGGAACCAACGAAAGACCAACAAGAACCATAAATATAGATATGTATAGTAATGTAATACGCTTCATACTCCTCCCTACTTTCCATTAAAAAATGAATAGATCAATTATACATGATTTGGTGAAGTATTTTAAGCTATAAATTACACTTTCTACAACTTTTTACCATTGACTTATTAGATTGTTATATTATTTTGACAGAGATGTTTTGTCATATAACGATAACAATACCCCGTCATAGCCACCGCTTCTTCAAGCCGGACCTCTATCATTCTTTTTCGCCATAGGAATGGAGTGTGAGCCGCAACTGATTACGGAAGAGCTCTGAACTAACGCTGGTGCTCATGGTCTGTCGTTATTTTGACAGCCATATTTGTTTGTGTAAAACTATTTAGGTTCTTTAGGCGTAACGTCTTTAATATCACCGCCTTCATTAAGCCCATCTTTGAATTTACGGATACCTACTCCCAAGTCACCCAACACGCGTGGCAGTTTTCCGGCACCAAAAAGAATAAAAATAGCAATAACAAGAAGCAGTAATTTCCAGATACCCATAAAGGCTCCTTTCAAAGTTATGTGTTGATTATACTCTTTATTATGCCTTAAGCCAAGTGGGGATATGATCTTTAGCAAATAACTCCTCGTAGGTCTGTCGAGGCCGTATCACATCAAACGTATCACCTTTTACCATAACTTCAGCTAACAGCGGCCTTGAATTATAGGTTGACCCCATCACCGAACCGTAGGCGCCAGCAGAGCGTATGGCTAATAAATCGCCTGGATTACAGGTGGGCATAAGTCGTTGCATCGCAAGCACATCGCCGGTTTCACAAATAGGTCCAACGACATCCACGAGATGCTGCACGGTGTTAGAGCTCGATTGAACCACAGGAATTATATGATGATAGGCATCATATAACGTAGGACGAATCAGGTTATTCATAGCGGCATCTACAATCAGAAAATTTCGGCTTTCTGTTTTCTTTTCATAAATAACCTGGGTTACCAAAATGCCCGAATTACCCACGATCAAACGACCTGGTTCAAATACTAAGCTACAGCCTAGATCTTTGGTTGCCTCACTGACGACATCCGCATAATCCTTAGGCGTCGGAGGAATAACCTCTTCATGATAGGGAATTCCAAGACCACCACCTAAATCAAGCCTCGTAATAATATGTCCCTCGCCTCGTAACATTTTAAGCAGTTCAGCAATTTTGCTGAACGCTTTCCGAAAAGGCTCAAGATCAAGCAATTGTGAACCAATATGCATCGAGATAGCACACGGATTAATACCGGGAAGATCCGCCGCCAAACGATAGATATGCTTGGCTCTCTGCCACTCCACTCCAAATTTATGCTCTTTTTTACCAGTTGAGATTTTATGGTGAGTTCCTGCATCGATATCAGGATTAAGGCGAATTGCAATGTTCGCGGTCATACCTAATGATTCGGCAACCTGGCTTAAGGTCCGCAATTCTTCCTCGGATTCGACATTGAATTGAAGGATCCTTTCTGTTAGGGCATACGCCATCTCCTCTGTGGTTTTACCCACACCGGAAAAAACGATTTTCTTTGGATTGACTCCTGCTATGCGTGCTCGTCTGATTTCTCCACCCGAGACAGCATCGACACCGGCTCCTTCATTGGCTAACAGCTTAATAATAGCATTATTATCATTGGCTTTTACCGCATAACACAACATCACGTTCAAAGACGATGGAAACGGCTCCAGAAAAACGCGGTAGTGCCGTTGAATTGTAGCCGATGAATAAATATAAACAGGTGTACCCACCTGTTTAACAATGTCGCTTACGGGTACATCTTCAGCGTACAATACCCCATGCTTATAATTAAAATGATCCATAACAACTACTTTTGATTAATGGGTTTGATTACGCGTATCCTCATCAACGCCAACCGGCGATTCAGAATCACGTTTACCTGAATCCTGAGGATCTGGAACAACCGCTTGAGGCTCCTGATCTAAACCTTGTACAGGTATTTGATTGGTCGTCTGTTCCTCATGCATCTGGTCAATGATACCAGGATCAGGTGCAGGCGTATCCACAATCGGAGAATTTGGCGCTTGATATTCTATCTGAATTTGGTCCTTAGCACGTTTTTTCATCACACGGTCACCATGCACCAAATCGCCACGAAAACCGCAGGATGTTAGGAACATCCATGATCCCGCACCTATCAGAATACTCTGTTTTATCATTTCAGATATTCCTTTTGGGCATGGCTAATAGCTTCCTTAACTCTCAATGGTGAAGTCCCTCCAAAACTCTGGCGGCTATTAACCGACTTCGACACGGTGAGAACATCAAAAATCGACGCATTAATTCCCGGCTCTACTGACTGAAGCTCATCAAGCTTCAGTTCATGCAATTCACAGGGTTTTGCTTCGGCAAGCCGGACAATCCTTCCAGTAATGTGATGCGCTTTACGAAAAGGAATGTGTAGATTCTGTACCAGCCAATCTGCAAGATCCGTAGCCGTAGCATAACCTTGACCTGCAAGTGCCAGCATCCGGTCTTTATTAATGAACATATCCTTGATCATGCCTTCCATAGCGGCCAGGCTTAAATGAAGCGTTGCAGCAACATCAAATACAGGTTCTTTATCTTCCTGCATATCTTTGCTATATGTCAGTGGCAGCGCTTTCATCACAGTAAGTAATGATAATAACGCGCCATAAACCCTGCCGGTTTTAGCACGCACTAATTCAGCTGCGTCTGGATTACGCTTCTGAGGCATGATCGAACTACCTGTCGTAAATGATTCTGATAAGGTAATAAAACGAAAACCTGGGCTGCACCAGAGCACAATCTCTTCAGCAAAACGTGAAAGATGCATAGAAATCAAGCTGGCAACACTTAAAAATTCAATCGCAAAATCGCGGTCTGATGTTGAATCAAGTGAGTTGCGTGTGGGACCATCAAATCCAAGTAACTCAGCGGTGAGGTGACGATCAATAGGAAAGGATGTTCCAGCCAGGGCTGCTGCACCAAGCGGACATTCATTCAGGCGTTTTCTTGCATCGGCAACACGACTACGATCCCGTCTTAACATCTCAACATAGGCAAGTAAGTGATGGCCAAACGTAACAGGTTGCGCTGCTTGAAGATGCGTAAAACCAGGTAAAATAGTTTCTGCATGCTCTGCCGCCCTTTTTAGTAATGCGCTTTGAACAGCCTTCAAACGTTGATCAAGGGCATCATAGGTATCGCGCACAAATAATTTAAAATCGGTAGCAACTTGATCATTTCGTGAACGTGCCGTATGCAGCTTTCCGGCAACATCGCCGATAATTTCCTGCAAACGCGATTCCACATGCATATGGATGTCTTCAAGGCTGGTAGAAAATTCCATCTTGCCTTGTTCTATTTCGCTTTCAATACGATGAAGACCGTCGTGAATGGCTTCTTTTTCTGCTTGTGTTAAAATCTGCTGTCTAGCAAGCATTTCACTATGCGCCAACGAACCTCGGATATCCTGGCTATAGAGCACATGGTCAAAACTAATGGATTCATTAATATCTTCCATGATCTTAGACGGCCCTTGATCATAATGGCCACCCCACATCCTATTAGCCTGTTTTTTAGAAGCCATACTCTATTTACACCTTATTTGGTGATAACCATACACAAGATACCTTGCATCTTCAAACGCTCGCTTAAATCCGAAGCTTCGCTAGCACTGGCAAACGGGCCAACCCTTAAACGATAACTTTGTTTTGAGCCGTTAATATAGGGAGATGAAGTAATAACCGGTTCAACAAACTCTAAGTCTTTCGAAGCATGTCGACGAATTTCCTGGAAGCGTGAGCGTGCAATGCCTTCATTGGCAAAGCTACCCAATTGCAACCAAATGCCCGTACCTGAGACAGCATAAGGATCGCCACCGCCAGTATAATAAGGACTGCGACCATAAGGATTCTGATCCTGATACCTGACGACCTGATGATTCATCACTTTAACTTGTCTGATATCTCTGTTTTGAATCACCTGAACAACACGCTGGCAATAATCAACATCGTTATCAATGGCATCACAGAAACCTTTTACGGCGTCAACGGAAGCAAAGGGTCCAGCCTGAATATAGGCATTACCACCCTCAACCCTTGCAACAGCAGGCTCAAGGAATTTAACAGTAATTGAAGATGGCTTCGAAAGGTGACCCCAAAATTGTTCAGCTTCTTTAGCATCGGTAAAGTTACCAAGTTCTGCCCATAAATTTTCACTGCCGGGAATAACCACATTTGCCATCGGCACGGGCGATTCTGCAGAAATTTGTACGGCCTCAGAAACACCTACCCCGGGACGCGTACTGATGATATCTTTATTCATGGCAGCTTCACGGGAATTATGAGAGACCTCTTTAGGTGCGCTAACCGGCTCCACTGGAATAACAGCAGGCTTTGTCTGGATGGTTGCTTCTTTATCAATCGAAGGCTTTTTAACGTCTTTATCAATCGAAGTTTTTTTAGCTACTGTATCATTCTTTGGTTTATCATTGCTTGGTTTATCATTCTTTGGCGAAGGGCTAGCCGTCACATTTTTATCTTTTGGAGAAACGATCTTCTCTTCTGTTGCTTGAGGGTTAGACGCATTCTTTTCCAGTGGAGTCCACGCAGAGCTAGAATTAAATGGATTGGATTCATTGACCTCATCCGCATCGAGCACTCCATTTTTAGGAGCCGTTTTAATGTCCTTTGATGGCGATAAAGGCACCTCTAACGATGGAGTTGGCGCAGACCAAGGGGTGCCGACGACGGGGTTATCTACACCGGTTACCGCAGGAAACGCCTCGGGTTTCTCAATCAAGCTTTTCTCAGGGGCAGCAACAACAGGTGGTATGGCTGTTGCAAGTGGATCAGTACTTGATTGCTCAATCACAAGACATTCAACATCCCTCAAGGCCAGTTTGGCACAGCGATCACGAGCCGCACTTTCTTTGATAAAAGAATTTGCACGCAACACATAAGCGCCCGTTTGTCCAGGCCCCATATTGGTTTTTGTGATACTTAAGGTTAAATCTGAAAGCAATTCAGGAAAGCCATTATTAATTTCCGCTTGTTTTTTCTTTGCTACTTCTTCATTGTCAAACAATCCAAGTTGCAACACAAATTTATTAGCGTTAGACGCATTCCATTTATCTGAATCAGCCTTCACTTCCTTAGCCGCAGAAGTAACTTTAGCAGACGAATCAACCGAAGGCGGTGTTAATCCTTGATATACATTGCCATTTGGATCCTTCAAGGCAGCTGTCTCGACTTCGCGCTCAGACATAGCCAGCACAGGTCCCTTCTCCAACAATTGGATGATAGAATCGGCATGTTTTCGTTTAGCAATATCCAATGCCGTCGCTGAATGGGCACCTTGTTTTAATAACAAGGTCACCGCGTTTGCATTACCCGCACGAACCGCTTCAGTCAAAGGGGACTCATCATTTTTATTGACATAATTAACGCCGGCGCCATTGCTTAATAATGTTTTAAAAATAGTGGTATCTTTTAGATATGCCGCCCTCATTAAAGGTGACCAGCCCTCATTATCTGGTTGGTTGACATCCGCACCGCCTTTGATAAGCGCAGTCACGGCATCAGCATTTCCTTGGCGGACAGCCAACCCGAGTGAGGATGCACCACCCACGTCACGCAGATTAGCATCTGCACCTGCTTTTATTAAAGCATTAATAATCTCAACATTGCCTCTGTAAGCAGCCCGCATTAAAGCTGTCGTCCCAAAATCAGATGTTGCATTTACAGCATGTCCTTTTTTGAGGAGCGACATAACTTCGGTAGAAAAATTTTGGTCAGCGGCCGCTACTAACGGATCTTTGAATTCCATTTTGGCAACTTCTGCGTCTGCAAATTCTGTGTGAAGACCGAAGCTTAGAAAGCCGACAAGCGAGGCAACGGTTACAAGACATTTGTGACGAAGTGGAGACATGTGACTCTCAGCCTTTAATAATCGGTTTTGTTTATGGAGGCCGGGGTCGGAATCGAACCGACGCATAGGGGATTTGCAGTCCCCTGCATTACCACTTTGCTACCCAGCCAGTGTACTATTTAGTCGGATAATACCCGATTTGATCTTCCTTAATAGCGGAATAACCCTCGCGGGTCAAGCCAAAACCAGATATTTCACAAGAATTCGTATCAAATCTTCAAAAAGACTATTGCCTGAAAATCAAGAGGTTGTTATCCTTACCAAGCATAAAACGCCGATTTATAAAACGCCGATTTAATAGAAGGATCTATTCGGATGCAGGATTTTCTTAAAACCACCTCCCTCATGCTTACTAACCAGATATTGCCCGTTGTAGCCATACAAGAATCGCTTCAAATGGCATTTCTTGAAACACCCCGACATGAGTTTGTGTTACCTCACTTTAAAGATGCGGCTTATATGGATGGCGTTATGCCTTGTTCCAAGAACAGAAACCTCATGCCACCGGCGTTGCTGGCAAGATGCCTTAGTTACCTGCATATCGATTCGTGTACCAATGTCTTACATCTTGGCTGCGCAAGCGGTTATACTTCGGCTCTCCTTGCCAAAATATCCCGAATGGTGACCGCAGTTGATAAAGACGGCGAGCTCTTAACTCGTGCCACACAACTATGTCAGAAGCTCAATCTCGCCAATGTCCGTTTTTATCAAGGCAATTCAAACGAAGGATTTGGTGAGAACCAACCTTATCGAGCCATTTTTGTTGAAACGCCCTCTTCGTCAATTTCAGAAGAAATCCTAAACCAACTTGCCCCACAAGGCCGCTGTGTTGCGCTGATTTCCACTAATAAACCATTTATTGAAATCATGGTTTATCAACGTACAAACAGTGGAATTGCGGCTCAATCCGTTTTTAAATTTGAACAAGCCCTCTTAATTCGTCATTAAACCATTGCACTATTAACCAACCATTTTTAACTCAAAAGCACCTTATGAAGATTCAGACTTTGTTTTTATCCAAATCTATTTTTCTAGTCATTGTGCTTATTAGCATGGGGTTCCCCACATTGCCTGCACATGCGGGAGATCTTCTACAGGCACTCACTCAGGCTTATTTGAATAATCCGCAGCTAAAATCTGAAATTGAAAATCTAAAAGCAACAGATGAACAGGCTTCTCAAGCCTTTTCAGGATGGCTTCCAAACCTTGGTGCTAATTTTCAAGCAGGCAGTGAGTCCAATAAAACAGGGTCCTTACCTAATAAATCCTATTCTACTTCTACTGAACAATTGACTTTTTCGCAGCCACTCTTTAGAGGCGGAAAAACCATGGCAGATATGGAACGTGCGGATTATGCCATTTTGTCGGGTCGTGCCAACCTAGCCAACGTAGAAGAACAAGTATTGCATGCAGCCATCAGCGCCTATATGGGGGTGTTACGGGATACAGAAATTGTCAGGCTTCATCTAGAAAATGAACAGGTTTTACAGAAAAATCGAGATGCAAGCCAGCAACGTTTTGAGCTTAAGGAAGTCACCAAAACCGATGTTGCTCAATCGAATGCCCGCTTGTCCGATGCGATTGCCAATCGTATTTCGGCCGAAGGCGACCTGCAAAAATCTAAAGCGACGTATCTAAGGGTTATTGGCGAACAACCGCAAGGGCTCTTTATGCCGTATTATCCTCCCTCCATGCCAAACTCGCTCGAAGAAGCTATCAGTGCGGCACTGGCAAACAACCCACAATTATTACAGGCACGATACGATCAAAAAGGTGCTGAAAAAACGATAGCGCTAAACCGAGCACCACTTTTTCCGCAAGTCTCCTTTAATACCACGCTATCCAATGAAGATGGTGCCGCTTATCTGGATGGCAAATCCATTGATACGCAGCGTTACTACGTTAATGTAAGCATCCCCCTTTATCAGTCAGGAGCAGAGTATTCACGTTTACGCCAGGCTAAAAAGATTGCCTCCAGCCGTTCTTACACCACGATGGATACTGAAAACCGCGTAAGGGAAGCCACCCTATCTGCATGGGAAAGCTATATGGTCTCCAAAGCATCTATTTCTTCAACCATGGAATCGGTGAAAGCAGCCACGATTGCCTTAGACGGGGTAGAGCAGGAGATGAAAGCAGGCACCCGTACATTAATCGACGTGCTGGATCAGGAGCGTGACTTATTTACTGCTAAAGTTAAATTAGTCCAATCACAGCATGATGAAATTATAAATGCTTATTATATTAAGCAACTCACAGGCACTCTTACCGCCCAGGGACTAAACTTACCGGTGCAAAGCTATAACCCTGTTGAGAATTATAATAAAGTTAAACATGCACTTTTTTAGGCGCAAATAGGGAAGCAAGCCAATCTCTTAAGCACCTGAGCCTTCTATTTTTCTCTTCTGTTAAGTCGTTTTTGTTATCTTTTTTTCTCTAGCTTGTACATTTTTAACCAGATTGGTATACTGTCTTTGTTAGTGCGGATAAACCCAAGGGTATTTTGTTGTTAATAAACAGCATTTGACTTAGGATTATTCGAAATTCATTGGACTTTAAATAAAGGAATTGCGTGTGAGTAATCAGCCCTTACAGGAAGATACATCCATGGAAGAATTGTTGACAACCATACGCAGTGTCATTGCGGGTGGTGATGCAGCCTCTCCCGAAAGTAAGAAACCAACATCTGCCACGGTTCCCTCGCAAGTTCAGGCTTCTAGCCCCTCCTTCCCTCAGGATGATGATGAGGTGCTCGAATTGACGGATGTTCTCAATGAGGATGGTTCTGTTACGTCGCTTACGCATGCCCCAGCCCTTGAGACACGATCAATACCTACGCCTGAAACAACACAACATAGCACTGATTCAATCAGTGCAGCCACCGATGTCCTTGACCATATTGATAAAGCCGTAGCGCAAACGCCATTTGCTAAAACTGAAAAAAGCCACCGCGATGACCGCCAATCTAAATCTTCCGGCCTTTTAACAGAAGAAGCCATTAACCAGTCAGCCGATGCCATCAGAGATCTAGTTACGACCTTCCCTAAGTTCCAACAAAGTGGCATTCATTTCCGGTCTGGAAGCACGATGGAAGATCTCGTCATTGAGGCATTAAAGCCCGAATTAGGTAAATGGCTTAACGAACACCTTCCCGGATTAGTCAAACAAATTGTCGAAAAAGAAATTCGACGTCTTATCCCCCAAGCAGAAGATACGCATGTTTAAGAAAAAAAATTATGTTCGTTACCTGGCTACCCTGGCTAATTTAGGTACTGTTTTTATGTTAGGCGTCTCTTCACATGGAGCCTTTGCGCAAAGTCCAACAGACTTGCCTGAATTACCACCATTGCCTGGTTTATCCGACACCTCCAATGAAAAAGATAAAACAGCCCCATCTGCAACAACGACAGCCACTAAAGATGCGGCTCCCAAAACAACAACTCTGATTACGCCTAATATCGGTATTAATAAAAATCAAGTAACGGTCATCACCCCTGCCCCGTCCTCATCTAAAAACACAAACCCGATGTTGTTGTCAACTCCGAGTGATATGACGGATGATATTAGTTCCGTCCTTAGAAACACAGAAAACGATGTGGATATTGATGCCAAAAACCTGACCAATTCGATGACCAGTAAAGCGAATACCCCTTATGGTCGCGAAACGAAAAAGACAACAGCTCCCGTTGCGACCCCTTCTGTCGATAAAACACCGAGTGTTGCGATTGCAGCTCCCTCAGAAAAAGGGCCTTCTCCGGCAGCAACGCCCCCGGCCAAAGCAAAAACAGAAGATAAAAAACCGGCGACCTCAACGACCGATAAAGATACCCCCAAAACACCTGCCTCCGGTGCCGCAGAGGGAGTGATCGTCCCTCCTGCCAGCCTCGATGCCGCACGTAAAACAACGCCTGAAACAGGTCTTTTACCGGGTGAATCACTCCCCAAAGGTTCATTGCCTAATAAACCTATTCTCCCGCAAACTGGCTCAAAAAGCGCAAAGGCGGCTGCTCCGCTTGCAAAGGAAGAGGGCTTGTTCTTTTCTGATCCTGAAATCCAGGAAGAAGGACGGATGTCAACGACAGACGAAAGTGCCAATTCAAGTGGCGTACTAGAGGAGTTTATTCCCATACCCAAGCGTAAGCCTCGGTTGCAAGCCGATACATTTCTCCAGTCCCCTCGAATCAGCAAAAAAGAATATACCAAAGAAAATAAGCACCTGCCTTTAGTCGAATATGAAAAAGAACGGGATTCTATGCTTTTCAAATTGGCAGCTGAAGGCAATGTAGATGGGTTACGCGCTGTTCTCAACACGAAGCGCGAGGTCGATATAAAAAATAATAAGGGTGATACTCCACTCATTTATGCTATCCGTGGCGGAAAAATAGAATCCGTTCGTTTCCTGCTGGCAAAAGGAGCCAATCCCAATTTGGTCACCGATCGCGGTTATACACCTTTGGTTGCTGCTTCGTATATTGGCCGCTCCGATATCGTAAGAGCGTTACTTGAAATGGGCGCGGATCCCAATGCTGTCGATAGTGCAGGTAATTTGAATATTATGTCATTGTTAGAAAAAGGACATTACGAATTACTGGAA
Source organism: Alphaproteobacteria bacterium (assembly GCA_016722515.1). NCBI lineage: Bacteria > Pseudomonadati > Pseudomonadota > Alphaproteobacteria > Alphaproteobacteria bacterium. The sequence goes on from JADKJE010000001.1 coordinate 769,084, forward strand.
ACCTTTATTAACAAAGGGAGCGATGTTAACAAAATCCTGCTTGTCCTCTGTCGGTATGGTGACCTTAAATCGGTACATTTTATGTTAAATCATGAAGCCGATATAGCTACAAAAGATGTGTATGGACGCACGCCACTTATGGTGGCCAGTTCATATGGAAAAACAGAACTGGTCGAATATTTATTGGGTCGTGGAGCAGACATCAACGCAACTGATGATTTCGGTTATGATGCAGCGGCTATTGCCCAGGCTTCGCGGCAAACTGCTACGGCTGATTTGTTAACCAGCTATAAAATACAAAAGGAATTAGGGGCATATCAAGGACAGGCCTCATCTGCTTCGTATGATTCGTCATCATCGTATTTACCAGCGGCTCCTTTGCCACGCGCACCGGAAGCCTATTGGCCAACAATGCCGACCTACCCAACACAACCGAATCAGAATTATTCGCACTATTAACCTTAACTCCCAGGTGCGAGTCGATGATCCATGTCGATGATCCATCAGGCTATTTTTATATCTTAATGTTGCTTTTAATATCTAAGTTGGCCCCATGGAGGCCTGCGTTCATTCATTCGACATTCTTATTAGGGGACGCCAGTACCTGGCAAGAGGTTCGAGCAGTCACTGCGTTTCTACTCATTATTTTCAGCCAAAGGCCAACGTGCCCTGGGGATCAATTCTAGTGAATCAGTGAGTCCACGTTTAAAACGTTCCACCCCTGCCCAAGCGATCATTGCCGCGTTATCGGTACATAATGCTAAAGGGGGTGCTACCACTTCATAACCTTGCGTTGCCGCAACGTCACACAACCGTGAACGCAGGTAGCGATTTGCCGCTACGCCACCGGCAATAACCAGACGATTGAGTACTATCTCTTCTGTTTTCACCTGGTTCATCGCATTCAATATTCGATTGGTAATAATATCACCTACCACCATCTGAAATGACGCACAGATATCAGCGCGGATGGCTTCATTCAGAGAAGGCTGTGCATCAACCAGTCTTTTAACCGCCGTTTTAAGACCCGAAAATGAAAAATCACACCCGGGCTGCTGAATCAACGGCCTAGGTAATGCAAAGGCATGGCCGTTGCCTTTTGCCGCCAGCGATTCCACTAAAGGTCCGCCTGGATATCCAAGCCCCAACATTTTGGCTACTTTATCAAATGCTTCTCCCAAAGCATCATCGATGGTTGTTCCCAATAATCGATAATGGCCAACCCCCTTCACTACCAATATTTGACAATGCCCACCTGAAACCAATAATAACAAATAAGGAAACGCAACTGGCTCGACTAACCTTACTGTAAGAGCATGTCCCTCCAAATGATTGACACCTATTAAAGGCTTTTTTAAAGCATAAGCCAATCCTTTTGCCATCATCACGCCTACCATCACCCCACCAATAAGCCCAGGCCCCGCTGTGACAGCAATAGCATCAATCTGATCGAAATCCAGATTCGCTTCTGCCATGACGGCCTTGATAAGCTGGTCTAAATGATCCATATGGGCACGAGCAGCTATCTCAGGAACAACGCCACCATAGGGTAAATGCTCCAGATACTGCGACAATACCTTGTGTCCTAAAATCTGCCGTTGATCATTAACAAGCGCTACAGCTGTTTCATCACAACTGGTTTCAATACCGAGTATATTCATGGGGGCTATGTTTATAGGTTTAGTTTATGGGTTTAGTTGACTTCCGTCGTTCCGGTTGGACAAGTATCTTTGTCAGGATACGGTGTATTGATTACCACATCTGCATGATAGGAGCCAGAATTATCTGAATATTGTCCTGGAGCATCATCAATACGCAATGCAAGATCTCCTGTTTGCGCCCCTGCACCAATCATGACTGCGGAACCAGGCGCTGAACTGGTCGTGGGATTCGTCCATTGACTGGACCCGATTTTATAATCAAACCATGTATTTCTACCTGGGGCAGTTTTCCAATCACCGTCCTGGCTACAGGAGGAGCCGTCGATACAGATCTCGCCTGTTACATTTTGCACAATGATATCACTGTCTACAGCAACATTAGCCACCGTTACGCCACTTTCTAATTTTGCTGAAATATTAACTGATTGCGTTGATTGACAGACTAAGGAAGCCGGAATATCAATGCAATATCCAAGCTCAGAAGGTGTTTTAGGACGAACTTCCTGGGTTGCATTGGCATTGCCATATAAAATTAGATCGCTTGGGTTCGTCGAATCGAAAGGCCTGATGATAGGGCCCGGCATCTTGCCGTTGCTGTCTTTTATATAAGCGACAAACAGATCTCTTGAATTAGCCCCATCGCCTGTTATACATAATTTATGTGCGACATTATCACGAATTGCCGTGTAATTAACACCATAGAGCGATTTCGTCTGCCCGCTTGCCAACGTAATACTCAATCTGGAAGGATCACCGGCATAGGTCACATTAATTTGCGGTTGTGACCTAGAGGAATTGACCGGAGCAACAACCACCGTAGGGGTATAGCCAACACGCTTGATACATCCAATTTGCTTTTGATCCGGTTCCGTCTCATTGACACACACCTGATCGTTGCTCAAAGCGGTCGTCACATCAATCTGCGTTTCAGCAACCGTCAGCGAACTTGTCCCCGTTGGAATAGCATATAAAACCACTGAATTATTTGGATCCGTTTTGACACGCACCATCACAGAAGGATGAAAAAAATCATTAGCCGTTGTCAACGGAGGAGCAACAACCTCGAGTGCTGGGGCATTCCTACTTATTCTATCCTGACAAAAAGGGGGGGGTGATGGTGCAAGCGGCACGACAACACAATCAATTTTGCTTTTAACAATCGTGACCGCGGGTTGATTTTTGGGATCGCAATTATTCCAGATATCGACAAGGTAAACGCATATATTATAATCATCTTCTAGAAATGAACAATAATAAGCTCCATCGAGAATGGTCGATTCAGTATAGGTTACATCGGCACAGGAATCGATAATACCAAATAACCAGTGATTGCACAAATGCACTTTGGGTTTGAAATAATCATTTTGATCATCAGGAATTTGTTCTACGGTTTGATCAATAATAAAATTGGCATAGGCTTTAGGCAAGCTAAACGCCATGATGAATATAATCATCCCTAAAACAACACAATACCTCCCCCAAGGCATTTTATTCATCGTTAGAGACTCCCCCTATGCTCCTGCACGCGAAATAAACAACGGAACCCAGGCCACAGGATCATCGCCTGTTTCCTTAATACATTCCTTCATTAAATCTGATTTTTTTTGATCACTTGATAATAAATGCACGTACTTCATCGTTTTTAAATTTAACTCGGTGATTACCGCAACATCACCTTGTTTAAGCAAAAATTGGCGTTTTAGAATATTCATTTCACGTAATTTAGAATATTCAACGTCTTTTAACCCAAAAATACTTTTATACGTTTCTTTGGCTTGTGGGTTAGGCAGAAAAATCTGGGTGGCGAGCTTTGAAACGATTCCACTCGTAATTTTACTTTTGCTCACTTCTTCTGGGCTCTCTGAAGCCAGTATCAACATACTATTATGTATTTTTAAATAATTAAGCCACTTTTCAACCACCGGTGCTAACACCTCGTTATCAAGAACTTTCCACGCTTCATCCATCACAATAATCGTTTTTTGGTTATCTCTTATGAGCGTATTAATTCTGAAAACAAAATACGACATAAACGACATCAAGCACTCTTTATTGTGAATAAGATTACTGATGTTATAACCAATAATGGGTAAACCTTCTAAAAAACTATCCGAACGGTTATCAAACAGGGGCGCATTTTTTCCCTCTCCTACCCAATCGGTTAAGTCTGCCAGTAATGGGTGAGTAGCCGCCAGCTGTTTATATATTTCTGAAAAATAGCGCTGATCAACAGGAAGTTTATAGATATCCGTAATTAAATTTTGAATTTCTGACTTATGACTCGCATCTGAAAGGCTAGTGCCGTGAGTAAGAAGATTACTGATAAACGCCAGTAAAAACTCTCTATTCTCTGGCGAATCCTTCAGTGCAAATGGGTTCATGGTCACGGACTGATCCTTATCACCGACCAAATGATAACTCGCACCGATACTCTTTAAAAAGACTTCAGAACCATTAAACAAATCCAGATAAAGAATACGTGGTTGAAATTTCAAACTTTGCGCAATCAGAAAATTGGTTAGCACTGTTTTTCCCATGCCCAAAGGTCCAATAATGGAGGTATGTCCGACATCTCCTTTATGGAAATTAAAAAAGTAGGGTGTGCCATTGGCCGTTCTAAAAAGCGTAATGGCTTCTCCCCAATGATTGTCTTCACGGCTTCCTGCAGGAAAATTATAAATAGTAGCAAAGCCACCTAACTTGCTGGCTGGCATATTCGTGGTATGACGGATATATTGAAAATTTCCAGGTAACTGTGCCCAGAAACATTGTTGCAAAAAGACATCCCTACGCACAAGTACTAGCCCAATTTTTTGGAACACACTTATAATGGCTGCGACATCTTCTTCTAGTTTTTGAAGATTTCCGCTGATAAGCATCAGTGACACATATTGTTTAACAAAATTGGTATCGCCTTCTAAAGCAGTAATTTCAGGGAGCCCCATGGATACGCTAAATTCTTCATCTCCACTTACTTCAAAAACTCGCTTACGGTAATCAAATTCATCTTTGGCAATAGCCGCTGGAACAAAACCTCCCGATTGACAAATAATAAATTCATGCGGCAAGTGCAGAAGCTTATCGAGGGTTTCTGGAGTCAAGAACGGAGCATCTTTGATCGTAAATAAGGCACCAAAATGCTTGATGCCTTTATTACTCAATACTTCAACCGCATTAAAGCCAAAGGCAATACGATGCGTAGCCATATATTCAGAAATATCCATGGTTGGCATAGGCAGCAAAATATCGCTCAAGAAAATAATTTTGCCAAAAAAGCTGATGAGTTCAGAATAATATTCGCCATGTACTTTAATAACGCCTAATCGTGCAGCTCCAAAGGAGTTTAAATTGTTCAGCATCCCTTCAACGGCAGTATTTAATTCTCTAAATGATTCATCAAAGAATTTTTGTCTATAAGCAAACTCATGCTTTGCAGACAATGTCCGCATAAACGTTTTTTTATCTTTAATATTGAGTAACTGTGCTTCATGGACCACCGACAAATAGACTTCATTGACGAATTGATTTTTCCAATCGTGAATATCATTCCAGCTATCATTAATCTGATGGGAAATTTCGTCACGAAAATTTCCTTCGAGTCGAATGTCTTTACGTTTTCTGATGGTATGGAATCTCAGGACAAATCGATCATCTTTAATATTTTCTCGGATGGCGCGTTTAATGATTTCACGCAAATCTTCACGCAAAGCTCCGACGCGCTCGCTATTAAATCCCGTAATTTTAATAACTTGAATCAGCTCTCCGTTTTTTGAGATAACGGTGTGAGGATCATAATGGCATGTATAGGGAATATAATCAGGAACAGGGACAGAATATCCAGACGAAGACGATGAAACCTTAGTTTCTGTAGATGACCCCTTTGCCATGCCCCCTCCCGAAATAAAAAAGGGGCGGCTAAAGCCACCCCTTATGAATTCTAAAACTAATTACGGTGTAGTCGTTGCATTGAATGCGCTGCAGTCATAATTGGTGCCGGTAACATCAGTACCAGAAGCCCATTTAATAATGGTATCCGCACCGAAAATGGCAGCAATACCCAGACCTACGGCAATCGCGATACCCCAAGAAATTTTACCTAAGAATAAACCAATACCTAGGAAGAAAATACCTACGGTTGCAATTACTTTACCGGTGGGACCAACAAGCGTATTTCTGACTTTGCAAAGCATTTTTTCCATAACGTTCTCAGTATCAACAGCAAAGCTGAATTCTGGAACAGCAAGGAATACCGCAACAAGACAGAAAACAACACACAGGGTCCATGCAGACTCAGTGTTAATGGTAAAATTACTCTTGGCCAACATGGCTTATCTCCTTATAAACAAAAACCGCACGGACACCGCCAGGAACCTCAAGTGCACTAACACAGTAATCACCTAAAAACCCAGCTAGAAAGCCTAAACTTTCTACATGCTTACCCATAATTATACCATAATATATTAGTATGTGTAAACATTTTTGTCAGCTTGAATCCGCCTATCACGGGAGGCATTCGGGTATATTCACACACCTAAACCCCCTTAGAACGGCCTTAAAATCATTATACAGTCAAGACGTTAACAATAGATTGACAACCAATGAGAACCTAAGAGAAATTTTATTTACTGTTTTTCATCTTTGATCTCTCATTTATAACGACACTAAAGGATGAGTTATAGAGTTATTTCCAACTCATTCCGCCCAAAATATAATCAACGATACCTTCACGTGCACCAAGAGGAAGTAAACACTGGCGATATTTAATAACATTGTCCTGTAAATTAACAAATTCCGACTCATCAAACACCGGACTTAATGTGTCCAACACTTTATGGAACTTAGAAACAACGGTTGCAGCTTCAGGAGAAACTAATCGTGAATAAACGGATTGCCCGGTTAAATCGTCACCATAGGCTTCTTTGATGGATTCACCCATGTATATATAACGATAATCAATAATATCGGCTGTTTTTTTAATTTGGATTAAGAAACAATGATCCCATACATCTCTGATGTCAGCAAGGTCTATCTCCTGCTCGCTTGGAAACGGGCGTTCGCCCTTAATCTTAGTCCAGTAACCAAATAACTGGTCTGTCAAACGCCTTTCCACCCTTGACATTAAGCCTCCAGAGCCCAAAAAAATCATGAAATTAGCCCTTTTCGTATAAGGACACTTGCAAAATACACGGTTTTAGCCAAATATCTAGCGTTAAATGAATATTCTTTTAATTAATAGGTGTACGCTAGACTCATGTCAGAAAAAAAACAGACTCCATTCTATATAACCACTCCCATTTACTATGTGAATGATATTCCACATATTGGTCATGCCTATACCACATTGGCAGCCGATGTCCTTGCACGCTTTATGCGCTTGGACGGGTATGATGTATTCTTTCTCACAGGCACCGATGAACACGGACAAAAGGTAGAACAATCTGCTGCCAAAAAAGGGATTCCTCCACAACAATTTACCGATGAGGTATCAAAACATTTTCGAGACCTTGCAACAAGCCTTCAGTTTAGCAACGATGATTTTATCCGTACCACAGAAATTCGTCATCGTGATTCGGCTCAAGCGTTGTGGAAACGGCTTGAAGACAAAGGCGCTATTTATCTTGGTTCTTATTCTGGTTGGTACTCAATCCGTGATGAAGCATACTATAATGAGAGTGAATTGGTGGATGGCAAAGCGCCTTCAGGAGCCTCCGTTGAATGGGTTGAAGAACCTAGTTATTTCTTCAACCTGTCTGCTTACCAGGAAAAACTGCTTGACTGGTATGAAACACACCCAAATTTTATTTTTCCAGATTCTCGCCGCAACGAAGTGATTCGTTTTGTTGAAGGTGGATTAAAGGATCTATCCATTTCCCGTACTAGCTTTTCATGGGGAGTTCCCGTTCCAGGCAGTGACAAACATATTATGTATGTCTGGCTTGATGCACTGGCTAATTATTTAACAGCGGTTGGTTTTCCGAATGATACAAGTGAATCATTCCAAACCTATTGGTGCGGCACCTCCGATATGTCGCCTATGCATATCGTCGGCAAAGACATTTTGCGTTTTCATGCTGTGTACTGGCCAGCTTTTTTAATGGCCGCCGATTTACCGCTTCCCTCACGCATCGTGGCTCATGGATGGTGGACCAATGAAGGAGAAAAAATTTCAAAATCCGTTGGCAATGTCATTTCACCTTTGACCTTCTAAACGAATTTGGCCTCGACCAGACCCGTTACTTTTTGATGAGAGAAGTTCCCTTTGGTAATGATGGCAACTATTCCCGTCAAAGCATGATCAACCGCATCAATAGCGAACTTGCCAATAATCTGGGTAACTTAGTCCAACGAACCCTGAGCATGGTCCATAAAAATTGTGCCGGTGTCTTATCCTGTATGGATGTACACACGGATGAAGATCAAATGCTGCTTCAAAGCGCGTACGCCTTGGTTGATGAAGTGCGTTCTCACCTTACCAAAAACCAGCAATTCTCCCAGGCATTACAAGCTATTTTCCAGGTTTCAAGCCGGGCAAACGAGTATATTGATTCACAAGCTCCGTGGACGCTAAAAAAAGAAGGCAACATCGAACGTATGGGACATGTACTGTATGTTCTATGTGAAACGATTCGTATTCTTGGCTTAAGCCTGCAGGCGTTTATTCCTCAATCTGCCGAAAAAATACTCAACCAACTCATGATTAAGCCCGGTGAACGAACAACTGCATACGCCACCAAAGACCATACATTAAAAACGGGGATTACTCTCCTGCCTCCACAACCAATTTTTCCACGTTTCATGGATAATATTGCTCCGATGACTTCCTCTTGATAGTGTCGTTTATCTATGTCACTCTTACCGCATATGCACTCCCCATTAGGACCATTGCTTAAACAGTATCACCATTTGGTTGGTGAGCAGCGTATCGAAGCTAATCCGGCTCAGGAGGATATTATCCACAGGCTTGAGGCTGTCTACGACTTTCTTGTTGCGCGCGAGACTCATCGACACAAACAGAGTCTATTTTCATTCCCTAAATTTTCGTTCCTTAAAGGGAAGCTCTTGCATCCTTATTCCCACAAGGGTTTTTATCTGTATGGAGATGTAGGACGGGGAAAATCCATGATGATGGATTTATTCTTTCAACACATTCCCATAGCGTATAAACAGCGTCTGCATTTTCATCAATTTATGGGCAAGCTTCACGAACACCTTAAATTATTGCGCCACCAGCAAGCATCACCACAAAAACAAAAATCGGCCTCCTTTCAAAGCAAAGATTCATTGCTTTTCAAAGCAGCCGATCATTTAGCACCAGATACTAGCCTCTTATGTTTTGATGAATTACAAGTCACCAACATTGCCGATGCCATGATTCTTTCATCGTTATTTGGACATTTAGTTGATAAAGGTGTGTTTATCATCGCCACTTCAAATCGCCCGCCCAAAGATCTTTATAAGGACGGGTTACAGCGTGAACATTTTCTGCCTTTCATTACCATGGTTGAAGAGACATTTGATGTGGTTGAATTACTATCCGAAAAAGATTTTCGCATAGGAAAACGTACGCATGCCACTACCGGTTATTTTTATCCCCTTGGCGAAGATGCTGATTTATTTATGGATCGCACCTTTGCCGACTTTACTAACCACCAACCTGTACACCCCCTGGATCTCTTCGTTCAAGGAAGAAGTCTCCATTTTGATAACGTTGTTGCCGACATTATCCGCGTTGATTTTTATAGCCTGTGTGCACAACCATTGGGAGCCCAGGATTACCAAGAAATAGCCGCCAATTTTAATGTCATCCTATTAGAAAACATTCCTCGATTTAACCGTGATTTAAAAAACGAACTTATCCGTTTTATCACCTTAATTGACGTGCTTTATGAGCATGGCACTAAATTGATCCTCACTGCAGATGCTCCTTTTGAACATCTGCGCAGTGACGACCTATCCGTATTTGAATTCAGCAGAACCATATCCAGGCTGAGTGAAATGCAATCGCAGGAATATTGGCAAAAACACCACCAAAACTGCCCCACCCCAATTCGCAATTAGCGTTGCCTCCCCTTTTCCAACGCACCGAACTCACTACATTTAAGGAGTGATGCCTCAAGCTCCGAATCGCCAAAAGTCGCCAGGCTGGCAATCCGACCAACCTTCGAACACTTCATCAGCCTTTAATAATCAGTCAGCATCAATGTGAAATATTATGATTGGCACGGCCAACCTTATATAAAAAATATAATTTATATAATAATACTTCTTATTTTATTTAAATTTGTCATAAAATTGCACAATTAGTAATGTATAATCAATATACCAAACTATTTAGGATGTTTTTATGAAAAATCTTATTGAGAATGACCAACAAATTATCTATGGAACGGATAGTGATATTATGGCTGCATTGAAAGCCCATGAAAGCAGAGTGAACAATAGTGATAAAAATAGTGATAGCGATAAAGCTTCTAAAACGACACTCACTAAAGAGTTAAAATCGATCATCAAGTCAAAGCTAAATAAGACTAACGATGAGTATAGCCGTTCGAAGCATCCCATCCTTAATAAGCTATCTTTAGCCCCAAACAGGGGCTTACGTTCATTTGTTGGTAAAGGCGTACCCTTGCAAGTTACACCGGACACACTGACGAATAATTATCGTTTTGGATTTCTAGCAAAAGCCAAATACAGCCAGCATGGTGGAGCTAATTTGAAGACGGCTATCCGAATTGACACAGACAAAAAAATTGGGAAAACACTTTATCCAGGAAATGCCTTTACCCTCGATGTAGAAACCAATAAGTCTCAATCCTATGTTATTTCGTCGGCTCCTTTCTTGACCGGAAAAAATAAATATAAGAACTACGTCAAAGCTGTGCTCGCAGGGACGACAGAAACGAATGTTGCACATATCAGTATGAAGGAGCTGGATTATCGTAAGATGGTCAATTTTCCTAAAGAAAACGTGACGGTTAAGGTCAATGGTGAGACGTACACATTAAGAGAAAAACAAGATGCCAACAAAGAGCAATATCATGAGCAGATTAAAGAACCTCAATTTAAAAAGCCTTCCATTACCGATTTGAGTATTAAACATAAAGTTGAGACACAGATTTCGGGTTCCTACAGCCATAAATTTGGCGACACCCCTAGCGAGATGATTTACGTCAAAAAAATGGAAATTATTAACTCCAAAAATGAGGTGGTCAAAAACATTGATTATGCTTTTTATCCTGATTATTTGGATGATCGAAAGGAGGCCTACAAATCGAGTAAACAGCTTCCCGTTCTGCAGTTTTTTCAATCGATTGAGAACAATCCGGAATCAAAGGATAAGCCCTATGCTTTTTGGGCTAATTGCCGTAACGGTATTAATCGTGGCCCATCCATGATGGCTGACCACATTGCTTATAAAAATATCAACGGGTATTTTAACGCAATTGTCAACGACGACATTCTTTCGTATGAAGCGAAGACAACTAAAATTAAGAATGCCTATAACAACTTTACACTTAAATCGGACATCATGGCACATCGCATCATGTCAGAAATTGGCATTCAGTCTATGTCACCAAAAATTTCGCAAATACGTAAGAGGGAAAATGGAATCCATACGTTTACCCAAGCAGATGATATCTCCAAGTTTATTAAATTGGCATCGGGAACGCTGAAGGATAACTATCTAAACAAGATAAATGAGGAGAAATTAGCTGCTAAAAAAGAGGTGGAATTAGCTGCACAAAAAGAGCCAAAAACAACCATTCAAGCATTACCTAATGCAGAGCAGTCTGTAAAATCACCCCAGAGGACACAAGAACAAAAAAACAGATTGGTGGACCTTCTTAAAGATGCAAAGCTGGCCGATGACGGATCTATCCAGCTTGAAGTAAAACCACAGTATCTTGAAGTAAAACCACAGTATAGTGACTATCTTGAAAAAATGCGTTTTTTTAAAGACTTTTTCAAGCAAGCAATTGATAATAAAAACATTCTAATTGACGGGGACGTATCTCCAGAATTTGCGATAAAAATCTCCGTTCACCCGGAGTGTAATGAAGCAAATAAAGCGAAATTAACACAACAGCTGGGAAAAATGTTGAGCATTGCACACGAAAGAGCAGCAAGCGATACACAATCAGTCGGAGGTTCATTAGCCACGCAGGGCCGTGCACGTTAGTGTATTATCGTTTCTGTAAAGTGGTTTTTTGGTGATAAACTGCCTCTGAGTCTTCCTCTTGTGTCCCCCGCTGAGACACAAGAGGAAGACAGAAGTGGCTCAATCGACGAATAGGACACATTCTCTTTTTCAACTAAAAAAGAAGAATGATATGTCCTACCCTGCCAAAGACTAGAACACATTAACTGAGCTACTGGAAACCGTACGTCAACATGGTTTTGAAAGAATGTCTCCTGCAATGCAGATACTCACCATATCCAGGCTGAGTGACATGCACTCGCAGGAATAGTGGCAAAAACACGACTAAAACAGGCTGATCCCCACTTCGCAATTATCTTTGATCAACCCTTTTTCAACAACATTAATCCGCTTAGCTTTCTGAAGCTGTTCGCACGTAACCCCTTCTTTGAACTGGCACAGATGCGCTCCTGAAAATCCGTTATCGTCTTTAATCGATACCGCTGCATAAGGACCGGTTTTATTATCAACACAAGCTGACACCGATTCAACGTTCTTTGGCTTACAGGCTGAAACCGCTAGCAACAGGGCAATGATCATTATTTTCTTATTCATAAGACATCCTCTTTTATTAGTCTGCCATGTACGATACACGAAAAAACCAGCTGAAGCAATCTAACCTGATACAGCGCATCGCCTAGCCGCTGGCCATAGTTGCCGGCAAACGCGACTCGACAAGGATACCAAGCTCCAGGAATGTGTTATCCTAAAAACGGCGATAGGCTATTGATTAGCACCTAAGCACTTCCTCACTATCGGACTATTAAGTACTATTTTCCTCCTATTAAGGTTGTGTCAAATCATCTTCGGCGGCGAAAGAATCTTTCCCTTGAGGTATTTGACCAGCGCTGCGCTCAATATACGGAGCCATATTTGCTTTTTTGGAGAGCTGCTCCGCATTACGCCGCAAGCGGGCTAAAAATTGCGCGACACGTGTCAGCGCGTTGCTTTACCGATTCTTTATCGCGATGCGTAGCGCTGATTCTCAGGGTGCGTTTGCCTGCATGTTTGGTGAGTTAGGCAACCGCAGAAAGCATGAGGGGGCGGCTGGTGAGAGCTTCGTTAAAAGCAAAAGAACGCAATGGTATGAATGGCCGATATCTATTCAAAATTATTTAATATAATAATTTATTGTAATAGGCCTGATCGCAATAAAGAATTTTATAATGATATAACCTTATTTTATTGATATAATGATAGCCAACATCAGTTAAATGAAACCCTATGTGTGATAGATATTCTTATGAAACACCACCAATCAACGCGTGAAGAATTAGGCGATTATATCCAAAATCATCGCAGTTATCGAGCAACTTTCAATATGGAGTTGCGGGATTATGGTGGGTCATTTAAGGCATTTACTGCTTTGAAACATGGGTATACAGCTCCATTTACCATCAGTTTTGAACGACAAGATTTAAGCGAAATGGATTTGAAAGAAATAGACTTACAAGGTTTTAATTTTGAGAATGCGATTTTAGATGGCGCTGATATGAGCAACGCCAATATGTCTGCAACCCATTTGAAAAGAGCGTCGATGAAAAACACTGTTTTGGTAGAAACAGAGTTCAGTCTGGCCAATTTTGAATGTACCGAACTTAATGGCTCTGATATAAGACGTGCAAATTTACGAGGCGCTCATTGCAAGTTTACGAGTTTTAAGAATACCAATCTATCGGGGGCTAATTTTTGGGGTGTCGATCTTAGCACTGCCATTTGGGAAGGTGTTACCGATGTTACAGATACTATCTTTAAGGGGAGCTTGAACCAACCGCATGGATTTGATCAACTGCCTCATTATAATAAGGCTATAACCACACAAAACCAGATTCAACAATTAGTAGGAACGCTGGTAAACGATGAGTATCCATTTGTTATGAATCTAAGAATGGTAGTACCTAAATTTTTGACGGGTTCTGAAGAGAATCGCACTAAAATGCAAGCTAAATTTCCGTACATGAATTTTAATGTTCCGATGCTGCAATTCTTTCGTGAAGCGGCAGCGGTTCTCAACAAAGTTAGGGTATTTACTCGCCCTAGTGCCTCTTATGATAACGTTGAAGACATGGATAATCGGTGTGGGATATTACATATTCCCGATGAAATAAGAGAGGAAATAGCGAAAAAACTTGTTTCTGAGGGGGGAAGTCTAAATCGTCATCATGTAGAAAGAATAATATTGTTTGCCAGGGAAACTAACGACACGAAAGGCTTCAAAAATTGCTCCGATCCTGATGAAGCTAGAAAAAACTATTTCTGCCATAGATTGATAGGTCACGCACAAAACAATGCCCACTCCAGACAGCGCTAATATTCCGCAATCTTGTTGCTTAAATTACACTTGGACCACTCGGGTTTAATCGGTTGATTTTAATTTCTTCAACATGCGATCTGACATTGCCAGGCTTCACTTTTTCCTCCTCATTTCCCTTTTCTTTCTTTACCTCTTTTGCTATATCAATTTCTTTTTTTTGTATCGTCTCGACTATTGCTGGGATGCATTCCTTTAAAAGAAACGCCTCTTTTGAAATACGTCCTTTACTTCCAAGAACAACAACCTCTTTTAAATCATCAACCATCTGCGTATGAAGGTAGTAAACGCCTGAATCGGGAAAAACAATGCTTCTTAATTCTTTTAAAGCAGCAGCAGTGTCAATGAAAATGCCTCCTGGCTCCTTTGACTGGATGATGTCTATTAATGCGTTTTCAGCGGGTATGAATCCAGGAAAAGAGACATTGTTTTCTGTTAGAAATGATTGAATGCTACGCGAAGTCATTGAACTCGTAGCGATATAAGTGCGCGTTACCTCAAAAGCGTCAATAGCCTGATTGAGACCATCAAGTTTTTTCACCAAATTATTATATTTATGCCAATCTCTTTCATTTAACAGATTAATTTGATGACCTTCAAGTGAATAATGAACTACATCATGCAAATATTTATCTTTATCATAGTTGGCACTTCCTTGGTCTGTATCAGGAAGCACATTACACGTAAGCATTTTTCTAAATAACGTATTATAAGCTTGGTGTAATTGTTCGCCAACGCTTCGCCTTTTTTCTTGCATGGGTTCTGATTCTTCTGGTATTTGCAGGAATGAGAATTGTTGCTTTAATGTTGCAGAATCCAGGGGCTGGCTAATATTCTCCGTACTTAATCCCCGAAGTGAAGTCTGTATTTCTTCCATTCTTTCGCTTATAATACCATTGAGGCTGTCACAGACAGCTTCGCGGTCACGCATCTTTGAACTTGATTGGTAGGCAATATATTTTGTTGCAAAAATACCACATTCGACAATTTTTTCATCTGTAAAACGTAGTCGTTTGCCACCGAATTCACTTGCCAGACTTAAATAATTTGTAAATTCTTGATCCGAGGAGTACCGATAGGCGATGGAAACATTATAAGCATTTTCACCTGCCTGCCTGTGCTCTCCCTTTTCTGAATATTATAAAAATCATCACGAATTGGAGCGTGCCGAGATTTTAAAATTTTGTCAAGCGGCAACTCAATGGTTTGAGGGGAACATCCTGATTCTACTGATTTTATTGCTGGTCTAAGAACGCTCTTTTTATCTAAGGTTCGAGCTCGCTCCAACTCAGATTCGTTAAAATGCCTCCTAGCTTGAGTAAAGGCATTGCGTCTTGCTTGTTGTTGTTCACGGATAGCAAAAAACGAATAATCCCTTTCCTCGCCCCCATTTTTACGTTTGGAAGGATTTTTGTGAGAAAATTTATCGGTGTCCTTTGTCATAAAATATCCACAATTATGTATTTTTTAATTATTATCTATATGTTTTTACTTAATTATAACATAATTTTATTAAAAAATAATAATTTTTATTTCAAAAGCCGCCACATACTAAAATTCTCGTATAGCAATCAAATGCTCAAATCTTACCCGCAATAAACAGGCTTGGTCTCATCTCATGAGACTGAATGATCACCCCATACATTGAAATCACCGATAATCAGGACTTCATTAACCAATATTTCATATTAACCTGGCGGAGCTTCATTGCGCTTTAGCTTCCGATAAACAGCGCAGACTGGCCGGCCGATTGGTTCAGCTGGGATATCTTTACTCTTTCATCATAACGTAAATGGTTATATCTTTTCAGTTGCACTTACCAAGAGACTCACCCTCACGGGCAAGCCTCTTGATCGAGTACTCAGCTTATGCTAATAGCAAAGGCAGCCGCATGGATCACGCTGGCTAAACGCAATACCGACTGAATGCCCAGTGTCGATAATCCAGCCTTCTTCACTTCATGCGCATGCGCTTCTAAACACATGCCACAACCATTGATAGCCGACACCCCCAGGCACATCACTTCAAAATCAAGTTTAGCAATGCCTGGATTAGCCATGATATTCATCCGTAATTTAGCTGGCATTTTTTTCAGCTCATCGTCTTGCAGTAGATGAATACTACGGTAATAGACATTATTCATCGCCATGATTGCGGCTGCCGCTTGTGCCGGCACAATCAGCGATTCTAGCCCCTGCTCTAACGCCAAACGCTTTACTTCCTGAGTAACTGTATGGTTCTTGGTCGCAAAGGCGCTGGCTAATGCTACTCCCCATAATTGCTCCTGGGATAAATCGGCAGCACCTTCAGCACTGAGAACACTTCCCCAATTAAGCCGGATATCTTTGGCATAATCAGGGATATGTTGTTTAAACTCTTTTTCACATGCCTGAACTTCATGGATACTAACACTCTGTAACGTCATAACGACTCCTTCTATACGATCATTTAGTGATACATGGCCAACGTAATATTAGGCAGCCACGTGGATGGTTTCTTGCCCTTTTTGCCAGTTGCATGGGCATAATTCATCGGTTTGCAACGCATCAAGCACACGAATCACTTCTTTGACATTACGCCCCACACTTAAATCAGTAATCATCACAAAGCGGATAATGCCTTGAGGATCAACAATGTAAGTAGCACGTTGCGCAACGCCCTCAGTGGGATCAATAATGCCCAAGGCACTCGATAATTCGCGTTTAATATCCGCAAGCATTGGGAAAGGAAGATCTTTTAAATCGTTATGATGCTGACGCCAGGCAAGATGCACGAATTCCGAATCGACGCTCACACCTAGTATTTGTGCATCGCGATCTTGAAATTCGTCATTGAGTTTGCCAAACTCCGCAATCTCAGTAGGACAAACAAACGTAAAATCTTTAGGCCAGAAAAAAACCACCAGCCACTTATCCCCATACGTATGGTTGCTAATGTCCGTAAAGGCATTGGCTTGATCTGTAGAAACCGTCGCTTTTAGTGAAAAGGTTGGAAAAGGCTGAGAAACACCACGCATAATAACTCCTCGATAAATTAGTCTGTTTAACCTAGGTCTGGTTGGTTCATCCAACCAGCGCTTACAAAGAGGAGTGTAGCCCAGGCATTTATACATATAAAATATATTGTTATTATGATAACAATTGATAAAATCAATTAAAAAGGCTTATTGAGATTTATTGCATGAATTTAAGAGACATCGAATACATCGTGGCCGTCGCCAAATTGCGGCATTTTGCCAAAGCCGCAGAGCAATGCCATGTTAGCCAATCGACGCTTAGCATTCAAATCAAAAAACTGGAAGAATATCTGGGGGTGAGTTTGTTTGAACGTAATAACAAACACGTTATGTTAACTCCCATTGGCCAGGATATATATGAGGTTGGAAAACGGCTCCTCAGCGAGGCGCAAACGATTCGCAATCTCGCCAAGCAGGCAAAAGATCCGTTTAGTGGCACGTTAAAGCTCGGTGCTTTTCCTACGTTGGCGCCCTACCTGTTTCCCCAAATTGCTCCGCTCATTACCAAGCAATTGCCGCCATTGGATCTTTACTTGCTGGAAGAAAAAACCGATCAACTGCTTGCGCAACTCCAGGAAGGAACCGTTGACTGTGTGTTACTCGCCTTACCCGTTAACCATCTCTTGTTCTTAGAAGTTCCCCTCTTTTTTGAGCCGTTTTTTATTGCACTTCCCAAACAACATCCCTTAGCCCGTAAAAAGCAGCTGTCGCTTGAGGATATCTCCCAGGAGGAACTATTGTTGCTAGATGAAGGGCATTGCCTACGCAGCCAATCACTCGAACTATGCACACGCATAGGCAAAGGCGAATCGCGCCATTATCGCGGAACGAGCCTGGAAACATTGCGCAGTATGGTCGCTGCAGGAGCTGGCATTACCGTCATTCCGCAATGTGCCGTGCCAGAAAAAGATGCCCATCTCCATTATATCCCTTTTTCACAGAAGGATATTGGCCGTACTATTGGCCTTGTCTATCGCAAAACCAGTCATCGAACAGCCTTATTTGAAAAAATCTCAAAGATAATTCTTGATTCTAATGGTTAAATTGCCATGCTGATGCAACACCCATAACAGGAGATACGATGACACCCCATAATGTTGATGCAACCACTTTAAAACGATGGCTTGATGATGGTGAAGCCATCGTGGTCGATGTACGCGAACAGGCTGAACATGCCAGGAACCATATTGAAGGCTCGTATTTAATTCCTTCAGGCGAGATAACCAGTATGTTGCTGCCAAGCCAAACCAAAAAAATTGTCCTACACTGCAATTCAGGTGGGCGTGGTGGCAGAACAACACAAAAACTGCGTGAAGAAAATGCGGCACTTAACGTCTATAATCTAGAAGGCGGAATCAAAGCATGGATAGCAGAAGGCTACCTGGTCAATGGAACCGGTGATTCCCATTAATCTTTCCAGCCTCCTCCCTACTTTTAAGGAAAACCCACCTCACTCTGCTAGCCGCCATACACTTGCCTGCGCAATAATATACTCAAATTTCCGTTGATGTTCCCTAATCATAAATGGCACTTCTTCATGATGGATCAACGAAAATCCTGGCAATTGCTGGCCTATAATTTCCAGCGACGTTAGCCACTTTTCTTTGGGAGTAAATGCTTCCATCCAGGACATAGGTGCTGTTATCACAACGATGCCTCCTGGCAAAACCAGCCCATTTTCGCCTACCATGCGCTTTAAACACAGCGTAGGGTCAGGCAATCGGCAAATCACATTGGCTAAAATAACTGCATCGTATCCCTTGATGGATTCTGGCAAATGGCACGCATCTCCTACCGTAAATGTCACGCGCTGGCGATCAATATCTGGCTCAACAGCGGCTATACAATGCGATGGTTTATCACCTGTTTCGACCTTCTCATAGTCGATTGCACCGTCCATTTGCAGCTGCTGCGCTACGTCAATAAACGCCTCGCTCGCATCAATGCCATGAACCGCAGCAAAATGGCGCGCTAGTGCAAAACTGGTACGTCCAACCGAACACCCCAAATCCAGAGCCTTATCTTGTTTAGAACAAAAACGAACGGCAAGTTCTGCAGCATAACTGGGCAAATGTTTGACGTCTGGCCATTGAATCTGCGTTGAAAACTTAGGATCAAACACCTCATTTTGGCTACCCCAATGAAATAAAAGATAGCGATTCACCATTTCCTTATCTTCGTAAGAAAATGGACGTTTGATTTGCTGATTGGGTAATGGATCCATAACCACTCTAAATCCAGCATGCTGAAAAAAATGTGGACGAAAATGGAATCGTGCCCAAATACTGGCTTCATCACCGGTACTGATAAAGGACCCACCCATCATCATCTGGTGTTCATTATCATAACAGGGAGTGCTAAAATCGGTATAGAACGGATGGGCTTTAAATCCCGCAAGCGGATGGAATGTATCCTCACACCATTGCCACACATTGCCAAACGTATCATGGAACCCCTTGCTGTTGGCCGATAACCCCAAAACCGGCTGTTCAGACCCATACGTCAAATTGTGATTAATCACAGGCTGCACTACTTTAAACGGATGCGTACGCATCATTACCGGATCCTCACGCTCCAACAACACAGACTCTTCCTGTCGAGGGTCACGTAAGGCATGATGCTCGGTTTCTGTGAGTAAACGATACGATTTCTTATCTTGCTTCCCTCGCCATGCACAATACGCTTTTGCCTCATGATAATTGACAATCACTGGCCAATCCCAAGGCATGGCAACCACGTCAAAGATGGTGCGCAATTTATATTCATGCAGGCCTGCTGGGCCATTGGCCACCCAGAATGTAGGCCATTTAGTGTTTCGAAAACTCCGCCATTGCCATCCCAGATCAGACCAATATTCCTGCTGCTGATACGCATCTGATGCCACGAAGGCATAAAAATCACCATTGCTGATAAGCGCGTTGGTTGCTTTAAAACTATCGACTTTCCTGGTTTCCAAACCATATTCATTGTCCCAGCCAAAACTACCCCATAATGTTGGTTTACCCAATACCACGTTACCTGCGGCAACATCCCTAAACGCAAGATTAGGTTCAGACTGAGCACTTAATTTTAGTTGTTGCCGTGGTGGAACGGCACCATAATGCGGCCATGCATCGGGCTTCTGGACATATTCAATCGGCAGTTCACGTATCAAAACGCTCGATGTTTCTATATGGATACGTTCATGCTCAAATGCCATGAACAATGCCCACAGCGGATGGTCTTGACCAATCGCCTCATGTGCGCGCTCAAAAGCAGGGTGTGTTTTAATAAGCTGCACCACGGCTTTATACACTGTTTTGCGGTAACGCCTGGCTTCATCCAACGAAGGCCATTGAATGGAATCATCCTCATGAAGATCATCCCAGCGCATCTCATCAACGCCCTGTTCAAAAAGCGCTTCAACATGCGGATTAAACGAATCGGTTATAAGTCCGGCAACACGCAGTTTATTGACGTAAAAAACGACAGGGTGAAGATAATAAAAAATCAACGGATGCCGCAAATGATGATACGGCCGGCGGTAATAAGATTCTTCGCTTGCCAACCCACTGAACAAGACTTCAGTTAACGTCCAGCCATTATCAAAATAATCGAGTATTTCCTGGCGCGATGACCGCGTTGAGATAAATGGCAATGAATGGATGGTTCCATCCTCAGCAACGCCGGCACATAACCCAAAAACCGGAGGTTTTCCCGTCCAATAGTGTGGATCAATATCAAGGTTTAATCGCGGCTGCTTACTCATGATAGTCCCTTTTCACATCGATTTACTTTAACGCAGAGAGATTTTATAAAACGTTAATCAACCAGGCGATGATTCGACTTCTGAGACATTTTAGAACAAAAAATCCATGAGAAAAATAACGTATTAATAATATTTAATAACCATGTATTTATAATTAATATAACATCCTTCACAACCGATTGGAACTGAGATTTTTCATGAATACGACACGTGACGATTTGAACAAAGTTCCGGAAAAGAATCAAACGAATCTGACCAAACCATAGCTGCTCCGCCATGTACCAGAACGCAACACCCATACGGGCATTAATCAGGGTCAACATACATGCCAGCCGCCGCTGTACAACCTACGCAATCAGAATCTCAATGAGTGGAAGATTTTAACCTGACGATCAACATGTCAGAGTTTTTTTGTATACGACCCTAAATATAGCAGCTTCTCGTGGCTCCTATTATTACATCCCTGAATCTCTACTTTTTATGTTTTCTAAGCTTCCCATTTCACCCCCCAGCAAAAGACGCTTATTGCACCATTGCACTTTCTAGGTTAGTTGAGATAACCCAATCTCACTTATTTTGAAAAACCGTGACTCTCGCCATTTGAATTACGAACATGGTCCTGATAGCTAGTTGATCTTGGCTTAATCCTCTTTGATCCTTGTTGTACCGCCTCTAATGGTTCTAAGGGGTGAATTTTAGGCTGGGGTATTCCGGTATACATCGTAGTTGGTATTGGGTGACTCCCCTGTTGACTGGCCTGCGTCCATTTCTTAGGTGGGGACGTGGCATTATCATATCCCATTGGCAATGCCGATGGGATGGGTACCGCATCCGTTAATGGATGATAATTGCCTTCTAACTCAACCCGTAGTTTTTGAAACAGGTTATGATTATTGTCTGGTGTGGCGATTTTCAGTTCTGCAAATATATAACCACATTTTGTTTCACCGATAGCAATCCGATTGCTGGCATGCTGGAGTGGGATCTGATAGTTAAGGGCAAATCTTTTTGCTTGAATATCTGAATTAAAAACAAGTTGAAGTTGTTTTGTCTTTTTGAATGGGTCTTCACCAATCGTCGCATTGGTTACCCCCCAATCTTTCATGGCATCCATCAACTTTTGAACGGCCGATAAAGGAAATATTTTTTGTGGTGTTCCACTCGATTTGGCTTGTTTATCATTTTCTTGGGACATGTGCATTCTCCATTTACCCAATACAAAGCTAACACAAGATAGTTAATTATATTTTAATTTCTATCTATTTTGCTCATCAACAACATCCTCATCTTTAATATTAGTATATTTTTTTATAAAATTTGAGGCATACATCTGTAATGTATGGCTCTCGATGGCCATTCTTAAACCACGCATGAGGTCTTGATAAAAATGCAAATTATGCCAGGTCATCAGCACGCTGCCGAGGATTTCGTTGCTCTTTACTAAATGGTGTAGATAGGCTTTGCTAAAACCACGACAGGCTCTGCATGTGCAGGTGCTGTCCAGTGGTGTTTTATCTTCAGCAAAGCGGCTATTGCGTATATTGACAGGCCCCTCCCATGTAAACGCTTGTCCATTACGCCCAGAACGTGTCGGCAGGACGCAATCAAACATATCCACGCCACGTAGTACCGCCCCCACAATATCGGTAGGCTTTCCCACCCCCATCAAGTAACGCGGCCGATCGATAGGAAGCATCGGTGTCGTATAGTCGAGCACATCAAACATCACTTCCTGACCTTCACCCACCGCTAGGCCGCCAATAGCATAACCATCAAAGCCAATATCAACCAACCCCTGGGATGATTGAGCTCGCAAATGCTGATAAACTCCACCTTGGACAATACCAAACAGCCCATAGCCTGGGCGAACTTGAAATGCCGACTTCGAGCGTTTTGCCCAGCGCAGGGATAACTCCATAGATGATCTCGCTTGTTCCTCGGTTGCCGGATACGGAGTACATTCGTCAAAGATCATGGTAATATCACTTCCTAGCAAATGCTGGATTTCCATCGATCTTTCGGGGCTTAAAAGATGTTTGCTGCCGTCTATATGCGACTGGAAGGTCACGCCCGCTTCCGTGATCTTACGCAACTGTGCCAGTGACATCACCTGAAAGCCACCAGAATCAGTGAGGATTGGACCATCCCAGCCCATAAAATGGTGCAGACCTCCTAATCGATGGATACGCTCAGCCGTAGGCCTTAGCATCAAATGATAAGTGTTACCCAGAATAATCTGCGCACCCGTTTCCTTCACCTGCTCAGGTAACATGGCTTTAACGGTAGCGGCTGTGCCCACAGGCATAAACACAGGGGTGTCAATCTCACCATGGGCGGTTTGCAGTTTGGCCCTGCGAGCATGGCCATCACTGGCTAAAATATCAAAGTTAAAGGATGGGGCTTTCATAAGGAAAAATCAAACAGGCATCGCCATAAGAGTAAAACCGAAACCGCTCTTCAATGGCATAAGCGTAGGCACGCTTCATTTCATCAAGACCGGCAAAGGCAGATACTAGCATAAAAAGGGTAGATTTAGGCAAGTGAAAATTGGTGATTAGGCGATCAATCACTTTAAAGGGGTAACCAGGTGTTATAAAAATATTGGTTTCTCCAGCAAAGGGCATCACATACGCGTTACGATCCTCGGCATAATGTGCTGCCGTCTCCAGAACCCTTACAGATGTCGTACCAACGGCGATGATCTTTTGTCCAGCCGCTTTAGCGGTATTAATCACAGCAGCAGTAGCATCTGTCAATTCACACCATTCATAGTGCATATGGTGCTCTGTAATATTATCGACTTTCACTGGCTGAAACGTACCGGCTCCCACATGAAGGGTAACCTCCACAAGAATAATCCCCTTAGCCCGCAACTGCTCCATAAGGGATTGGCTAAAATGCAGACCGGCGGTAGGTGCCGCAACGGCACCCTCATGCTTGGCATAAATGGTCTGGTAGCGATCCTGGTCAGCCCCTTCTTCATCTCTTGCAATGTAGGGGGGAAGTGGCATATGTCCGTTTATTTCAAGCTTACGATAAAATTCAGATTCTGGGTATGCAAACGAAAGTATGACTTCCCCAGTTTCCTTTTTATCGATCACGCGTGCTTTAAAATCAGCAGCAAAGATAACCTCGTGGCCTATCTTTAAACGTTTAGCGGGTTTAGCAAACACATCCCAGGTTAATTCATGTGTTTCCTTTTCACTGCGCTGACGTTTATGCAATAAAATTTCAACCTGGATATCGCCACGCTTACCATATAAACGCGCAGGTATGACTTTGGTGTTATTAAACACCAAAACATCACCACTCTCCATAAAATCAAGGATCTGAATGAACGACGTTGACGTTAAAGCGCCATGCGCTCCAACCACCAATAATCGGCTTTGATCTCTCTGCGACGCAGGAAATTGTGCTATAAGTTCCGGAGGAAGATTAAAATCGAAATGGGAAATATCCATAGTAAAGCCTTTTTTCCCCTCCTGTTTTAGGAGGGGTAGCGTCAGGCCAAGGTGGGTTGAGTCAGTTACTTAGCATCCACATCAGCTGCAACACGCATGGCTATAATCTTATCAGGATTTTGCACTTCACCATTTTTAGCGCGGTCGCCTTTTTTGATTTTATCAACAAACTCCATACCAGATGTCACTTTACCCCATACGGTGTAATGACCATCAAGGAAGGGCGAATCTTGTAATACGATAAAGAACTGGCTATCCGCACTATTAAGGGCAGAAGCACGCGCCATTGATAAGATTCCACGAACATGTGAAACGCTCGAAAATTCTGCGTTAATATTTTTACCCGAACCACCCATGCCTGTGCCAGTAGGATCACCCGTCTGCGCCATAAAGCCTTCAATAACTCGGTGGAAAACCAAATTATCATAGAAGCCTTGGCGAACCAGTTCCTTAATACGTTTTACGTGATTCGGCGCCAGGTCAGGACGAAGCTCAATAACGACCCTGCCTGCTGGCAATTCGAGATAGAGAGTGTTTTCTTTATCTGCACTTAATGCGGATGTTGCCATAAAGATTCCAATTAAAGCGACAAAAATTGTCAAAAGTCTTTTCAACATAAAACCCCCTCCCCTCAAACCAACTTACTATGCAGCTTCTTTTAAGCCTAAAATAGTACCTTTAGCATTGACATCACGCTCAACAAACTCGATGACAGCAACTGCAGCATTATCACCCTGGCGGAAACCAGTTTTAATAATGCGCAAATAACCACCTGGACGCGTTTTATAGCGAGGGCCAAGCACCGTCAATACTTTCTCAACGACAGCTTTATCTTTAAGGATAGCCAACAATTGACGACGAGCATGCAGTGATTGGTTGTTTTTAGCAAGGGTAATCAAACGCTCAACGATAGGGCGAATCTCTTTTGCCTTATGGAGGGTTGTTTCGATTTGCTCGTGTGTCAGCAATGCTACTGCCATGTTAGAAAACATCGCCTTACGGTGAGGAGTTGTTCTGCCTAACTTTCTATTTTTAATACGGTGACGCATATCTCTACCTTCTGTTATCTTTCTTTAATTCTTATAGTCAAACTTAAAATGGCTCTTCAAAACGCTTTGCCAAATCTTCGATATTCTCTGGTGGCCATCCAATAACTTCCATACCGAAACGCAAGCCCATGCTTGACAACACATCTTTAATCTCATTCAAAGATTTACGGCCAAAATTGGGGGTTTTCAGCATTTCAGCTTCCGTTTTACGAACAAGATCACCAATGTAAACGATATTATCGTTTTTAAGGCAATTCTGAGAACGGACAGAAAGCTCAAGTTCATCCACTTTACGCAACAGATTTGCATCAAATCCGAGTGATTCGATATCTGATTTTCCTTGCTCTTCCTCATCTTCAAAGTTGATGAAGAGTTGCAATTGATCTTGAAGAATACGAGAAGCATAAGCCACCGCATTTTCAGGTGAAAGTGTACCGTTGGTTTCAATCGTCAAAGACAATTTGTCATAATCAGTGACTTGACCAACGCGGCTATCCTCAACTTTGTAAGCCACTTTTCTAACTGGGCTAAAGAGAGCATCCACTGGGATAACACCGATAGGAGAATCTTTGGGGCGATTTAAATTCGCAGGGATATACCCTTTACCGGTTTCAACAATCAACTCCATATCAAGCTCACCGCCTTTATCAAGGTGGCAAATAACCAGATTCTTGTTAACCACTTCAACTCCGGTAGTTGACTCAATCATTCCAGCAGTAACAGGACCAGGCTGAGATGTACGTAAACGTACACGGCGGCGCTCAGAACCCTCTACTTTAAGAACGAGAGATTTAATATTTAATACCAGCTCAGTCACATCTTCACGGACACCAGGAACAGAAGAAAACTCATGCAACACGCCATTAACTTTAATAGCGGTAACCGAAGCACCTTGTAACGATGACAACAAGACGCGGCGCAACGTGTTACCAAGGGTAACACCAAATCCACGCTCGAGCGGCTCAACAACCACAGTAGCCGAGTTAGAAACACCCTCAACAGGTGTCACAACAAAGTTAGATGGCTTAATCAATTTATTCCAATTATCTGACAACACGGCAAAACCCCTTCAATTAAGGTTACACTAAATTAAACACGGCGGTTTTTTCTACGTCTGCACCCATTATGAGGCAACGACGTAATATCGAGAATAATGGTCACATTCAAACCACTATTATGTACGCCGCGCAACGCCGACTCACGACCAGAGCCAACCCCCTTAACACGTACCGATACCGTTTTCATGCCATAAACAGTCACTACTTTTTTGCACGCTGTTTCCGCAGCAATCTGAGCAGCATAAGGTGTCGATTTACGCGACCCTTTAAAACCACATGAACCAGATGATGCAGTCACTAATACATTTCCTTGCGGATCAGTAATGGTCACAATCGTATTGTTAAAGCTAGCGTTAACGCTAACAATACCAGATGCGACGGCACGGATATTTTTCTTTGCAGGTTTATTTTTCATAGATGTTCCTTACCTATTTCTTTTTGCCGGCGATAGGAGACGAACGCTTTTTACGCGTTTTAGCATTCGTATGTGTACGTTGGCCACGGCACGGCAAACCACGACGATGACGCAGACCACGATAGCAGCCTAAATCAATCAAGCGCTTCATATTCATAGCCACGACCCGGCGCAAGTCACCTTCGGTGACATGATTGCCTTCTATATATTTACGAATCGTATTGACTTCCTGATCCGTCAAATCCTTGACACGCTTCAGCACAGGAATTTCCAATGCTTGGCAGATCTTATCGGCTGTTGAACGACCAATACCATAAATGTATGTCAAAGAGACAACTACCCGCTTATTTGCAGGTAAATTAACGCCAGCTATCCGAGCCACAATATACTCCTTCCAAACTAATACACAAAAAACCACTCACAAAGGAAGAGTGGCATTTTATCTGTTTTCTTACGTAAGTCAATAACAAATCCTGAAAAGATTCATTATGGCCTACCCCATCTTCCGCAGAACCCTCAGGGCCTGTGGATAACGCCAGCTACGCAGCTCTTAGTACCTTGTCAAGAATACTGCATATTTCCTGGGTAACCTGATCAAAAGCACCCATACCGTTAACCTTCGAAAGCAACGCTTTCTTTTGATAATAGTCCCTTAAGGGGGCTGTTTGTTCATGGTAAACTTTCAAACGTGAACGAACGGTTGTTTCATTATCGTCTTCACGTCTGATAAAATCCCCGCTTTGGCAACGGTCACATTGGCCCGCCACAACAGGGTTCTTATAAAAATCATTATAACCTTCTCCGCAGGATTTACAGGTAAATCGACCTGAAATCCGCTTAACCAGCTGGTCTTCATCCACACTAAATTCGATCACCTGATCAATGCGTTGCTGTTGAGAAGCAAGTAACGTCTCCAACGCTTCAGCTTGCTGAATCGTCCGTGGAAACCCGTCTAAAATATAACCTTTATGACAATCCGCCTGACTGATTCGATCTTTAATCATGTCAACGATTAAATCATCCGGCACGAGTTTGCCCGCTTTCATAATTTCCTGCGCTTGCTTACCAACTGCCGTTTGCTTCGTCACAGCGTCTCGAAGCATATCACCTGTAGATAATTTAGGAATACTGTAACGTTTCACTAGATTATCTGCCTGAGTGCCTTTACCAGCTCCTGGAGCGCCAAGAAGGATTATTTTCATTTAGTCCTCCCACGCAGCTTGGCTTTGCGGATTAATCCCTCATATTGGTGAGAGAATAAGTGCGTTTGGATTTGACCCATCGTATCCATAACCACATTCACCACAATCAGCAAGCTGGTACCGCCAAGATAAAACGGCACAGAGTATTTTGAAATCAGTAACTCAGGAAAAATACAGATAATAGACAAGTAGATAGCCCCGAGTGTAGTCAAGCGAGTCAAGACAAAATCAAGATATTCAGCCGTATGCTTACCTGGTCTGCGCCCTGGAATAAAGCCACCATATTTTTTGAGATTATCCGCCGTTTCATCAGGGTTAAAGACAACCGCTGTATAGAAGAATGAGAAGAACACGATCAACGCTACATACATTAGCATATAGAGCGGTTTACCATGGGAAAGGTAAAGGATAACCGTGTCTAGGAATGAACTTTCAGTGCTGTTCCCACGAAAACTTGCCAACGTTACTGGAAAGAGCAATAACGAGCTTGCAAAAATAGGTGGTATAACACCAGCTGTGTTCAGCTTCAGCGGAAGATGCGAGGAATCGCCACCAAAAATTTTATTGCCCATTTGCCTTTTGGGATACTGTACCACAATCCGACGCTGCGCCCGTTCCATAAAGACAATAAACATGATTAAGGAGACAGCTAGTACCATCAAGCCCAACACAAAAAATGTTGAAAGAGCACCCGTGCGTCCCATCTCAAACGTGCTTCCCAACGCTGTTGGCAAGCCGGCGACAACACCTGAAAAAATAATAAGGGATGTACCATTACCAATACCACGCTGGGTGATTTGTTCGCCTAACCACATAAGGAACATCGTCCCACCAACCAAGGTAACCACGGTTGTGCACATAAAGAAGGTACCGGGGTCAATCACAGGTGACACGCCGTTAATAGACATATTCTCAAGTGCTTTAGCAATACCAAAGGCCTGGAAAGAGGCAAAAAGTACCGTGCAGTACCGTGTATATTGGTTGATTTTCCGGCGTCCGCTTTCACCCTCTTTCTTTAACGCTTCAAGCGATTTAGAAATCGAGGTCATGAGCTGAATAATGATCGATGCCGTAATATAAGGCATGATACTGAGTGTGAAGATCGTCATACGACCGAGAGCACCACCAGAAAACATATTAAAAATGGCAAGCATTCCACCCGCGTTTTTATTCATGACCTGTTCAAGCACCAAAGCATCAACACCAGGGATTGGTATATAGGTGCCTATTCTATAAATAATAAGCGCACCCAGAATAAACCAAAGGCGTTTTTTTAACTCCGTCGCCTTAGACAAGACTCCAAGATTAACGGTAGCGGCTAATTTGTCCGATGCTGAGCGCATGGAATACCCCTTTGACTATTCTTCGTCTTTAACAGACTTTTTCTTTTTAGGCTGATGTGAATGTTTTTCAGCAATCTTGGCTTTCTTCTCAGCCAGCGATTGATTTAACTGAATCTTACCACCAGCAGCAGAAATTTTATCCTGTGCTTTTTGCGATGCGGCATCAACTTCAATCGTGATTGCTTTGGTAAGCTCACCAGAAGAAAGCACCTTAACCAATTTAGCTGCAGAACGAACCAAACCGACTTCCTTCAGCGTTTGCACATTGATCGCGTTAGCCTTCAGCGTTCCAGCTTCAATAGCGGCTTGCAATTGGTCAAGATTAATAACCGCAAATTCCTGACGATGAATATTCGTAAAACCACGCTTAGGCAAGCGACGGTAAAGTGGCATTTGTCCACCTTCGAATCCATTCAAGCGTACACCAGTACGTGATTTCTGACCTTTATAACCACGGCCACAGGTTTTACCTTTTCCAGAACCGTACCCACGTCCGACTCGCATGAGCGAGTGGGTTGCTCCTGGATTATCTCTTAATGTATTTAACTGAACCATAAATTACCTCACGTACCTTGGAAAGCTTATTTCTAAGCTTGCTCTACTTTAACCAGATGCAACACTTTGCGAATCATACCTTGAACTGAAGGAGTATCCTCTAATTCCGATACAGAACCAATTTTCTTAAGACCTAGCCCTAACAGCGTAGCCTTCTGTGCTTTTAATGATTTACATTTACTGGAAACCATCGTTATTCTAACTTTCTTTGTCATACAATCCTCTTATCAGCCTATTCTGCGGTTTCTTTATTTTCTTTCGCAGAGTTTTTAATCTCGCCTGTACGCTTGCCACGTCGGTTAGCTACGTTACGAGGAGACGTGGTATTTTGAAGTGCATCAAACGTGGCTTTAACCAAATTATGTGGATTGGTAGAACCAATCGATTTAGATACCACATCATGCATACCAACAACTTCCAAAACGGCACGTGTTGCACCGCCAGCAATGATACCAGTTCCTGAAGGAGCGGTACGAACCACAACAGTCGACGTACCATATTTACCGAATGAATCATGGTGGAGAGTCCGACCTTCTTTCATAGGGATATGGATCATGGCACGTTTAGCTGCTTGCACTGCCTTTTTGCGGGCATCACCAACTTCACTCGCTTTACCAAGGCCCCAACCAACTCGACCTTTACCATTACCAATAACTACCAGCACGGCAAAGCTGAAACGACGTCCGCCTTTCACTACTTTAGCTACGCGCTTTACGAGAACGACCTTCTCAATTAAATCGCTATCTTGGTTGTGATCCGTGTTAACATTCGCATTTGACATAGTCATACCTTAATTAGAAATCAAGACCCGCTTCACGGGCACCTTCAGCAACTGCTTTTACGCGACCATGGTAAGGATATCCCCCACGATCAAAAACAACTTGTACTATACCCAGCAAAACAGTTCTTTCAGCGACAAGCTTACCAATCTGTTTTGCGGCTTCAACATTAGCTCCTGTTTTCAACTTTGAACGAATTTCTTTTTCCAAGGTTGAAGCACAGGCCAAAATATCTCCAGTAACATTGCAGACGAGCTGGGCATAAATATGCTGGCCAGAGCGAAACACTGCAAGACGAGGACGATTGCTTTTTTTCTTAATGCTATTATTATTTCTTTCTTTACGTTTCAGTAAATGGGCTTTCTTTTTGGCGGACATCATAACAACCTTCCTATAACCTATTTCTTCTTGCCTTCTTTAGAACGACGATACTCAACAACAGGCGCAATACGATAAAGGCCTTTTCCTTTGTATGGATCGCGGCGACGAAGACGAATGATTTCACCGACAATCTGTCCAACTTTTTGCTTATCGATTCCTTTAATAACCAAAACAGTCGGCTTTTCAATGACGAAGGTAATCCCTTCTGGTAATTCAAAAACGATATCATGGCTGTAACCCAACGAAAAACGAAGTTCCTTAGGGGATTCTTGAGCAACTTTAAAACCCACTCCAATGATTTCGATGGTTTGAGAGTAACCTTTAACAACTCCCTCAACCATATTATCAATGATACGTTTAGCCATGCCCCATTTTGCGCGATCCTTAGGATTATCTGACAATGGAGTCATAGTCAATTTTTCTTTGGTCAAGTCATTATTCACAAAACGAATGACGTCGGACTCAAGAGAACCAAGAGGTCCTTTTACCAACACATTTCCTTCTTGGATAGTAACCTGAACATTAGCAGGAATTGAAACTGGATGTTTACCTACGCGAGACATGGATCATTCCTAAAATACGTTACATAACAATTCACCACCAACGTTCTGGCGTCTGGCTTCAATATCAGACATAACACCCTTATTGGTAGATAAAACCGAAATTCCAAGACCATTATACACACGGGACTTAAGCAACTCTGCCACCGATATATACATACGTCGACCAGGTTTAGATATACGCTTAAGCATCGTGATTGCTCCTTTACCAGCATGGTAACGAAGAACAACAGTCAACTTAGTATAAGCTTTGCCCTCTTGACTTTCTTCCTGATAATCTTGGATATACCCCTCGATTTTCAGCACTTCAAGAACAGCACGATTTAATTTAGAATTTAAACACTCGACTTTCGCCAGGTGTGCAGATTGACCATTACGAATTCTGGTTAACATATCTGCTAAGGTATCATTCATTGCCATGTTAGACTCCTACCAACTTGCTTTTATTACACCAGGTAACTGACCATATGCAGCCAAATCACGCAGTTTAATACGCGACATATTAAACTTACGGAAATATCCCTTTTTACGACCTGTCAAACGGCAACGGCGAGCATAACGAACGCGCGAACCATCCCTAGACAAACCGGCCAATTCCATAGATAACTGAAATTTCTCAGCTATGGTGACATTCCCTGTTTTGTCATAAATACGTGCTTTAATATCTGCCCGGCGACTTGCCTGGCCTTTTACTTTTCTTGCACGTTTGTCGTTACGACGGACAACTGATTTTTTAGCCATAATCTACCTCAAATTAAACAAGCGGCAAGCACATAGCTTTCAACAAAGCCTCTGCTTCCTCATTAGTCTTTGCCGATGTGGTAATCACGATATCCATACCACGAACCCGATCAATTTTATCATAATCAATCTCTGGGAAAACGATCTGTTCTTTAATACCCAGTGAATAATTGCCACGACCATCAAACGATTTTTTTGACAAACCACGAAAGTCACGAACCCGTGG
Organism: Alphaproteobacteria bacterium; assembly: GCA_016722515.1. Classification (NCBI taxonomy): domain Bacteria; kingdom Pseudomonadati; phylum Pseudomonadota; class Alphaproteobacteria; species Alphaproteobacteria bacterium. Next base: position 801,788 of record JADKJE010000001.1, read on the forward strand.
AAGAGCTATAAATACTAGCCTTTCCAGAAAATCATACATACGCTCTTTACGGAGAGTGACTTTACAGCCAATTTCCATACCTTCACGAAGTTTGAACGCAGCAATCGATTTACGCGATTTTGTTTTAACAGGTTTTTGACCAGCAATCAATGTCAATTGATCATAAGCATGATTAATTGTTTTGCTATCAGCAACCGCCTGACTACCAACACCCATATTTAAGTGGACTGATAATAGCTTTGGTATCTGGTGGACATTGGTATAGCCGAATTGTTTCTTCAACTCCGGAACAACTACCTTATTATAATGATCTTGCAAATTAAACATGGTCAATCACCCTTAGTTTAGAACTTCATTGGTTGTTTTCGCGAAGCGGACGTTCTTTTCACCTTCTTTGCGACGGCCTACACGTGTAGGCTTGCCTTCCGAATCTACCAACATCACATTAGAGATGTGTATAGGTTGCTCTTTCTTAATCAGACCTGCAGGTTTCATACCCATTGGCTTTTGATGGCGAGTAGCCACTGCAACACCAGAAACAAGTACTTTAGAATCCTCAGGGAAAACTTTAAGCACTACACCTGTTTTACCTTTGTCAGATCCCGAAATGACAATTACCTTGTCACCCTTTTTAATACGAAGCTTGGTCATGTTACAGTACCTCCGGCGCTAACGAAATAATTTTCATAAATTTTCTGGCACGAAGTTCACGGGCAACTGGGCCAAATATACGAGTAGCAAGAGGTTCCCCCTGCTTATTGATCAACACAGCCGCGTTATTATCAAAACGAATAACGGAACCATCTTGACGACGTATATCCTTTCTGGTGCGTACTATAACAGCACGATGAACTTCACCTTTTTTAATTTTCGCGTGAGGATTTGCTTTCTTCACGGATACTACGATAACATCACCAATGCTTGCGGTTTTACGTTTGGAACCACCAAGCACCTTAACGCACATTACTTCCTGTGCACCTGAGTTATCTGCTACAACTAATCTTGTCTGCATCTGGATCATAAGACAATCCTTCTCGCTCTTCTAAAAATTATTATGATTCAAGAACCACCCAACGTTTTCTTTTTGATATAGGACGCGATTCCTCAATCCTCACGTCTTCACCAAGCTTACAACGATTTGTTTCATCATGCGCTGCGTATTTTTTAGAACGCTGCACGAATTTTTTATAAATAGGGTGCATATAACGGCTCACAACTAAAACGGTAATCGTTTTGGGTGTGACGCTAACAACAGTACCTTTTAATACGCGTTTAGGCATGGTTACCTCCTGCCGCTTTTATTTGCTTTTCTCTAATGATTGTCAAGATACGAGCTATAGTACGACGCACCTCTTTAATTCTCGATACTTTAGCCAATTCATGAGTTGCTTTTTGAAAACGCAAATTCATAGATTCACGCTTTAGGTCTTCTATTTGACCTTGCAACTCTTCAACCGACTTTGTGCGAATTTCATCTATTTTCATACCACACTCACTCTGTTTTAAACATTTTCACCAACACGTTTAACGAACTTGGTTGCAATCGGCAATTTTGCCGCTGCCTTCGCAAACGCGCTACGTGCTACATCTTCAGGGATACCTGCAAGCTCGAAAAGCACTCTACCTGGCTTCACTTTGCACACATAATATTCTGGTGTACCCTTACCACTTCCCATCCTTACTTCCGCAGGTTTGGTACTAACAGGAACATCTGGAAAAATACGGATCCAAAGTACACCAACCCTTTTCATTTCACGGGTGATCGTTCTTCGAGCCGCCTCAATCTGACGTGCTGTTATTCTTTCTGGTTCAAGTGCTTTCAATCCAAAATCACCAAAGTCAATGGCCGTGCCACCTTTAGCGTTTCCATGAATCTTGCCTTTAAACTGCTTTCTATATTTTGACTTCTTTGGACCGTTCATGTTAAGACCTACTGATTAGCTTCTTTAGGTTGTTCTTCTTCTTTGCTCAACACTTCTTTATGGAACACCCAGACTTTTACACCAATCAAACCATAGGTGGTAAGCGCCTCAGCAGTACCATAATCAATGTCTGCACGAAGTGTATGCAAAGGAACACGTCCTTCACGATACCACTCCATACGAGCAATTTCTGATCCAGCCAAACGGCCAGAGCAATTTATCCTGATTCCTAGAGCACCTTGGCGCATAGCGCTTTGAACTGCTCTTTTCATCGCTTTACGGAAAGCAATTCGTTTCTCCAGCTGACGTGCGATACTCTCAGCAATCAAGGTTGGATCAACTTCAGGCTTACGAATTTCAACGATATTCAGAACCACCTCAGCATCTGTCAGCTCTTTAAGCTTAGCTTTGAGTTTCTCAATATCTGTTCCTTTACGACCAATCACTACTCCCGGACGAGCCGTATGGATAGTTACTATAGCTTTCTTTGCCGGTCTTTCAATAAAAATCTTACTGACACCTGCACCAATATCGGTCAAGTATTTTTTAAGGTACTTACGGATTGCTAAATCATTGTGCAGTAAGTCTGCATAATCTTGGCCTGCAAACCAGCAAGAATCCCATGTACGAATACCACCTGTACGTAAACCGATTGGATTAACTTTCTGACCCATGGATTACTCCTCCTGTTGTTCGCGAACTACGATACGCATATTACTGAATGGCTTCACAACCCTGGCAGCGCGACCGCGAGCCCTTGCTGTGAAACGCTTCATAACAATGCCTTTCCCAACAACCACCTCGGATACTACGAGACGGTCAATATCTAAATTATGGTTGTTTTCAGCGTTAGCAACGGCTGACAACAATAACTTACGTACGTCTTTAGCAATCGCTTTATGCGAGAACTGAAGCTGAACGATAGCCTTAGCAACAGGCATACCGCAAATAAGACGACCAACTAAATTGAGTTTACGAGGAGATACACGCAACGATCTTGCATAGGCCATAGCCTCAGTCGGTGCTTGTCTCCTTTGTGTTGCTGGTTTAGACATAATTACGCCCTTTTCACTTTTTTATCTGCACTGTGCCCATGGAACGTACGTGTAGGAGCAAATTCACCGAATTTAAATCCAACCATATTTTCATTCACATAAACAGGCACATATTTTTTGCCGTTATACACACCAAACGTACATCCAACGAAATCCGGAAGAATGACAGAACGACGCGACCGAATATTGATCACACCTTTTTGACCAATTTTCTTAACTTTTTTGATGACATAACCGTCAACAAAAGGACCTTTCCAGACTGATCTAGTCATGACTACCTCTTTCCTTATTTCTCATAACGACGACGAACGATATGCTTATTCGACACTTTCTTGCGAGAACGTGTACGCTTACCTTTTGTCGGCTTACCTTTTGGTGACACCGGATGGCGACCACCTGACGTTTTACCTTCACCACCACCGTGCGGGTGATCAACAGGGTTCATGGCAACACCACGAACGTGCGGACGACGACCCAACCAGCGTTGACGACCAGCTTTACCAATTTGAATGTTCTGCTGATCTGGATTTGATAATGCGCCAATCGTTGCCATACATTCAGAATTGATCATACGAACTTCACCTGAGCGAAGACGAAGCAATGCATATCCTGAATCTTTACCAATCAACTGTGCGTAGCAACCTGCTGCACGTGCAATCTGTCCACCACGACCTGGCTTTAATTCAACATTGTGAACCAACGTACCTACGGGTACATTTTTAAGCGGCATGGCATTGCCGGGATTAATTTCAACCTTCTGTCCTGAAACAACGGTGTCTCCAGCCTGCAAACGCTGTGGCGCAAGGATATATGATTTCTCACCATCGGTATATTGGATAAGAGCGATATAGGAAGTACGGTTTGGATCATATTGAATGTCCAGAACACTGGCTACAACATCAAACTTATTACGTTTAAAATCGATAATACGATAACTACGCTTATGTCCACAACCTCTGTTTCTATTGGTAATGTGACCTGCGTTATTTCGACCAGTTCCACGCTTGAAACCAACCGTCAGTGATTTCTCAGGTTTATTCTTAGAAATTTCGCTTCTATCTACAAGAACCAGACCACGTTGGCTTGGGGTTGTAGGATTAAAAACCTTTAATGCAGACGCCATACATTATACTCCTGCTGTGAAATCAAGGGTTTGACCTTTGGTAAGGGTCACAATGGCTTTTTTATAATCAGAGCGTTTGCCCTTACGACCACGGAATAGTTTAACCTTACCTTTTACATTCAGGATATTCACTGATTGAACTTCCACTTTGAACAAGGTCTGAATAGCATTCTTTACCCCTGTTTTAGTAGCGTCAGGTGATACCTTAAACGCAAATTTGTTGAGTTCACTTAATGCTGTCGATTTCTCGGTTATAATAGGTGAACGAATAATATCAAATTGAGGTGCTATAGTCATGCGAAATTCTCCTCTAAATAGCGGATCGCATCTTTCGTAAGCAAAACATTTTCATGACGAAGGATGTCATAAACGTTAATACCTTGCTGTGAAAGTACATCGATATATGGAATGTTGGAAGCAGCACGTTTCAAATTGTCAGGGCTTGCTCACCAGTAACGATAAGCGCAGATTTTAAACCTAATTTTTCGAGTGTGCTTTTGAAGTTCTTTGTTTTATGGCTGGAAATGTTATCATGCTCAACCACTGTGATTTTTAAATCAGCAGCCTTGGCAGATAGAGCCGTTCTTAATGCCAGCTTACGAACTTTCTTAGGAAGGTCAAAAGCATGGCTACGAACAACTGGCCCGAAAATAATACCACCGCCACGATATTGAGGTGAGCGCAAGCTACCCTGACGAGCGTGACCGGTACCTTTCTGACGATAAGGCTTTTTCGTTGTACCTTGTACTTCAGAAATACCTTTGGTTTTATGATTACCCGATTGACGTTTAGCCAACTGATAACGAACCGCACGGTGAAGCAAGTCTTTACGTTTAGGCAAACCAAACAGAGCTGCGCTCAGTTCTATGTCTCCTACCGTTTGTCCTGTCTCTAGATTTATGACATTGACTTTCATTATCTTACTCCTCCACTACTGCGAAGCTTGTTCAGACGCAGATGAATCATCAGCCGGAGCAGTTGATTCAGTTTGTTGCGCTGAAGCACCAGCAAATGCCGTAGGATACGGAGCATTTGATGGAAGCAAACGTTTAATTGCATCGGATATATAAACATATCCACCTTTATTGCCTGGTACTGCGCCTTTAACAGCGATGGTACGAAGCTCGACATTTATGTCTATGATTTCAAGATTTTGAACAGTCACGGTTTCAACACCCAGGTGACCAGCCATTTTCTTATTTTTGAACACGCGGCCCGGATCTTGACGTTGACCAGTTGAACCATGTGAACGGTGAGACACAGAAACACCGTGGGTAGCTCTTAAACCACCGAAGTTCCAGCGTTTCATAACACCGGCAAATCCTTTACCTTTGGTTGTTGCTTGAACATCAACAAATTGTCCAAGAACAAAATGGGTTACCAGAATCTCTGTACCAACATCAAGGAGTGCATCAGCAGCAACCCGGAATTCTTTGATATGTTTTTTAACAGCAATCCCAGCTTTAGCGAAGTGGCCTTTTTTAGGCTTATTGGCACGTTGTGGTTTAACATCACACACACCAACCTGGACCGCATTATAGCCGTCCTTGCCTTCCTCTTGTTTACGCTGGATAACTTGGCAACCGTCTACGAGAAGAATCGTAACGGGGACCTTTTTGCCCTCTTGATCAAAGCGGCTTGTCATGCCGACTTTTTGTGCTATGACTCCTGTTCTCATGCTACTGCCTCAGCTAATTTGACTTCTACACCTACACCTGATGCTAGATCAAGTTTCATCAATGCATCAATGGTCTGAGACGTTGCATCAACAATGCTTACCAAACGCTTGTGGACGCGGATCTCAAACTGTTCACGCGAATCTTTATCAATGTGAGGGCTACGCAACACAGTAAAGCGCGATATCTTGCGCGGCAGAGGGATTGGACCACGAACGCGAGCACCTGTACGTTTAACGGTATTCACGATCTCTTTTACGGCCTGATCCAACACTTTGTGATCAAACGCTCTCAACTTGATTTGGATAATTTGCGAATTCATAATATGTCTTCTTTTTGTCCCAAATTTAATTAGTCTTGAATGTCGTGAACGACACCAGCACCAACAGTACGACCACCTTCACGGATAGCGAAGCGCAAGCCTCTGTCCATCGCGATTGGGTGAATCAATTCAATTTCAACAGTCACGTTATCTCCAGGCATTACCATCTCTTTACCTTCAGGCAGTTTAACTGACCCGGTAACGTCGGTAGTACGGAAATAGAATTGCGGACGATAATCATTGAAGAATGGAGTATGGCGACCGCCTTCTTCTTTCTTCAATACGTATACTCTCCGCTTTAAACTTACGGTGAGGTTTGATCGTGCCTGGTTTAGCCAGAACTTGACCACGCTCAACATCTTCACGTTTGGTTCCACGCAACAAGATACCCACGTTATCACCAGCTTCACCTTGGTCAAGCAGCTTACGGAACATCTCAACACCTGTACAGGTGGTTTTTTGCGTATCTTTAATACCAACGATCTCGATCTCTTCACCTACTTTCACAACACCAGTTTCAATACGGCCTGTTACTACGGTACCACGACCGGAGATAGAGAACACATCTTCAATTGGCATCAGGAATGGTTTATCCAGTGGACGTTGTGGCATTGGGATATAGCTATCAACAGCATCCATCAATTTTCTCACTGCATCAGCGCCAATCTCAGGATTTTTACCTTCAAGCGCACTCAATGCAGAACCACGGATAATAGGAATATCATCTCCAGGGAAATCGTACTTGCTAAGCAATTCACGAACTTCCATTTCAACCAGGTCTAATAACTCAGCGTCATCAACCTGATCAACTTTATTTAAGAATACCACAATCGCAGGTACACCCACCTGACGTGCAAGCAGAATGTGCTCACGCGTCTGTGGCATTGGGCCATCGGTTGCACTCACAACCAGGATTGCTCCATCCATTTGCGCAGCACCGGTAATCATGTTTTTTACATAGTCGGCGTGTCCTGGGCAATCAACGTGTGCATAGTGGCGATTCGCTGTTTCATACTCAACGTGTGAAGCGTTAATCGTAATACCACGCTCTTTTTCTTCTGGGGCTTTATCGATTTGATCGAATTGAATTTTAGTACCCAATACGTTTGCGATAGCAGCTGTCAATGTCGTCTTACCGTGGTCAACGTGACCAATGGTTCCAACGTTACAGTGCGGCTTATTACGTACGAACTTTTCTTTTGCCATAACTACCTACCTACTTAAAACCTTCTTTTTAACCTAGTTATTCTTTTTATTCTCATTGCATTTCTGCGTATTTAGTATTCTTCACTCGCCTTGGAGCGGGTGAAGGGAATCGAACCCTCGCAACCAGCTTGGAAGGCTGGGGCTCTACCACTGAGCTACACCCGCGAAAGGCATGCGGTTATCCTTATATGCAAAACCTCTGTGCCTCTTTCTTATGGCCTGCCACCCGAAGCTCGTAGAGCGTAGGGTGGTGGAGGGGGCAGGATTCGAACCTGCGTACGCATAAGCGGGCAGATTTACAGTCTGCTGCCTTTAACCACTCGGCCACCCCTCCTCGAAGGAATAAGAGACCTTTTTGAAAACGGGGCTTTCAAGCTGTTTTGCAATAACCTCAGCACGCAGAATTATCTACGTAGTGGGTTGCCCTTTTTAAACCATCCGCTATGATATGTCAACGAATAACTTTAACCTTTTTGAGAAAATTAGAAAATTATGGCAAAAAAAACGCAGTTCTCGTCTTCCTCTTCTTCGCGCTCTTATTGGATTTATGGCAAACACGCCATCATAGCCGCGGTTTCTAACCCCTTGCGTGTCTGCCGCAGGCTGGTTGTCACCCAAAATGCCCTTACACAGGGTGACGCACTGTTAGCCCAATGCCTGGAGCGGAAAATCCCTTATGAAATCCTAGACCCCAAGCAATTTTTGCGGTTTGTGCCCGAATCAGCCGTCCACCAAGGCCTGGCCTGCGAGGTTGAGCCCTTGCCTTTACTTGATTTGCGTGATTATTTAGCCATGTCCGAGGCACAAGAATCGCCGGCAAAACCAGAGATTCTTGTCTTGCTCGACCAAGTCACTGATCCCCACAATGTTGGCGCCATCTTGCGTTCCTGTGCTGCCTTTAAGGTTGGTGCCCTGATTGTTCCCAAACATCACTCCCCGGATGAAAATGCCGTTATTGCCAAAACAGCCTCCGGTGCCCTGGACATGGTTCCTTTAATTACCGTCACTAACCTCAATCAGACCCTTGACCAATTAAAGGACTATGGTTTCTGGTGCTTTGCCCTAGATGTGCCCGCCACCCAGGATATTACCAAGGTGAAAGGATACGATAAAATTGCCCTGGTCTTAGGTGCCGAGGGAAAAGGCATCCGTCCCAGCACACTGAAGCATTGTGATGTGATTGTGCAGATTCCTATTATCAGTGCGATTGGGAGTTTGAATGTATCCAATGCCGCTGCGATTGCGTTATATGAAGTGTCGAGGGTTTGAATCAGCGCAAACGCCGGGCTTCCTCGCGGCGCTTGGCACACGTAGCGCTTGGCACTCGCTTCCCTTCCTACCACCCCAGAAACATGTTAAAATAGCCTGAATCTGCCCCTCCTCCCAGCGGTGGGAAGAAGGAAAGGAATAGTCGGAGTCGTGGTTTTACTTTTTCTCGGGTATCAGCACTTTAGGCTCTTCCATCGGCTTTTCATCATTATCACCTTCCTTGGAGAACACCCCATCCGGTGCTGCGCGTCGGTGATAGGGAAGAACCGAATGGCGCAAGAGAATAATCGATATACGATCATTTTCTGGCGCGTTGGGCTCCTCGGGTTTAAGCGGCTCAAAGTCAGCTTTGCCGACAACTCTGGCTACTTGTTCTTCGTCCAGCCCGCTTTCTTGCATAAATTGGCGCACAACATTGGCTCGATCTGCCGACAACTCCCAGTCCGTATACCCTTTGCGGAGGGCATTGGTAATAGTGGTATGACCATTGATCGACAGGTAATTAGGCACAAACCGGACGATATCCGTGATTTTAGCCAGCATTATTTTAGCATGCGGATAAAGTGTTACCCCACCATAACGAAACATCGGACGATTTTTTTTATCGGTTATCTGAATCCTTAAGCCTTCTGGCGTTTGGTCAATGATAATTGAGTCCATCAATTCCTTCAATTCTCTGTCTTTTTTCAAAGCCTCACTGATATTATTTTCAATCAAGTTAAGCTGTTGCTTTTCCGTTTCTTCATTCTCCTGTGATTGATCTTCTGGCGCTTGAACAATAGGCCCTGTATGTGCAGCACCATTGGTAATAGAAGGCTTTGCCATCGCTATTTCTTTGGTACCCTCCTTACCCATGGCCTTACCACCTTTGAAACCAATCCCCAGCTCTCCCTGGACACCGGTGGTTGGAGCAAAATAATCAGAAATACCGTGTAAGGTTTCTTCTGATGACGTTGATAACAGCCACAGCAACAGGAAAAATGCCATCATCGCTGTCACAAAATCGGCATAGGCCACTTTCCAAGCCCCACCATGATGGCCATGTTCGCCTTTTTTAATTTTTTTTACGACAATAGATGGTCCAGCCATATCCAACCTAACATTCTGACAGTTATTTTTCGCCGCCTGAGCCATTAATAATTTGATCTAATTCACTAAAAGACGGACGAATTTTATCAGGGATTATTTTACGGGCCGTTTCTACTGAAATCATAGGCGCATTCCCCTGCACATGGGCGATAATAGCCGCCTTGACCACCTGCAAATAGGTTCCCTTGGCGGTTTGATATTTTTTGATGAACGCAGCCATCGGCGCCACAAATCCATAGGAAATAAACACTCCCATAAAGGTTCCAACCAACGCGCCCCCGATTAAGTGCCCCAAAACTTCCGGCGGCTCAGTAATACTACCCATCGTATGAATAACCCCCAATACCGCGGCAACAATCCCAAGTGCGGGCATTCCATCGGCCATATTCGAAAGCGATGTTGCCACTTCGTCATAATGGTGATGGTGTGAATCGAGTTCTCCTACCATTAAATCTTCTAACTGGTAGTGGTTATCCACGCCCATCGTCAACATCCGTAGATAATCACAGACAAATGCCACATTGTGATGGTCGCCTGCGAATTTAGGATATTTGGTGAATAATTCACTGGACTCCGGTTTGTCGATATCCGCTTCAATTTGTAACATGCCTTTGGTTTTCATCACTTTAAATATGTTATAAAGAAATCCCAGCAACTCACTATAATCACTCTTGTTATAAGGCGTACCTTTAACTAGGTTTTTTAAACTGTGCAACGCGTCTTTAATGATATGGCTTGGGTTGCCAATGATAAACGCACCGAAAGCCGCACCAAAAATAATAACAAATTCAAAGGGTTGCCATAACACCCCCATATGGCCGCCATTGCCCATATAGCCGCCTACCACGCACCCTATTACTACTATTAAGCCGACAAAAAAAAGCATGACACCCCCACACGTGCGCAACCGTAAGACAAAGAGACTTAAGAACATTCATCATGCTTGTGAATGCATAAAAAAACGTTAAAATGAAGCTTTAATAAAAGAGATCATCATGCCCGTCAGCTCAGAATTATTTCGGCAAACCCTTGGACAATTTGTGACAGGGATTGCTATTGCTACCTGTGCTTCGGTCGATAAAAATCCTATTGGGATTACGATTAATTCCTTTACCTCAGTATCGCTGGATCCGCCACTTGTTCTTTTTGCCTGGATAAACGCGCGCATTGTCATCGGGATTTTATGCAAGCCGCTTTTTTTTCCATTAATATCCTGGCATCCACCCAGCAATCGCTGGCGCAGCATTTCGCCGGCCCTACCAGTGAACGCTTTAAGGAGATCGATTACAGCCTGTCATCCCTTCAAACGCCTCATATTCCAGACGTACTGGCCTCTATTGATTGCTCCCTTTATCAAATCCTGGAGGGAGGCGACCATCACATTGTCATTGGCTGCGTTCAGCAGGCTCAATCACGTGTTGATTTAAAGCCTCTCTTATATTACCGTGGTCAGTATAACGCACTCAGTTAAAGGTATATCATGATGAAGATTGGCATCTTTGGTGCAACGGGCCGTATGGGCAAGGAGCATATCAGGGAAATTTTGCAAAATCCGGATGTTTCACTTTCCGGAGCGGTTACTGCCAGTGGCGATCCACTGATTGGCCGTGATGCCGCCTTGCAGGTAGGTCTGCCCGCATGCGACGTTTTAATCAGCGACAACGCCGAAGAACTGTTTAAAGCAGCAGACGCAGTCATTGATTTTTCCACACCTGAAGCCAGCCTCATATCGGCGCAACTAGCCGCTCAGTACAGAAAGATCCTGGTGATTGGCACAACTGGATTTTCTGATGCCCAATGGCACGTCCTTCAATCCTACGCCAACGAAACACCGATTATTTGGTCATCCAATATGAGTGTTGGCGTCAACCTTCTCTTTGCCTTAACCGAACAGGTTGCCGCAATCCTGGGGGAAGAATTTGATATTGAAATTGTTGAAATGCACCACCGTCAAAAAATAGATGCCCCCTCAGGAACGGCACTTTCGCTTGGAAAAGCGGCCGCCAAAGGTCGCAATCGCCATTTCAACGACGTAGCTAAATTGTCACGCGAAGGGATTGAAGACATTCGTCCGCGCGGAGAAATTGGTTTTGCCACCTTGCGTGGCGGCGATGTCATTGGCGACCACACAGTAACCTTTGCTGGCATGGGCGAACGCATTGAACTCACACATAAAGCATCCAACCGCACCATCTATTCAAAGGGAGCTGTGCGCGCCTGTTTATGGGCACGCCAAAAAGCACCTGGGCTATATGCCATGAAAGATGTCTTACAAGGAAATACCCATGGGGCATGATCCAGTAGTCATTCACCAACCCTCTGATGTTGAATGTATGCGTAAAGCAGGTGCGCTTGCTGCATCCATTCTGGATTTTATCATTCCCTACGTAAAACCAGGTGTCACAACGGATGAACTCAACACGCTCTGCCACGATAAAATCAGTGCGCAGGGAGCCATTCCCGCACCGCTCAATTATCGGGGGTTCCCTAAATCCATCTGTACTTCGATCAATCATGTGATTTGCCACGGTATTCCCGATGACCGTAAATTAAAAGACGGCGATATACTGAACATAGATGTCACCGTTATCCTCGATGGTTGGTATGGCGACACCAGCCGCATGTATTTTGTTGGCCAGGATATTCCCATTAAAGGTAAACGCCTAACCCAAGTCACCTATGATGCCATGATGAAAGGCATTGAAGCCGTTCGCCCGGGGGCGACTTTAGGCGATATCGGTCATGCTATTCAAAGCTACGCCGAAGAAAATGGCTATTCGGTGGTTCGCGATTATTGCGGCCATGGTATTGGCAAAATTTTTCATACCCAGCCTAACGTACTGCATTACGGCAAACCGGGTCAGGGTATGGTGCTGGAAGAAGGTATGTTTTTTACTATTGAACCCATGATCAATGCCGGCAAACACCATACGCTGTTGATGAAAGACGGTTGGACCGTTATCACCAAAGACCGCAGCCTTTCTGCACAGTTTGAACATACACTCGCAGTAACCAGGGATGGGTTTGAAATTTTTACCTTATCGCCGCAAGGATTGTTTTGCCCACCTTATTCGTAGAAGGGAGCGTCCTCTTGTCTTTCTTTTCTTCCTCTCAGGGAGGGGGGAGAAGGAAAGGCAAGGCTGGGTTTTTCTCTTTTAAGGCTTAGTACTGCGTTACTCTCACACCACCCCAGATTCATGCCCAAAAGCATGAATCTGCCCCTCCTCGGAGAGGAGGGTAGAAACTCAAGATCTAAATAGAGGTTCACCACCCATGCCCCCCCATTACCCCTTCCAGATCGGCGATGACATTGATTTATCCATTATAAACGTCAGTGGTCAGGGACTAGGGTTTGGATTTTATGAAGGCTTTAAAATCTTTGTTCCATTGACCCTCAAAGACGAGAGGATCAACGCCACCATCGAAACCATCACCAGCAAATTTATCCGAGCCCGCTGCAACAAGCGTCTTATTCAAAGTCCGCAACGAGCAACTCCCCCCTGCCCTCATTTTGGCACCTGTGGCGGCTGTCAATTACAGCATTTAACCTCACAGGGCTATACTGCCCTAAAACAACAATGGGTAGCAGAGTCGATCAACCGCGCCGGTTTTTCTACAGCAGCCATTTTACCGCTTTACGAAGTTGGTCTGGCAAAAAGAAGGCGAGTGGTCTTTAAAATTACCCAAACCGATGGCCAATTCCAGCTTGGTTTTTTTCAAGAATCAACGCATCATGTCGTTGATATTCATACCTGTCTTATTGTTAAAGAACCACTACTCACCTATGCACTCGCCCTTAAGGAATGGCTGCCGCACCTTGAATGTGGAGCTGCCATCGATGAAATTCATCTGACGTATCATGCGTCCGCTAACGTCATGGATGTTATCTTCCATGCCCATGTGGCGCTCAGTAGCCACGATAAAAAAACGATTACTGATCGTTGCGCAACACTCCATCACCGACAACGGCTTACCTGGCAATCGAAGCATACCACCATCACCATCCAGGATTATCCTGTTACGCTGACGCTCGGTGATGCCGAAGTTTCGGTTCCCCCGCTGGCCTTTTTACAGGCCACACACGAAGCACAAACGGTGATGACCGATTTTATCATGCGTACCCTAGCCTCGTTGCCGGCCGCATCGCTCGTGTATGATCTTTATTCTGGTTGCGGCACGTTTAGTTTTCCATTGTTGCAAGCCGGGTTTACGGTCATGGCGATTGAAGGTTCTGCTGATATGGTCTTTGCCATGAAGCAAGCTTTATCGCATATGGACCCATTACATCATCGTTCCTTAAAAGCACTCAAGCAGGATCTCTATCATATGCCGGTGGCAGCCACCAAACTCAAAGAAGCCAAAGCCATTGTCATTAACCCACCACGCAACGGCGCAGGTCCACAAATCCAGGAAATTGCCCATTCGCACGTACCACATGTCATTCTCGTTTCTTGCAGCTTAAGCAGCCTGGAGCGCGACAGTCACTCACTTAAAGAAGCTGGCTACCGACTCGAATCGCTCCTTGCCATTGACCAATTTTACTGGACACGTCATACTGAATCCATTGCCTATTTTTATCGTCCTTAGCAACATTGACTATGAACCGTAACCTCTATCACATTCTGGCCCATCGACCAGCCCTTGAGGATTTTGAAACCAACACCGAAACCGAAGAGTTGGCACAACGCTTGGTAAGATCCGGCTTGTTGCGTATTGATACGGGGGATAAAATAAATTTTGTCCGCTATTCCTACCCATTTGGCGCATCGTATGTGATTTTCAGTTACCGCCAACTGTATGATCCACACCTGGTTATCAACACGCGCAACGTGCTACGTTATATTTTAAAGAACCAGCAAACGCACTCTGTCAGTGAGGGGCAACTGGATGAAACCATTCAGCGTTTGCGTTATGAAGTGGATAAATCGCCACACATTACCGAAGAGATCGAGCTAAAAATTGCCCGGGCCCTGGTTCAGGCAACGCATCCCGTTGTCCTTTATTTATTGCTGTGGGAAGAAGTCGAAATGTTCGTTACTTACAGCTATTCCATTGGTGATTTGCTTGATGTTCAATCATGGGAATCCCTGCGCTGGAATAATGGTATGCAAACGACCTATGGCAAAGATTATGCTATCTTTGTTTCTGCCGATGGCGACCCTTTTGATGAAAGCAAACCCGGTGCTACCCAAGGTGATGGCACACCCGCGCTGGCGCGATTGATGATAATTGCGGCACAGGAGATGGGGCATTATTCCGATATCATCCGCGACCGAGCCGGTAATCCTATCAGCCGCCATTCCACCAATCTGAATGCCACTAACCCAAAACGCGCTTGCCGCCAGGCGCGTTATCAGGATAAACAACATATGCAGATGGTGCTGCAAAAGGCGCGTAAAAAGGGATTATCGCGATTAGTCGAAGAGCAAAAACAATATCAATTTTATAAAGAACAGCATTTGCACTGGCTAAAGCGTGCTTTTATCAAATGGCATTATAAATTAGGCCTGCAATTTTTCTTCTTGCGCTGTTCGTGTCATAAAATAGGATTTCTAGGCAATTTACCACGACAACTACGTACGCCCCTTGGGATTGAAGATGCCATTGGCGACATGATTTTTAATATTGAACCCAAAGCCGATGCCTATGATAGTCCCAACGCAAGTGTTCGCGAAGCCCTTGCCTGCGTAGAGGCCATGGCGCGTGTACCGCAGCAGGTACAAAAATGGGGGCATCCTTTTGTTCGGCAAACCATGCCTAATCTCTATCATATGTATTATCACGAGGTTATTCCTTCCTGTGTTAAAGCATATGAAATGATATCGGGGGCTAAATTCAGGCGCAAGCGCGATAAGCAGGCGTTTAAAAAACGGTTTGTTGGGTATTTTCATTATCTATGGCGGGTAGCCAAGGATAACCGTAGGCGACGAAAGGTAAAGAGTGAGGAGTAACGGCTCCATTACTTCAACGAAATAATGATAGAAGCGTTGTTGAGAAGACGCTGGATCCCCGACCCAAGTGGGTCGAGGATGACGGAGTTTGGGGAAAATGCTTTATTGCGCGACTAGCGCATAGCGCAACTCTATTACTTCAATGAATAGGGTGGTTGATGCCTTTTACAGGCTACTCTTCGTTGTTCTTCAACGCATTCAACGTTTGTTCATCTAATACAAACTCAGAAGCAGCTTTATTTTCCTGGGTGATACGGTCGTGGATTTCTTTACGCAGAACCGTGGAATCAGGCGGAAAGGAAAAACCAAGTTTAACCGTTTTTCCGCGGACTTCCAAAATCTTAACTTCAATATTGTTATTGATGATCACCGATTCATCTGTTTTACGCATGAGGTAAAGCATAGTAAGCCTCACATTGATCGGTGATGAATTGAAATTGTCTAAAGCATTACCCTGGAAGAAAATCACAGGCAGTGGTGGTAGTTTTTGACTATGAAGTATCACCCGAAAGCGATACTTAATGATGTCTTTAAAAGGAGGTAATCCAGCCACAGGTTCCCCTACGGCTACCTTGTTACGACTTCACCCCAGTCGCTGACCCTACCGTGGGCGGCTGCCTCCTTGCGGTTAGCTTGCCGACTTCGGGTAGAACCAACTCCCATGGCGTGACGGGCAGTGTGTACAAGACCCGGGAACGTATTCACCGCGGCATGCTGATCCGCGATTACTAGCGATTCCGACTTCATGCTCTCGAGTTGCAGAGAGCAATCTGAACTGAGATGGCTTTTGGAGATTTGCTTCAGCTCGCGCTTTCGCTTCTCTCTGTCACCACCATTGTAGCACGTGTGTAGCCCACCCTGTAAGGGCCATGATGACTTGACGTCATCCCCACCTTCCTCCGGTTTATCACCGGCAGTTTCCTTAGAGTCCCCGGCCGAACCGCTGGTAACTAAGGATGAGGGTTGCGCTCGTTGCGGGACTTAACCCAACATCTCACGACACGAGCTGACGACAGCCATGCAACACCTGTGTATAGCCCAGCCGAACTGAGCCCTATGTTTCCATAAGATTTAGCTATCATTCAAAGGGTGGTAAGGTTTTTCGCGTAGCATCGAATTAAACCACATGCTCCACCGCTTGTGCGGGTCCCCGTCAATTCCTTTGAGTTTTAATCTTGCGATCGTACTCCCCAGGCGGAGAGCTTAACGCGTTAGCTACGACACCAACTAAAAGCTGATATCTAGCTCTCATAGTTTACAGCGTGGACTACCAGGGTATCTAATCCTGTTTGCTCCCCACGCTTTCGCACCTTAGCGTCAGTAATAGCCCAGATGGCCGCTTTCGCCTCCGGTGTTCCTCCTAATATCTACGAATTTCACCTCTACACTAGGAATTCCACCATCCTCTACTATTCTCTAGCTTATTAGTTTTGAATGCAGTTCCAGGGTTAAGCCCTGGGATTTCACACCCAACTTAATAAACCGCCTACGTGCGCTTTACGCCCAGTAATTCCGAACAACGCTCGCTCCCTCCGTATTACCGCGGCTGCTGGCACGGAGTTAGCCGGAGCTTCTTCTGCGGGTACCGTCATTATCTTCCCCGCTGAAAGAGCTTTACAACCCTAAGGCCTTCATCACTCACGTGGCATTGCTGGATCAGGCTTTCGCCCATTGTCCAATATTCCTCACTGCTGCCTCCCGTAGGAGTTTGGGCCGTGTCGCAGTCCCAATGTGGCTGATCATCCTCTTAGACCAGCTATAGATCGTAGCCTTGGTAGGCCATTACCCTACCAACTAGCTAATCTAACGCGGGCTCATCTAATAGCGGCTTGCGCCTTTCCCCCTTAGGGATTATGCGGTATTAGCCATCGTTTCCAATGGTTATTCCCCACTATAAGGTAGATTCCCACGCGTTACTCACCCGTCTGCCACTGACAGAATCCTCTAGCAAGCTAGAGTCCTTATCCGTTCGACTTGCATGTGTTAAGCATGCCACCAGCGTTCGTTCTGAGCCAGGATCAAACTCTCAAATTTTGAATTTAACGTTGCACTTGTCTCGAATGAATCAAAGCAAGATGCAACATTTGTTTTATTGCACCACTGCCAATGATTTTCTTCTGGTTTGCTTTATGAACAATTTCAAAGAACTTCGCCGCTTTTAAGTTTGTCGCTCATTGCGGCGTGGATGGCTAATATAACGCTTACTGACACCCCTGTCAACTGCCAAATTCACTTTTTTTCGATTTATTTTATATCCCATTGAAATCTATAGATTTTTTATTTTTAGGAGTGGCGTTGGTGGGTGGGAAAACGTTTTTTTTGCTTGTTCCATACCCTTATATACAGGATATATGCAGGACTTGAGTGAGCATTGTGCTCGTCACTCAACGTCATAGCACTCACGAATTATCACAATTGTTATCCAAAACTGAGTAGCTATCAAAGAAATGGATAAGCCCCCCTTCCTCGCAGGACACAATGGTGTCCAATATCAAGCTTCACCCTTGTTTTTTAACTGTGACATGTTTACACACGTTCCCTTATTTTTAGATATTCTGGGAGTATGAGCTCTTGGATGGTACGGAGAAATGGTCTAGGTATAGGACGCGCTTCTTAATATATCCATCCTTATCTCTGTAAGCTGAATGGCCGTTAAACAAGCAGCGAATTAGCTCCCGATAAACGGTACACACCGGACGGCCGATCACTGAGCAATCTTTACTCTTTCATCATAACTTAATGGCTATATCTTTTCATACGCAACATTTTTTTGATTATCTGTCTTTAACAACAAACATCATAAGGTGTTGCACTTCATTTTAGAACAGGACCCGTCATACACATTGATTAAATAAATCTATGCTCCTTTTCAAGGCATAATTTTTGCTTCATCGAGATTAAGGTTTCCTTTGATAGATGCAGCTTTGAAATATATGTTATTTTATATATTTTCTCCATAGTGCTGCGTGGGTTAGTAGTGGAAAATAAGAGCAAGCACATGAGTAATATTCAAAAAAAGTCCAGGTCTGGTAGACTGTATGATTCACGATCATTCATACTTCGTGACTTGCACCTGCATGCCGATATATTTACCTGGTATGTAAAAAAAAGCCTGGGACTTCTCCCAGGCTTTTTTAGTTACTATATGATCAATAACAAATTGGAAATACTAAACAATAGCCATAAGATGATCAGCTTGTCTAGCTCCTGAAGTCATGTAAGTAGAAATTCCTGCTGAAGGAACTTTTTTAGCAAGTTCAGTATTTCCAGGTTCTATCGTCATGTGCAATGAACCATTTCTTATCAGGGGTCTCAAACCAGTCCAAACCGCATTGGCATCGCCACCAATGTTTACTTCACCCATTGTACCATTAGCCCGTCTTTGAAAGAATAGACCTGCATCATGAGCTGCTTTGAATTGTCCCTTTGCAGCGTCACTATCCATATCGTCTTGCAACGCCAAACTCTGTTTAAAAACTTCAATCGTCATAGTTTCCCGCACTGGTGGAACCACCTCTGGAGGTAAAACGCCCAATATTTTTCTCATCACACCATCAGCTACTCGTCTTCCTTTATAATAAACTTCGGCATCAGGATGTGCTAATTCGTCTACAGAAGGATATGGCTTTGGCGGTTGATCTTCATCTACTACCACTGAAAAATGCTTAAGCTTTCCTACGACTACATTTTCACGCTGGGCGGGAGTAAGGGTAACTATATCACTAGGAAGCCGGTTAAGCAAGTCCCTATCTTGTTCGTTGAATCCTAATTGCTTAGCTAACGTATTCACAGACAAAGATGGTAAATTTTTGTTGATATCAATGTCAGCCCCTCTTTCCTGCCTAATTTTGGCCCCAACACGTGCCTTATGTGGCCCATAATGAGAGGCCGTCACTCCAGCAAGAGTCACTCCGCCAACGACTAAACAAGCAATACCAATTGGTAGCGCATAGGGCGCAACAAAAGGAACCATCATGGCAAGTACGATTGCGCAGATACCGAAGACAGCGAGTCCTGCAGCACCAATAGCTAATTTTTTGTGTCTAAAACCCTTCTCTTTGGCGGGGTGGTTCCATCCCCAGTCAGCTTCTGCGGCAGCTCCTTGGTTTTTAGCTGCTTCTAAGCCGGTCCTTCCTACAGCCATAGCTCCTTTTTTAATCCCTTCACCAACTTTATTACGCATATCAGTTCTCCTTAAATGCTTTAGAATCTGTTAATCTTTGAATGCTATTATACCCTGTTCCATCGTGCATGTCAATTACGAACCACTTTAATTCTTTATTATTACAATATTCAACAATACTGAAGCAAGTTCCTTCATTATAGTGTCAAAATGAAATAAACTCCCTTGGTCTCCAGCCTTGGATATTTCGGATAATAGTGGCAAGGAAGTCAATAGCCTTACTGATTCGTCAGCTGCCCATTGTTGAGCACCTCCTTCACCAAATACATGCAGTTTTTGGCCATTATCCAAGGGAACATAGGCCATATTCTCGACAAGTCCAATGATTGGAACCTGCAGGGCCTTAAACATCCGTGCTGCTTTTTTTACATCAAGCAAGGCCACTTGCTGGGGGGTGGACACTAAAATAGCGCCCGTGAGTGGATAATTTTGTGCTAAATGTAAAGGCACATCGCCAGTACCGGGGGGCAAATCAATCAAAAGCACATCCAACTCGGGCCATTTGGTTAGGCGTACCAATTGATGAAGAGCCTTAATGACCATGGGGCCGCGCCAGATCGTGGCGTTTTCTTCAGGAATTAAAGCCCCCATCGACACCACATGGATGCCATTGACTTCTTCAGGGACAAGTTGATTCCCCTCAACGCGATGCTGCGCGGTGATTCCCAGCATTTTGGGAATAGAAGGGCCGTAAATATCTGCATCGACAATCCCGACGCGCAACCCTTGCTTTTTACATGCAGCTGCCAACATCACCGTAACGCTGGATTTTCCTACCCCACCTTTACCCGCACCAACCGCAATCATCGACGCAATACCTGGAATAGGTATTTTTTTAGAGTCCGATGACTGTCGTTGCAGTGATGGCTCCTTGTGGGACTGCACCGGGGCCTGGCCCGTCAACGCAATGGTTACCTGCCCTATAGAGGCAATATTCTTTAATTGCTCGCTACAGGCCTGGCGAAGATATTCCGCCTGTTCCAGGCTATGTCCGCGTAATTCAAGCGCAAAACCTATGTCATTGCCCTTTTGAATCACCGCCGAAATCATACCCGTTGCAACCAGATCATCTCCAGTCAATGGATCACGAATTCCCTTTAAATATTGTTTAATTGTCTCTGAAATAAACGCCATACCTTGAAATCTCTTTGCATTTCCTTTACATTAGACAGGCATACTATCATATTTCGCTTCATAAGGAAATCACACTATGGCAGTCAAAGGCCCTTGGGGCAATCAACCCTCCTCCCCGCAGCAGCCCAAACAACCACCCAAATCCCCGCCAAGGGGCCCACAATCCAGCAATAGTTCTCAGGATTGGGATGAGTTTATCAAGCGCAGCCAAGACCGGTTTAAAGGAATGATGGGGAATCAGCGCCCCCACGATAATCCCGTGAAATTATGGACACTTGGCATTTTAATTGCCGTTGTTTTATGGTTATTCAGTGGTTTTTATATTATCCAGCCAGGCGAGCGTGGCGTTATTTTACGCTTAGGTAAGTTTGAGCGCACCACCACCCCAGGGGCTAATTACCATTTACCAACACCGCTTGAATCTCTGCTGCGGGTCAATGTTGAGAAGGTCAATACAGAAGCCGTAGGCTTTAGCAGTAATGGCACCTCCGGCAGGCGTAAATCAAACACCCAAAGTGAAGCCGATGAAAGCCTGATGCTCACTGGCGATGAAAATATCGTCGATATTAACATGGAAGTGCAGTGGAACATTAAGAACGCCAAGGATTATTTATTCAGCGTACGGGATGAAGCCGCCGAAAACACCATTAAAAGCGCCGCTGAAAGCGCCGTGCGCGAAGTCATCGGCCGTATTACTTATACCGATGCACTCCTGGGTGAGACCCGAGCCGAAAATGCTTTAGCCATTCGCAAGCAGATCCAGGAAATTTTAGATTCCTACCATATGGGCGTGAATGTGCTGACCATCCAGATAAAAAAAATTGATCCTCCAGCAGAAGTGATCGATGCGTTCCGCGATGTACAGTCAGCCCGTGCCGACCGCGAAAAGGACATCAACCAAGCAGAAGCCTATCGCAATGATATCCTGCCGCGTGCCCGTGGTAATGCCGCCAAAATTACCCAGGACGCCGAAGCGTATGAAAAAGCGTTACTGGCTAAATCCGAAGGTGAATCGCAACGGTTTGAATCGGTGGTCAGTGAGTACCAAAAATCTCCGCAGGTCACCAAGGATCGCATGTATATCGAAACACTTGAGTCAATCTATGGCGGCATGAATAAATTGATGGTGGATAAGCAGGCAACAGGCAATGGCATTATGCCATATCTTTCACTGCCTGAACTCACTAAAAAATCGCCATCGCCATCCTCATCACCCAGCAACTAGAAAACCGGAGAACACCATGCGTCGTCATTATGTTATTTTAGCTGCCATCGTCTTTCTTTTACTGGTGGCGTTTGACAGCCTCTTTATTGTTAACCAAACCGAACAAGCCATTGTGATTCGTCTAGGCCAGGCCGTTGCCAACCGCTCACAACCGGGGCTCAAGGCCAAAATTCCGTTCCTTGAACGTATTTTATTCTTTGATAAACGGAAGCTTAACATCGATATCCGCCTTGATCCCGAAGAGGTGATTGCTTTAGATCGCAAACGCGTGATTGTCGATGCGTATGCCAAATACATTATTGTTGACCCGTTGTTGTTTTATAAGACCGTTGGGAATGAACGCGGCTTGATGATTGCCTTTAACCCCATTATGGATTCGGCCATCCGCGAAGCCGTGGGCCGGGTAAACTTAATTGAGCTGTTATCGTCTAAACGTGCCATGGTCATGCAAAATATCATGGCCATTGCCAATGACCGCGCCAAACGTTTTGGTATTAATGTGGTGGATGTCCGGATTCGCCGCACCGACTTACCGCAAAGCAACAGCGCCTCTATTTACCGACGTATGCAGACTGGGCACGAAAAAGAAGCCCAGAAAACACGAGCCGAAGGAGCCGAACAAGCTCAGCGTATCCGTGCTGAAGCCGAACGTGACCGCGAAATTTTGTTAGCCGAAGCCGAAAAGGACGCGCAGATTGTCCGTGGCCGTGCTGAAGCTAAAGCGACCTTGCGTTACGCCCAGGCTTATGGCAAGAATGCCGATTTTTATGCGTTCTATCGCTCTATGCAGGCTTATCAGAAAACATTGAAAACAGACGATACAACCATGATTATCTCGCCAAGCGAGCCGTTCTTTAAATACCTTAACCAGGGTGCAGGTAAGTAGGTTTAGTCTCAGGCGCTGTCATGAGGCCATGCGTAGCATGAAGGGCATTACGCTGGTCACGGAATCAGGGTTGTGCAAGGCCACCATTTTAAGCAACGGCCGCCTGCATAGAAAAGTTTCGAGGGCCCCTATAAGGCTATCGAAACAGTAGGTGTTGCGCAGAGTGAAGCGGATGAGGCTATAGCGCTCCTACCTGTCCGACTCCTCTCCCAGCAACCCAATATTGTACGCATAGCAATGTGCTTGGGCCGTTCATGGATAGAGACGCTGTTTGGTCAACGTGCAGCGCCAGTTCCTTTAAATTGCCTCAACTGAGAGATCTTTACTCTTGAATAGTTGAGCGTATTTCGATAGAATCAACAGGTACATATCCTATTGTTTTCTATAATTTTTTGAATAACCCTTCCCAAGAAAGGGATCGTGGTTTTCAATCATGTTTATAGAATCCTATATTTCCCATTTTACCAACGTTTGAGATTACCCCCATGAAAAGTCATCTTACCATCATTGATGCGGCATTAGGCTATGTATTCGATCATGAAACCGACCCAGCAGCGGTTGAAGATGCCTGCGATCCCCGGATACCCCTTCCCGCCACCCATCCCTATAAAATGATACGCGCTGTACTTGACCAACCCAGGCTACTGGGTCCGCTTACCAATATGGGAGCCATTAGCAACAGTCAGGCAAGGCAGGCTATTTTATCGGTTATTCATGGCTATGTCCCCCTGCTAAATCAATCCCGTCTACGTGAGTATTACGACCAACATTACCCCGATCAAGATAGGTTGGTAGGAGACCATAACACCACTACGGTCAGCCCGGAAATATTATCATGGCACGAAAAATGGCGCTATTTTAAGGAAAATGACTCAAGCGATGCTGTCATCATCGATACATTGTTAGCATCTGAACCCGCCAGGCAATATGGTATTTCCAAAGAATTTGCCCAGCGAATTGGCGCTGTTAAATTATGTCTTGGCCTTAGTGAACAAGGCATTAGCACCTTTTATCGCCTTGGGCTAGATGTAGAAACGATTTCAGATGCATTAGAAACAATAGGCCTCTACCGTCTTGATGCCCTGATTAACCACCCCGAGCTTACCTTATGGCATGTAAAGCACCTTAGTATTTACCAATTGCGTGGCATGATTGTTTATGGGTTATCGTATCAGCAGGTAGAAAAAAATTTCGGCGACCATACGCTGCACGGTTTATTCCAATTAGTGATAAAAGGTTCTACGGTTGCTGAAGCTTTTGCTAAGTGTGAGGGTTTAGATCGATATGAAACACTGGCAGTAACCGAGTTTGGATTAGGCAGGCATCAAGTCACTTCCAACGTTAAACGCGCCAATTATCAAAATATAACATGCGAGGCTTTTTGCCGAATCATGCTAGATATGCACGATAGCCAACCACCAGTCGATCACATTTTTAAAACAGTTTGTGCTGCAAAACTGGGGGCAACACAAGCACTTTGTTTGGGACTACCACTCAGCGAATTAACCCCCAAAATCAGTGACGGCCCCAAATATGAAGCCTTTGTGTTCCTTGCAAACAGCCATAAGCAAACACCACCTGCACAGCTTTGGAACACCATTAAAGATCGTCCTTATGAATATCACAAGGCCATCGTTAAGGGATTTACCCTTGAACAGATTGACTCTTTAAAGGATGACACACTGAATGATCCTTATCTTCGCATCCGTGCCGCCACGGTTGAAGCTGAGACGCAATCCATCGAGCCCAACGACCATGAAACGCTCAGCAAGCTATGTGAAGAAATAAAACCATTAACCGTAGCAGCGCTAACGTCCATTTTCAAAATGGCCAATAGAGCCAGGATCGCGAAACAGGCTAATGTCGCTCTTTTGATGTAGGCCCAGTATTTATTTTATTCTGCCATGAACTTGGAATTTTGGTGGTTGAGCTATGTTCCTGTGCGTGGGGATTTGCTTTTTGTTGCCACGTTTTCTCCGTCTGCTGTTGTCGTTCCAACTCTTCTATTTTATGCGCAACCTGCTGTTTAAACCCTTCTAGTGTTACATCGTTGGTTGCGCTTACTATCTGTTCAGGAGTATGGTTTTCGATAAATGCTGCGTTTCGCTGATACGTTCGCTCAAATTTATGATCGAGCCGCCTATTTTGTTTGCTGCCTTTTCCATCCTCCATAAGGCTACTTCGATGCTGTTCAAATGCGGCTTTTAAATCTTTGCTTTGCTCTGTAGCCCCGACTTTTGTGCCTTTCATTTTTGCATAAATGTCTGCTTCATCGACATCCAGCTTTTCAACGATAGTGTTTCTAAGTATTGATGCTTGAGCACTCCGATACATCCGTGCCGGAAAAGTAACAGCATAAACCTGATGGCGATTACCCTTTTTATCTTTGATGCTTTCTTCTTGCGTTATATGTTGCTTCACATACTGTGTCAGAGGACGATCCCCTGACATCTCAGGTGATGTATATTTTTCTGGCAGGTATTGTTCACTACTCAATAGTTCTGATACTGAATTATTCGCAAAAACAGAACATCCTGTTTTTGAGTGCTGCATTTTTTTATCGCTATAATAGGTCGCTACCTTAGGAGACAATTGACTTAAGCTGCCCAATACTTTTTTATCCGGACGATCACCGAGTGAATCAACCCAGTATAATTCGTTTTTATCTTTGCTAATCTCAAACATGGCTGCTACGTTGTGGCCATCTTTGTGAAAAACAAAAGGAATAGAAATGGAAGCATCTCCGACATGTTGTGCCAATTGAGCAATCTCTTCGACAAATGAGTTAAACTCTTTTTCATGGATATAACTTGGTAATAACGTATTGTGACGGTCAATCTTTTTAAATAGATCTTCATTTTTAGCCGCAATTGCTAACTTCATCATTTCTTCTGGCATCCCTGGGGGATCTTTATTTTCGAGATGAAAAAAATATTTATTCTTAGCTAAATAAATGGCTTTCTTACCTTTTTCATAGGCATTAATAATGCCTTCGTGGTTGGATTTTTCTGCAATCTGAACCGCAGTCATCCCTGCGTTATTAAGCATACCTATATGCTCCATTGATTTTCCAGACATCAGAGCCATAAACATATCGGATTTATCCAGTCGTGCTGCGTAATGAAACGGGGTATTTTCTTCATGATCAGTCACCTCCACACAATTTGGAAAATAAGCGCTGATGAATAGGCCAATCTCAATATTATTAGTTTCCACTGCGTAATGCAGAGGTGTCTTACCTTCTTTATCCACGATGTTGGGGTTAACAAATTGAGTCAAAAAGGAAAACGTGTGATGATCTGCATGTTCCGTGGCAAGATGAAGTGCCGTTTTTCCGTCTGCATTTTTGGCGTTAGCCACATCTTGGGGTAAAAATCTTACCATTGCCATCGCTATGACGAAATTTTTATTTTTCAGGGCAATATGCAAAGGAGTATCGCCATCCTTATTAACAACAGCAAGTGAAAAATAATCTTTTAAGTGATTGAAGGAACCAACATCGGCATGAGCAGAGGCCCAACACATCATGGGTTCTCCCATTTCATCTATTCGACTAAAGATTTTGGGATCCTTTTTTTTGTATTCTTTTAATTTTGTCAACAACACAGACATTTTATGATCTGTGATCATTTCCTGAATTCCACTTGCAATTAATTTATCATTTTCTTTCATAAGATTGCCAATACTTAACATTATCTATATAAAAACGATCAATATATTCACAGTAGCATAAAATTGTTTAAAATTTGCTAACTCCCCCCCCCCAAGATGACAACATATACACCTTCATTCTCACTCTTTTTAAGCAGGATGAGCCAACGGCGAGTAGGGGGTGGGTGATTATGCTCTCTTTTGCCCTATACTATCGCCTCTATCATTATCTCTACATGATAACCGGGAGCCGCCAGTTTGGCTTCAACGGTGGCTCTTGCAGGCGCCTGCCCTGCTACGACCCACCCGTCCCACGCCTGATTCATCTGAGCAAACGTGGATATATCACTAAGCCAAATATTCGCTTTCAGGATACGGGTTTTATCCGATCCCGCCTGGGCAAGGAGCGCGTCAATCTGTTGCAAGATTTCCTGAGTCTGTTCAAACACCGATTTCCCTATCATTGCGTCAGCAACAATACCCGCAGTATAGATTCTATCTCCATAAATAACAGCTTCACTCATACGTGCACCGGGTTCAACGCGGCGGATATTGGTCATGGTAGGCCTCCTTAGGCTTCGTTTGTGTTGATTATCAGGAAGAAATAGCCTTCTTTCCTAACAGTTAGGGGATTATATGAATAATCCGATGGAAGCCTCAACCATACCCTAATATACACCTTTAAGCTAGCCAATAGGGTCAGCCATTCACTGAGGCAGATATCCTTGCTTCATAGGCTCATCCACAAACAAAAAAACAAGCAATCCAAAATAAACTCTGTACTACACCATAACATTCATATAATATATTGAAACACAATGCTTATATAGCCACAGGAGCCCCATTAATGTTAGAACGTATCTGGACTGAAAGAGAAAAAAAAATCTATACTGGATTATTTGATAATTTTCCCGAGCAAATTCATACGCCTGCTAGTGCTGATGCCGTAGCAATTGGGGGTAGTGAGTTACTTTTCTCCTGTGCCGGTGTATTTGAAATACCACCGTCTTCTAAAGAAAAATATTGGACTTACTTAACCTCAGGCTTAAGCAATGCATCTGAAGCAGGTGAGGTGTCCGGATATGGGATTGAGTTGCTTCTTCAGCTTCCAGAACAAGCAGCCTGGCCAGTCCATTTATTATTTAACCTTATGGGATATATCATGCACACCGGCAATGTGTTTTCTGAAGGACACCGCATACCGACAGGCCCCATAAGATCTGACGATAAAGAGTGTCATTTAAATACTCTTTTGTTCTGGTCCCCCATTTCCTTACCGCCTTCCTTTCAGCTGGAAAGCGGTACGGTTGATATCCTGCAAATCCACGCCATTACCAGTGAGGAATATGCATACAGCAAAGAACATTCATCATATGAAATATATGATATCTTACAAAAGCTTCCCTATTTCCCAGCTATTGATATTAAGAGAAAATCAAGTATTTGATTTTCTCTTAATTTATGATGTTTGTTGTCAAAACAGATAATCAAAATGAGGGGGCATTTCATTTTAGAACAGGCCTTCAAACCCCTATATTTAGGGCTCTTGAGCTGTTTTTGCTGTTCCCCTATCCGCGGAGCAATAAAGAACTACTTCTAAAACTCCCCCAATAATTCATTATGAATCCCCTAGATATCGTGCTCAAAAAGCCATGATTCTTTGTCAACTTTCCTCCATCCAACGACACCTAAAGCATTACTATATTTATTATAAGTAAAACAATTTATTATTATAATTGCCACATAAATATCATATAAATAATATATAATATCGTTAATAAAAATCAAAATCTTTAATAACGATGAATATATGAAAATACGCAATACACCCGTGACTTCCGATATTAATACTCAGGATATTTTGACTCTTATCCGGGGATGGGGTGAGCCTTATTTTAACAAGCGAGCATTAAATGATCATCTCAAACCATTCGCCCTACCAGAATTATTTTATCCCGCCTCGTTGCGAGGAAAGGCAGAATATTTAAAGTACCTACTTGAGCTAACAAGAAATGGAAATATAGACGACGCTACGAGGCAGAAATCCATCTATTTCATCGCAGAATCAGCTGAAGCATTATTATCCGACAAGGTTGCCGCACAACTCAGCAAGGTAGAAAGCCTTTGCAAGCATCTGTTTCTCCATTATTTGGATTCGGCTATTGCGCATAATTCGCGTCTTGATCCTGAACTTAAAGTTCTCATTCCTGAAAAAAAACGCCTTCAGAAAACCGCAACTGAACTCTACAACGACATCCTCGCACATCCCGACAGTACACACGCCCAAAAATTGGGTGCTTATTATTTTATAAATGAAATAAGGAGCATGGACTTAAATTACCTCATACACGCTGAATTTATAGAAAATGCAGATTCTCTTGCTCACATTATGATGAAAGACGCTCAAAACTGGGCAGACTATCATACGCTTGTCAACGTGTCTCAAAAAATGTGCACAGCAATATTCAATAATCCTACACCTGGGCTGAAATGCATGGAGAAATCATCCATTTATGCTGAAAGTTTTTATCGAATCCGCTCAGGTCATCCCGATCATCTAGCGTATCTAATTGGTCAGGCTGAAGCCGCTTTTGTGCATGGCGAGCAACGTGTAGGAACTATGAATCTTGTGCAATGTACGCTAATTACGGTCAGATGCACTGATAAAAAATATAATAATTTAACGCTGGTCATGCATAAAGATTTTCAAATGAACCGTGATGCTATGTATGACTTGCTTTTTACATTACCCCAAAACACTCCATGGGATATTGGATTATATGCTTCTGCCGGCCCAATAGATCCCACAGGCAATTCCAGAAAAAATTTATACGAAACCCTTGATGTTCTGCGTAGTTTTCCTAATGCAACGGTCAAACATACGGCTGTTTTTGATATGGGGTTTCCTAGTGGAATTATTTATGATGCAAAAACAGGCTTGGTGAAGGAAGGTTTTGCAGCCATTGAACGTGACGACATCACCTTCGCTGCTCATCCGAAATATCATACGTGGAAGAATAAAAGGGATGGTCAAGGAACCTACCCGCAATTCCATGTAGCATATGATCTTACCCATGAAGTGGCAAACACAGTCGCACCTCCCCTTCCACGACAAATTTTAAGCAATGCATTGATGGAAATTGGACATAGCTTTCCCAATTATGCTGACCCAGATTTTAATTCAAATGAACGAAATAGGCTTGCTACAGCGTTTAGCCAACAATATTCGATTGAATTCAGGGTGTATTTTGACTACCGAAATAATTATATACGTGCGGGTCTGTGTAGTGAGGTTTGTGATGTAATTAGACACTCTATTACCGATTTTCTTCACCATTATCCGGCGCAATCACATGAATTACAACGTCTGTACCTAGCACTGGAAAATGCCATGACCGCTAAGGGGGTTAGACTTTTTGTTGGCGACAATGCTCAAGTGTATAATCGATCTTTTTATGATTCCATCAGAAATGGCAGCCTTTTTATTCAATCAGATCCCATAAGAATTAATGAACAAGCGCTCGAATCCTTTGTAAACTGGACGCCCAGTGAAGCAACACACTTGAAGCATTACCAAAACACAACCATTTCAATCATAAGCAATCCCCTTGAATACATTGACTCCATGAATGAAATTGATAAATCTCCCGCACTTCCTCTTTCTATTTCCGAACAGATTAAAACAATGAATGCTGTTGAGGAATTGCTGGTTCAAACAATAGAAGCGGTGCGTACCTATCAAAATCTGGGGATACTCACACCCAATAAACAACATTGCGAAAGTATAGAAAATCACTTGCATGCATTTGATAGGAAGATTTCTGCTTTTGAACACTCTATAAAAGAAAGCAAAATGAGTGATCCGGATAAAGATTTCTTGAATGGAGTGTGTACCCATTATCGTGGTGCCGAACATTTTCATAGCGTGCATAAGAACCGGATATTTGACGACAACAGCACCGAAGAAGAACGTTACAGCGACCAACAGATTCTAATCATAACACTCTTAGATGTGTTAAAAAACAACGCGAGAATCATCGCAAACGGCAGATCACCGAAGCAAGAACAGTTCATGATGAATCTGCTAGCAGAAACCCATCTGGCACTTGCAACTGAATTTTTTATAAGAGATGACATACTGGACGCAAGGCAACACATTACAGAAGCCATTATGTATGCTTCCACTACTAAAAATAGCGCCTTGATGCCCAAACTTTATTCATTGAAAGCAATGACCTATTCCTCCTCCAAGGATTGGACTCATATTGATACTTCGCGTGCTGATTATTATACTTACCTTGGTGCGCTATCCAGCATAACTCCTTTAGATAAGAATGCCTATTGCATTTATGGCGGGGAAGCCGCTTTGCTTAATAATAAGCATTCTGTAGGAACGCCTGATGTATGGGAAACATGTTTTGTAACCATCACCTGCAAAGATCCTCATCAACAGAACCCGTCACTGGTATTTAATACCCATCGATGCCTTCGGCACGAAGCCATTGGTGCTTTACTTAGGAACCTTCCCCAAAACGCACCCTGGGATGTAAATATCATAAGCGCAGTCAATCCCCAGGATAGAAAACGTATCGTACGGGTTGAAAACCAAGCTATTGAAGTCATCTCACAAATCAGAGCTATTAAAAACGATGACGTAACATTCCATATAAATTTGCAATTACCTTGCTGTGAAGGGGTAACCTATGATGGTGCAACAGGCAAAATATCCATCAAGAAACCTGTCATTAGCCGCGATGATGGAGAGACAGCACGCATATTAGATTCAAGCAATATAATGCATACTTCGAAGGGAAAGCCATTCGTTGCATTTAAATTGGCTTATAATCTTATAGGCCATGACGATTTGAGTCATGCAATGGTTAATCCTCGCAGATATAATTTAAATTATATTAACTTTCATGCGCGGATCGATCCAGATGATATCAAAAACCTTCTCCAGAATCCAAAAAACAAAAATTATTCCAAAGTGGTCGTCGAAGATCACAAAATATGTTATTCAGCTGACAGCTTCGTCGCACTCTCTGATTTACAGAAATTATGCCGCACAACAAAACTTTTTATTGAAAAAGCCATTGATAAACGCTTGAAAGAGCAGATCGAAAAACACTCAGAATTCAGAGAATTCGATTTCAAACAAAAAGACAATATGCTTAAACAGTGGCGCGGATCGCTGCTCAAAGATATAGAAGATTCAGGATTAAAAATTGCCATAGGCACAGACCCCAAGGCATTGAATCCGGAATTATTCAAAACCATTGAAACAATAGGTTTAATCCTTCAGCAAAATCACCTTATATTTAAGCAAAAACAATTTTCAACATTGGCGCAACAACAAGAGGATGCGGTCAAAAAATCAAAGTCATCTGTTCGAGCAACAACAGCAAACAGGTTGGATCAGCAATCCCAACCAGTTAGGAGAGACCGATGACGTTGAGTGTGCCACGCAGCATTAAAAGTCAGGAATACGCCTGTGTGAAAACAGATGATGTGATTCTACGTCCCATCGCGCTTGGCGATTTTAATTTTGATAAGGATCATGGGCTGGCTATTTATAATCCGCAAACGAGAATGCTTTTTTTTAGCTGGAACTGTACGTTTGAGCAAAGCAAAGAGCATGTATTAAACGCCTTACCCACCGACAAATCAACATATGCACAAATTAATTTTTACGGCAATGACGCTAGCCCTCTCATCCATTTTCTATTACCCTGTATGCTAGAAAATAAGGTGATCAATCTTGACAATGTAATCACCCATTCTGTGAATGAAAATGGATATGTTCGCGTTCCTGGTAATGAATCCCAAGCAATAATCTGCCCCTCCTCCAAGCGCTTCCCCCCCAGATTCATGTCAACATAGCCCCCAAAAGGGGGATTTCAATAAAACCTTCGATAACAATAACTTAACACCACGGAAAGAACTCAATTGGATAACTCCCCATGAGATCTTCCTAAAGAAATGTCAGAGGGCTGCACTTCAAACTAGAATGTGGACTCCACTATTTTTCTATGGAGAACTATATGCTTTCTGGTTAGGTAGAGCCTGTATACGTTCTGTCCATTTTTGCTTCTCGATAGATTCTATCAAGGACAATTTAGGATCTTTCGAGGGCAATTCAGGAAACATCTCACGCAGGCGAGATGCCAATTGACAAGGTTGGCTGATACTTTTCAAATACTCATTATCACCCGTTAAAACAACCATTAAGCTGTTAAATAAAGCCAAATAACCGCAAGAGATGCCATCACTTTGTTGACGCTTAGGTGGATTTCTTAACACCTTGATTTCAGGATAAAGGCTAGGCAAATCAATTAGATGCCACACCTCTTGGTCATCAGAAAACGCGTCTTTTATTCCGGCGGTAAGAGCATTCGTAAATGATTGAGGCATCGTATACTCAGGCTTTAATGAATCAACCGTTATTAATAATGGAATCGTGTTACCCAGCTTGTTGCCATGAGGCGGCTGATAACCAGAAGGCAGTATTACGCAAGAAACCCAGTGACTCCCTCCTATAGCAAACGCATCAGAAGATGAATTAGCTATAACCGACTGCGTATTTATGACCATCACTATAGGCAAACGTTTATATTTTTCTCCTAAACAAGAGATATTCTTTATATAATTAACGACACCTTCGTTAGATCGGTGAGGATTAGAATCGAGGGGGGAATTGATAGATGATAATGTTGGGTCAATCACAATAGCCTTATCCCCAAGCAAACGGTTTAATGCCAGATTAATTCCATACTCTGTTGCCCATTCGCGAGAGCTAGTTTGTGTCTCTTCTGGTAATTGCCCCAGGGATTCAAACAAATCCCACACACTTTCAAGCGTTATGTCGTGGCGTATAGTTACAGGTGCGGGGGTATTAACGCATGTCTCCCGAGTAAAATTACTTGAGCAAAGGGTATTATGACCCAGTGATTTATCTTTCAGTGCCATTAGCCAATTTAAAACGCTTTGACGGGAGCCTTGCGATTGCATAGGTTGCCATTGGTTGTAGCTTTGCATCGTTTTAGGCAAGCCTTGTTCATGTGGTTGGAATAACGTGTCCCGGATTTGAATTTCAACCTTCGTACGTGAATTACCCTGGAAAAAACGAGACCAATCTTCGCCGCTCATGGCTATATCGCAATCTATTAAACGCAAGCTTTTCAACGATAGCTGGCTTAATATCCACATATGCTCACTGTTAATAATGGCCTGTTTCAAATAGAGGCTTGTTAGCTGCTTTACATGGAGGAGCATATTAAATAAAACTGTCTGTGTTTCTGGCTCCATGGCATCAAGATTTAAAACAAGTTGGCATCGCGACAATGGTACGACTCCAAAATCTCCGGCTTTAATAGTATGATTTAATCTCACGTGTAACGATTGCTCAGGGGTAAGATTCTCATCCACAATTGCCTTTTTCCAGTTTTCTAGAGCCTGGTAAACATTAGAAAATAACTCCGTACTTAAGGATAAAGGAAGATACACATTATGTTTTTCTAGATAAACTCGCCAGCGTGCAATGACCATCGCTGGATGGGTATGGCGCAGCCCATGATCCCAGGCATTACTGTCAATAACCATAGCAAGTGGATAGTGGTTTTCTCCACTCTTATGCTCCTTTTCTTTGTTGATGTCCTCTCTCCCCCGTATTAAGGATAGGAGCTTTTTATACCATGTCTGCGCAGCAGCAAACTGTTCTTTTGATTGAGAAACGAGCGGTAATAATTGATAATGATGAGGCCCCTGCTTCAACATACCAGGCCCCTGCTTCAACAGACTGAAATGAACTGGCTGACAATTCGTCATGCTTTGATATAAACTCGTCACCAACAGATCATCCCTTGCCGCATTCCGCAGTGCGTGGAAATAAACCTGCTTCAGTAAGGTATCATCTATATCTTTAAATGCCGAAGCGTACAGGGGATTTATCAGAAACCATTCTGGCGCATAGGAAGCACAATAACTTAACAGATTGCGATCATCGTGAATCTGATCCTTCAATGTTCGTAAATAGCGATTTAGAATAACGAGATGAGACGTAAATTTAGAAGAAGCAGTGGTTTGAAAACGCGTCCCATCCTCTAAAAGAGATGGGATTAAAACGTCAAGCATATTTTCCTTATCATAAGCTTCCCTATCTTGCGTTTGGCCGCGGGAAAGTACATTCCATAAACGCTTATGCAACGGTGCTTTAGGCGCTTGATATAGACTATATTCGAATTTATCAAAGAAATAAGCAATCAGCCCAGAACGTTCATGCGGTTTCATCGGAGTAACAGGGTTTTTTAACCAGCTAAGGAGATAACCAACCCCTTGTGCCCAACCGCTTATCTGTGTATCGTCAGTGCATGCATCTATCGCTTGCGCGATACTATCTTCTTTGATCAGTGCAGTCAGGCAAACAGATATGGATTGATCGCGGCGATTAGTATCTTCAATTATAAGTTGTTTCATGTTTCACCTACTCTGACTTTGTTAATAAGGGAGAGCCTATTATCCTGTTTCAGATAGGGAGTCAATGAGTATCATCAAAAACAATAACTCCCACCCTTTGCACAAGTGAAGAATCAGTGGGATAGCTTTTTTGAACTACCTCCAACTCAAACTCCATCGCAGCATGGATAGTTTCATGTGCCAGCAGAAGAGTGGTTTTAGCACAGGCCCTAGAATATTAAGAGCACACAACAGGCCACATTCACGTTTGAAATTCTTATGGACACCCGTGCTCCCCTCGGCAATTCAAGCGCTAGGATCAGCATGCCAGCGGGTAGCATTCGCCACATTAGACATATCTAAAGTTCCACAAGCCCTTCCAAAATTAGCACGATCATCATAAGAATAAAAAACAAAATTACATCGTTGTCATAAATATTTAAACAATCAATTGACGTCATAAATATGTTATATTATTAATGAGGAAAATAACATTAAATCAACTTATGGTGGAGAGTCATTGATATGTCCAAACTGATAATTAAAATTGCACATTCATATAACAAAAACATCTCAGAGCTTTCATTTGAAAACGTTCATACATTAATTAATATAAATGGAAATAATAAAAAATATTTGAATAAACTTTTTATAGCAATAAATCATGAACAGCAACTCAATGCCCTTGTGAGACTAGAGCTAAATAAGCTATTGATTGAGGAATATAAAGCCTATTTATCCGTCTCCCATTTTAGAAACGTTCTTAGGCAATATGCCAATGAGTCACATAGAGAAAGCAAATATCAGAATCTTTTTTATCTGATTTCAAATCAAAACCAACAAACAATAGATGAGATCTTTACAGAATCCTATCATGCAACCGATTTTGAGGACATAAATTATGTGATTTATCTTACAAGTGGCATGGATCTCCCCACCTTATTTTTAACGCATCCCCTACTAAAACCAAGTAAAAAATGTTTATTAGATGCACTAAGCGCGCCCAATTTAAATTTCATTAATTTTACATATGAATTAATTAAAAATAATTACGCTTTTAACTGCAATGACTACCATTATCTTTTAAGCAAAAAACCGCATCTCAGTCCCACAGAACAATTGGACGCTCTATTTAAAACATTAACTAATCCTAATCAGAGCAATAGAAGGACCGATGCTTATAATAAAAGCCCATTGATAAGAGACTTAACCAAAGTTTATGGCCAAGATATATTTGACAATGCTATTGATCTATTTCCAACTAACAAAAAAGACAAGTACGTTCAAAAATATGCTTCAGCCTTGTTGAAGTCAAGGCTGAACGGACAATCGACTAACGTAAGCTATCTTAGTGGTTTTATGCTTTGTTCTATCAAATGGTTACCCCATCTCATACGCTTAAATAATCATGACGACTTAAACCTTTTATTTAAAGAATCACAACATAGTTTAAAAGCAAACGCCATTGATTGCCTGACTAGAATAGAAAGTAATCAGGACTTATCTTACATAACAAAATCATTTATAAACAAATCATTTGAATCATTTCAAACTGATTTGGATAATTTAGACATTGGAACATTTAATAAAGAAGATCAACACTACGGTGGAACATTTTATAGATTAACCAGTTCTTTCCGCCAATATAGTTGTTGTTATAATGATTTTATTAACAATCTAATCCCATTAATTCCAAAAATTATCGAACACTACCATCTGTTTTTACCTGCGTATTTACACGATCTGAATGAAGTTCAGGAGCAGGAGATGAACCATTATTTAAAATATATCAATCTAATGGTTGCCTGTTGGGATGCCTGCTATGAAAACAAAGAATGTGATAAACCTCATTATAACGCTGATTTTACATCACTATTAAACCAATATTTGAGAAATGAATTTAAACTTAATGATTATATAGAACCAGCGTCATCCCTTTATTTAGGTGTAATAAATCACCATTTCATTCCAACTAAAAATGCAAGACTAGCCATAAGCACTCCTGTAGAACCAGCGGTCCCCCCAAATCAAACGGAGTTTCCGGCTTCTTTATTGCAACAAATCACCCAATTTACATTCATGAATTATAGCCTTCGTTTTACCCATGAAGATGAACGCAACGACTTCGTAAAGCAATTAGATGAAAGGTACCCTAAACTTATTTTCTCTCTACCCAACTCACAACAAAACTTCTATCTTGAATTCAAAAACAGTGAAATAGGCGGCCTCGTATATGAGCAATGGTTGAAACTGCACGAGCAACTTAAAGAATGTATCCAGTGCCATGTTCCGAACATTCTTTTTCGGGACGACAATAGCTATTCCCTTCAATTTCAAAATAAGAACAAACTGGATGTCTTTGTCAATAACCTGGCTCAATGCTTGGGACTTCCAAGAAAAGCGGCACTCACTCTCTTCAAAGCCACGAAAGCTAAAGAAAACGTCGAGACAGATCTCCCTATCCGATTATTAATAACACAGGACACTCCACCTTTAGTGTTAGCTGTTATCACAGCGGAAAACGATCGCAGAAATGAGACCGAAATGCACCTCAGTTACGCTAGCCGCATAAGAATCCCAGAGAAAATCGGATGCAACATCAAACTTTAAAAAGTAACTCACGACAAGATATTGCTATTGAGATAGACCTTTTGTTTATCAACACATTCCTTCAAAACATCATAGAGAAAAGCAGCATCAATATTATCAGCTAAGGTATTGCGTTTTATTCCAGTGTATAAAACCGTCACTTAAGACAATTTGAGATCATTCATCGCAACAACCATCGATTTGGCACGTTTTGCTGCGTCTGTGCGTTTACGCTAGAATCACTAAATTCACCTATTCCCTTCTCCTTAGATTCAACTATCGAATTGCTTAAATTTACGCAGAGCATATACCCAGCAGATCCCTGCCAGCATAAGAGCCACTTTCAGTAAACCTATTTTGAGCTTTGGAAAGTCAATCAACCCGGCATTTGCAAGCAGTGCTTGCCCTATGTCGATTGCCATCATAAGCACGAGGAGAATGGGACCAATAATAGATTTACGTTTTTGCGTATAGAAGGCAATACCCGCAAAGAAAATAGCCCCGACCAGCCCACCTCCCAGTATTGATGCCGAATCCTGTATCACAAAGGTGGCCAACACACCAATAATAATTTGGAGCGCCGCCATGCTATAAACGAAGACTAGACATGACCGATGAACAAACAAAGCATGTTCCTTATCTTCGATTTTTGATTTCAGCAGATAGCGCCATTTGCTTGGTTTAGATTGAAATTGTGCACTCATATTTATCTCTTATTTTGGTTATTATTTTGATATCTTGCCATATTAGCGTACACTTCCCTGACAATCACATTCAAAGGCCACCGACCTTCCTATATTATGAAATATGCCATTTCCTCTTGATGATTCAAGAGTTTTATATCACAATGCATGTGATTGTAGGTTGAGGAAGAGGATCACATTCATGGATTTAGGGGCCTATCTAAAACGCATCGGCTATACGGGTACCCTTGCTGCCACTCTTCCTGTGTTGCGGGATATTATTTTCGCACACACCTGCTCTATCCCATTTGAGAACCTTGATATCCTAATGGGGCGTCACATTTTGTTGGATACTGAATCACTTGAGAGCAAGCTGGTACGTGACTGTCGCGGTGGTTATTGCTTCGAGCAAAATGCTTTGCTATTGTGCGTTTTGCGTCAGATTGGTTTCTCGGTTACCCCTTTGTCCGCACGTGTGCGTCTCAATACAGCACGTGAGATAGTCCCACCACGTACACATTTATTTCTTAGTGTTGAGATTGATGGTACACCTTGGCTGGCAGATGTTGGCGTTGGTGGCCTTTCACCAACGGGTCCATTCCAACTGGATGTATTGGACGCTGAACAACTAACACCCCATGAAATGAGAAGGATTGTTTGCGAGCCGCACCGATCATCGCTACGTTATTTCCATCAGGCCAAACTGGGGGATAACTGGGTAGATATCCATGAGTTTACCTATGAAACAATGCCAGAAATTGATCGTGAGGTTGGCAATTGGTGGACAAGTACACATGCGAACTCAAAGTTTCGGAATCATTTGTTCGTTGCCCTGGCTTGCCCTGATGGTACACGCATTTCAATTCAAAATCACGCATTCAACCACCGTCGTGGTGCAGAGGTGCTCGAACAGTTTGAAATTATAGAATTCAACCAGCTCTTGAGTGTTCTCCGAGAACGATTTGGAATACACCTTCCTATAAACTCCACACTCAGCGTGCCTGGAATTTCGTGGCTGCAATGAGTGTTTGTGCGTTGATATTTTGGGAGGAATGGGATCCGATAGCTATTAACGACTGCCCGGAAGCCAGAAATGAATCTAATTCATATGCAATCACATTTGCAGGCCTGTTTTTGGACGATACTGATAAACAGGCTTTATTCCAAAACTATGCAAACACACAATCCGCATCCGTCAGCTTGCATTAGTATGCGTCGAAGGCTAATCTGCTCAGAGCTATGGGATCGCCGGATTCGTTTAAGCAACGTGATTAAGCGTTTTTATTTTATACCAAGTCTGATATTTAAACAAACTAATTAATAGCGCAAATCTGAGCGATCCGCTCTGGAGTGAAGTCGTGAATGGCTGCGCAAACGGCAACTTCAAGCTCATCTATTGAATCATAGATTTTGTTTCTGATGGTTATACGCTTGAGTTGTTGCCAGAATCTTTCAATCAGCAGCACCTTGAACATGCTTCGGTCTCGCTCTTTTAAATGAGTACCCCTCTTTGCGAATAAGAACCCACAACGTGTTGATGCCCATCCTGATACCAAACTCATCTTCTATCGATTGCCTTAATTTTTCAAGTGTTCAATTGATATCTCTGCCTGC
The DNA here is from genome assembly GCA_016722515.1 of Alphaproteobacteria bacterium. Classification (NCBI taxonomy): domain Bacteria; kingdom Pseudomonadati; phylum Pseudomonadota; class Alphaproteobacteria; species Alphaproteobacteria bacterium. The sequence continues at coordinate 841,817 of JADKJE010000001.1, forward strand.
GTGATTTCGTCCCGTGTCAACCCATCTAATCACTTCCGCTTTTTGAGCTTCACTCAGCTTGCTCCTTTTGGGCTTGCGTGGCCTATCTTCTAAACCAGCAAGACCTTCTTCGCTAAAGCGCTTAACCCAAGCTTTTATCCGACTGCGATCAATTCCTATCACCGAACTAACCACATTAATGAGTGATGCCTCAAGCTCCTAATCGCCTGCAGTCGCCATGCAATCCGGCCAGATAAACCAAGACCTTCGAACGCTTCGTCAGCCTTTAATAATAAGTCAGCATCAATATCTTTTACTTTTCGTCCCATAACACCCTCTTCAATTAGAAGACATCACAATACACAGTGTTTGGTGTGTTGGCAATGGGAAGTATTATCATATAAAATCTCAAGTAATTGCCATAATACAAAATATTATTTAATTACACAGCATTTAAATAGAAGGAACTTGACAACAACATTATATCAAGTAGAATAATATTCTTTTTAATCTAAAAAATGGATATTTACTATGTTTTCTTTAATAAAAAAGATACAAACTCAAAACGAAATAGAAAAATTAATTAGAGATGCGCAAGCGGAAAAAGATTTTTCAAAACGAATCCCAATCAATGAATCTATTCTAAAAAAAATGAATATAGACCAATTACTTAGAATCCTTAATTTAACATGGGCAAGAGGAAGGGCAAGAGCAGAATGTAGCCAGGCATTATTAATAATTAACGAATTAGTATCCAGAGAAATAATAGACCAAACAAAAGCATTCAAAGTGGATTATAGCATAACCGGGGAAAAGTTAGAAAAGCCAAGCTATTCTCCGTTTGATCCTGGTTTGTTGGTTGATTTATGTCTGTTGATAAAAGATCCTGACGAATGTGCAAAATTAATAACAAAACTACACGAATCAGGAATAGGCGTACGTGATAATAAGTTTTTATTTAATATACTTAAAACTTCTCCCAATATAACACGTAGTTTAATGAGTTGTGACAATTTTTTAAATGAGGTGTTGCCATTTAATGTGAAAAACCACAAGGACACATTCATTAATATTCACAAATTACAGGCAGAGGTGATAGAATGGGCGGTTAAGATGGAAAGCAGATCTATTTTTGATGATTATTACGCAGAAATGGATGCCGCTGAGCAACGAAAAGAGAGGATAAAATTGCTATTTGAACTGAAGAATAAGAATCATTCAGAATTACTTTTAGACCTTGAAGATGCAATTAATAACCAAGCCATAGCACTTGCCGAGTTAATTGTTCATAAATTATTAATTGACAATAAAAAAAATGAGCTATCCGAATTCATTAAAACAAATTTTTCTAAAATTTATGATAAATGTAATTCAGATAATTCAGCAAGACTTATTATCACATTATCACGTTTAGAAGTAGCCCCATGGAGCTCCAACACTAATTTAGACTATAATGGCTGGGAAAATATACTTTTATATCACCTAAAAGATGCAGATTTAGTTATCAAGCTTTCTGATGAACGTATTATACCAAATACCATTTTAATTGAGTACATACGCAGAAGTATAACATGCCCTCCTACTAATTTTCAAAAGCTTATCGAGCAAGCGAACAAACTTAATATTTTAGCAGAGCCTTTCGAATACTACAACAGCGCGGGAGAAGCAAAAACCGGTAGTCTCCTTGATGTAGTTTTATGCAGAATTTCAAATACAGACCCTGGTTCTGATTCGGTACTTTTAGATCTCAAAGAAATTGCACAATATTTACATAATTGTGAACTTAATTATTCCGAAGAAAATGAAGAAATTTTAAGAAAAATTATGAGACAAACAACAAAAAACGCACGTAAAACTATTATTGATAGTGAAGATTACTTTGAAGAAAAAAAGCCTCTTATCATTGAATGTCCTGTCGCTCAGAATGGAGGTGTCAATCCAATTTTGCACGAAAATACAAATAATCTAATTTCAGAATTAGATAAATGTGTGCTTCACAATAACTTTGATAAACTTGTAGAAGTCCTGTGTGAAATTCGAAGTATAAATAAAGACAGTCCTAGTAAGCCAGAGTTGTTAAAAAAGGCTTTGGTTGCTGTTATTGCATGTAACGCCGAAGCACGCTCCCCAAAGAGATTGGAACAAATAAAGCTGTTAGTGGCAGCTGGAGCCGACAAAAATATGGTGGATGAAAAAGGTAATAATTTAGTTGGAATTGCTATTTTGTGCAAAAAACGAAACCTAGCACGAGCCTTGATTAATGAAGACGTGGATTTGTCTAAAGGAAATGATGTTTATAACTTGGTGAAAAATAAAAATAATACTTTAGCAGAATTTATTCAGGAAAAACGTTCCCAAATCCAACTGAATGTGTCTTCAAACTCTGAATTGGCTGATAACACATCCAAATCTGTTCAGAAAAAACGTCCCCAAATCCAACTGAATGTGTCTTCAACCCCTGAATTGGCTGCTGAAACATCCAACCAAATTGTTTTGCTATCTACGACACGTAGACAACCTGTTACAAGACGCTCTAGAGATCCAAAACCCAAAGATCAAAACCCCAAAGATAATATCTCTAGAAAGTTCTAGATCTCACGCACGGATACAATTTTCTTAGCCAGGGTCGCTCCTCAATCCATACTTAAGGAATGAGGAGCGATCCATGAGACGTTATTTGCTACCTACATATATAGTGGCTCTGTTTCTAAAGATTAAGAATCAGCGGGCATATGCTCCTCGTACATGAATATTTGTTTTATATTAGGAACAAATATGATTTTTTTTCAACTAATAATATCTGCTTGGAGCCTAAGATGACCACGAAACGTCTGTTGTTTTTTTTATTGATTGGAGTTGCTGGCCTATCCTTTATATGGTCAAACCGACTTATCCCAATGAATGAGATTCACGTTGTTGGTTCATCCACTGTATTTCCATTTGTTTCGAGTGTTGCTGAATCGTTCCATCATGCAACGCAAAAAAAAGGCGCCTATTGTTGAGAGCAATGGTACGGCAGGCGGGATCAAAATTTTCTGCACGGATACTGGTCCTAATGCTCCTGATATTCTTGATGCATTCAGAGTCATTTATCCTAGCGAACAAATGCTGTGCAAAAAACATGGCATAGTGGAATGTTCGCCTAAGATACTGTCATCATGACAAGTGCGATAGAGCTTGCTCGACTGCTGGGAACTGACAGAAGAATACGTGTCGAGCGTTTTGGTCTCCTGCAGCCTTGTTCCCAATCTTTGTTGTTTTCGTCGGCTACTATTTAAAATTAAGAAACTACGGAATATCGAAAGGGCTTTTAGGATTTCAAAAGCAGACTTACGTCTACGTCCTATTTTTGATCGAAAGAAAGAGAGGCTAGAGGCGTACCTATGTACAGCCTTCTTCGAATGGCTTAAACTTTCGCAATTTAGGTTTAACTATTTGGCTACTTCCACCATCACTTCATTACGGCGCAAGAAAGGCAATGTCCACGGCGGGTTGAAGAAGGCGTAGGTGGGTTCGGATATCGCGTTCAATTTCGTTGTGCTGATAAATGTCTGAAGCTCATCAGTATGCGATTTGAGGCTTTCCTCGCTAGCCATGCCGGAAAAACGGATAACCGCAAAACGCTTACCCGGAACTTGCTGCAGCGTCACGGCATCATTATTGGGCTTCGGCAGCGTATCCATCGTATAATTGGCGGGCATCACAAAACGCACTTTCCAACTAGTACCAGCACCTTCCTGCGTGACTGGCGCGGTCATGGCAATTTTTTTTGCGGGTTGTTGAATAACGGGGGCAGTCATCGCTACGTTTTGTTTAGGGGCATTGTTGCCAAAGATATAATCAGCAATGATGCGGAATCCTTGGCTAATTGCTTCTTTGCGTTCACCGGTTACTTCGGCCTCGGCTACGATCATCGGAGTATAGTCACGGATTTGGATATCGCCTTGCGATTCTACCACCTCAAATTTCGCTTGCTCAACATTACTCATAATCGGTCCCCATGCTGCCGCACCAATGACTGCTACACCCGCGATAATCCATAACATACGTTTCCTCATTTTGTTGGCTCCTCCAGCCGGTAGCCGATGCCCGGCTCGTTGATAATAAACTGGTCACGCGCTGGGTCTTTCTCGAGTTTCTGGCGCAGCTGGGCTATGTAGATGCGTAAATACTGGTTATCGTCGCTATAGGCTTCGCCCCATACGTGCTGCATGAGATATTTGTGGGTGAGTAGTTTACCCGCATTCATCGCCAGCACTTTGAGAAGATTAAATTCTTTAGGAGATAACTTTATCCGCTCACCGCGTAAAGAAACAATGCGTTTCATCAGATCAATGCTAAGATCACCGATAATAACGGTCGTTTCTTCTGCAACAGCGACAATCGCATCACGCAGTGCGGCGCGAAGTCGCGCCAGAAGCTCGCCTGTACCAAACGGCTTGGTGACATAATCATTTGCGCCGAGGTCGAAGGCTTTGATTTTTTCTTCCTCACCGCTACGCACGCTAAGCACGATGATCGGTATTTTTGACCATTCGCGCACAGTTTTTATGACCTCAGTGCCATCAATGTCAGGCAAGCCCAAGTCGAGCAGCAACGCATCAGGCTTGACTGACGTTGCAAGGCGAATACCTTCATTGCCCGATTCGGCAGGAATGACGGCATAGTCATGCGAGGTGAGTGTAATGGTCAGGAATTTCCGTATCTGCGGATCATCCTCAATCACCAGTATTTTGGGCTGTGTCGTTCTCATGGTTCAAACTTCTTCTATTTCTTTTTCAATATCAATTGGTATTAGGACTTCTTTTGGCAATGTAAGCCGCACGCATGTGCCCTTGCCATCGTGGGGATCAATAGCGGTAATCGTTCCACCATGCGCCTCGATAATCCCACGGCAAATATAAAGTCCCAGTCCCGTTCCTGCGATTTTACGGTCACCGTGCATGGAGCGGTAGAATTTTACGAAAATCGCTTCCCGTTCCGATTCAGGAATGCCGTCGCCGTCATCATCAATATCGATAGTGGCGGATTGATCACTGAAGGATGCAATGATTTTTACCTCACCTTCGGCTGGGCCATATTTGATCGCGTTCTCAAGCAGGTTTAGGAACACCAGCTCCATCAATGCGGAATTGACGTATAGCAGCGGAAAGTTCGCTTCGGCCTGAATGGAAAATCTCTGCTTGCCGATTAATGGGTGAAGGGATTTAAGCGCACTGGCCAGCATATCATGCAAAAGAACCTGGTCTTTGCGTATTGCTTCAAGCCCGGATTCAAGACGGCTAATTTCTACCAGATTATTGATGAAGCGGTTGAGTTTTTGTGCTTCTTCCAGCCCTCCAGCGACAATCTCGCGGCTGTCGAAGTTATCCTGCACCTGCTTCATATCCTTAAGTGAACTGAACGCACCGATCACCGTCACCAGCGGTGTTTTGAAATCGTGCGATACAGAAGAAAGCAGAGCGGAATGAAATTTCTCTTGCACGGCATCACGCAGTTTTTCTCATGCGCTTCGGCAAGACGTGCTTTTTCGATGGCACTGGCGGTTTGTGCGGTAAGCGTTGCGAGTACTTTGGAAGAAAAACGCCCGCTCACATCCGAGCCTACGCAGAGTAACCCCAGCGCAGATTCATGCACGGAAAGCGGCAGATAAAGATTTGGGTTATCTGTAAAATGCTTGGTGCCACTGCCAACGGGTGTGTTGTTATCGATACAAAACTGCCCGGCCTGATTGAATCTCTCTTTCTCGCTTCTCAAGATGATTGTCGCCTCACTATCCAGTAATGAGGATAATTTTGCCTCTGCTGCGCGTCGCATATCAGGGATATTGGCAATCCCCAGCATGTCCTGGCTCAAAGCATAGACGCCCGAAAGCACTCGCTCACGCTGCATGGCCTCTTGCGCCAGTTTGTGGATGCGGCTGGAAAGCGTACTTGCGACAATCGCCACAAAGCTAAGCGCAAACATTTTGGCAATGTTTTCAACCTCCCACAGACCGATATGCCATACTGGAGGTAGCAACACAAAATTATAGGCAAGTACGGAAAATACAGCAGCGATAAGCGACACCAGCAGACCATAAAGCACTGCCCCCACCAGCACCGGAATGACAAACAGGACACTCAGCGTTTCAGGCGATGGAAAACCCGCCAATACCAATAACCATGCGACCAGTGATGTAAAAATAACGGTAGCAACGGTAATGCTAACGCTGACAAAGAAATTACGGCCACGCGAACCAGTTTCACCATCGGTGATAAAATGATGAAGCTGCGTTTCCACTGTGCCAGTCGATACCATAGATTCCTGTGATTAAAAGATGCTGCTCACCAGTTGCCATATTATCCATGCATACCCAGTGATAAGGGCTGCAAAAAAGTATAAGGCAAAAAACGTCAGTAGCCAACCCGTTATCATAACAATGCCATCGCGTTCTGTAATGGCAAGCGCTAGAACAGCCATAGCAATGCCAAGAGGTAGGTTCCCTAGAGGAATGGGTAGCGCAATGAGTAACGCAAGCAACAGGATCAGCGCTCCAGCAAAACGCTCAAAATTCCGTGTGGTAATTTTGTCCAGACGAGGTTTTATCAGTTTTTCTAATCGCACCAGCCACGGCAATGGTTTTTGAATCAACGGCCTGAGTTTACTCATTGGAATTTGGCGATTGGCTAACCAGCTGGGAAGCCATATGCGCTCTTTGCCTAAACAAAGTTGGCTGGCAAAAAATATAAGCGGCATGCCGGTGAGCGTTGAAATGCCAGGAATAGGCAACGGAATCGTATTGGGAAGTGCAAACAATAAAAGCATCAACCCGAATCCGCGATCTCCAAGCTGCGCTGAGAGGTCACGGACACTGATGCTATCACCGTCAAACCAGGTAAGTTCATGAAGAATGCTGCTGGTGGAACGGTAACGACTGTCACGCACCTTCATTTTTGGCAAGGCGACTTGGCGCGTTGCAGTTGTTTCTTTATCCATATCCAGCCCTCTTTTATAAATTCGATGAAGTTTTTGCGCGGGCGTGGTGGATGGATTTCTTTAAAATCGGCATCAAGCACTGCCCGCGCTTCTGCGTTCAACAGATCGCCACCAGCAAAGCCTCGCTCATTCGGACTGGTACGCATAGCGCCTCCTTCTCGATACGAGGGAACGAAGTGGTTTTCCGATGCGTGCAAGGCGCTTACGCTTTGAGGTATAATCCAGTCGCGCCAATTCTTGGTCGTCTGGTAATTCGTTCCATCCATCATCTTGGCTATCGAGCCAGCGGTACAGTGTACGATCACTCAGTGTAAAGACATCCAAGTCTCCATTATCCGATGATTTAGACATAGCTTTTCTCCCGTCAGTTTTTCCATTTGATCTGGAATTCAATTTCTTCTTCGCGCCCTTGACGCTCATGCTCAATAGTGAAGATGGCATCCTTGGGAACGTACATGCGCTCACCGGCAATCTGGAGATCGAACCTTTCGCCCTTTTCCAGACAATCTGCTAGCCTGCGAAGCTTCTCCACGAATTGCTCCGTGGTATAGGCTTTTTCGATATCGCGGTTTTTCATTTTTACAGTGTTCATGTTTTTCTCTTTTGTTGGTTAATATGTTACTGCCTTCTATCGCCCAGCAGATGCATCAGGCTCGTGAAGATATTGATGAAATCGAGGTAGAGCGTTAGCGCACCCATGATGACCGTTTTCGCCATTGCTTCGCCCTCTAGCTGTAATTCGTAATACAGATGCTTAAGTTTCTGCGTGTCATAGGCTGTTAGGCCGGTGAAAACCAACACGCAGATAACAGAGAGTCCGAACTGCAAGGCAGAGCTTTGCAGGAAGAGATTGACCAGCGAGGCAATCATTATGCCGATCACTCCCATGACCAGGAACGAGCCAAACTTGGTCAGATCACGCTGTGTAGTGTAGCCGTAAATACTCATCGCGCCGAATGTGCTAGCGGTGATAAAGAATACGCGGGCGATACTGGTACCGGTGTAGGTAAGAAATATCGTTGTGAGCGATAATCCCATGACTACGGCAAAGCCCCAGAATCCAGCTCGTGCCGCACCTAGGCTCATTTTATTGAGCGCAAACCCCATCCACATGGCCATGCCTAGAGGGGCAAGCATAATGATCCACGCCAAGGGCTTCATGCCGGCAATGGCCGAGCCTTCCATGACATACATGGCGTTAAGAAATGCTGGCGACTGCACCGCAAGTAATGCTACGATGCCGGTAATCGCCAGGGCGCTGCCCATGTAGTTGTAAATTTTTAGCATGTAAGCACGTAGGCCCGCATCAAAGGTGGCGGCTTTAGCGGTGCTATTTGGGCGTGTAATCTGTGTATAAAAGTCGTTCATGGCAGTTTTCTCCTTTAAATGATGGGCAGTGTTGTTGCCCATATTAATAATAGTACGCCATAAGCTAGCCAAATCGCTGTACTGACTCGGTCTTGCCTTCGTTTAAATGGCGTAGTGATGGTGTAAAAATTCCGTATATGCGCCGCTACGAAACAACAGCGGCTTAAGCTTCCACTTGGTACGGACTTCCTACAGCTAGGCTTGCTATAATTATCTTATGTTCAATAAACACAGGAAGAAACGATCGATGAGCGTTGCCGCCCTTTGAAAATTCAACATTTATAAAGGAGAGACCAATGATTCTGTCATTGGGAGCAACGTCAACCGCCACCTTCTATCCCACAGGAAAAAAGCGAGCACCCAATCGCTCGCTTTGGTGATGATAGAGGCTGTTATCCTCAAGGCACTAATGAAAAACTTAATAATAAGGAATTGATAAATGGAATTTTTGTTTGATGTTGTGATGGGAAAACCCGTCTGGATGTGGGCTACTTTCATGGGCATTGTGGGTGTACTGCTCGCTTTTGATTTAGGGGTTTTGCACCGCAAAACACGTGAAATTTCCATTAAGGAGAGCCTGTGGCTGAGTGCATTTTATATTTCGATCGCGCTAGCCTTCGGCGCGTGGGTGTGGTACTCGCTAGGGGAGCAAAGTGGGAAAGAATACCTCACCGGGTTTATTGTCGAAAAAACACTGGCAATGGACAATGTGTTTATCATTTCGTTGATTTTCACCTATTTTGCTATCCCACGAAAATATCAGTATCACGTCCTCTTCTGGGGTATTCTCGGAGTAATCGTGCTACGCGCTATCATGATTGGGCTTGGAGCAACCTTGGTTTCTGAGTTTAGCTGGATACTCTATATCTTCGCCGCGTTCCTGATGCTCACCGGCATCAAGATGCTCTATATTGGCGATAAGCTGCCAAGCATAGAAAATAATCCGCTGCTGAAGTTTCTGCGTAAAAACATGCGCGTAACGAGCGAATTGCATGGCCAGAAGTTCACCGTACGGCTGGAGGACAAAAATACGGGCAAAAAAGCGACCTACATGACACCATTAATGGTGGCGCTGATCCTCATCGAGTTTGTTGACCTTATCTTTGCAGTGGATAGCGTACCCGCCATTTTTACCATCACGCTTGATCCGTATATTGTTTACACCAGCAACATCTTTGCCATTCTTGGGTTGCGGGCGCTCTATTTCGCGCTGGCAGCGATTATTCATCGCTTCAAATACCTAAAACCTGCACTGGCATGGGTGTTGATTTTCATCGGCTCAAAAACCTTCATTGCCGATGCACTGGATATGGAGAAATTCCCTGCCAGCATCTCGCTGGGGGTAACCTTCGCCATCATTCTCGCAGGCGTGCTGGTGTCGCTCTACAAGACACGCGGCGAGAAACAATCTTCACACTAACCACCAAAAGGAGAAACGTATGTTAGATACTAAAAACTTACTCGCCAACATTGATTCCAACGGACTCGTTGGCAAAATACTTGGCGGTATGGCCACCAAAAACTTTGCTGCTGGATTGCTAACGGGAGGGGTTGCCACCTCGCTACTAGGCGGTGGCAAAGACACAGTGGAAACCGTCGCAAAAGTCGGGGGCTTGGCGCTGCTTGGCACGCTGGCTTACAAAGCCTTCGGCAATTACCAACAACAGAAGGCTGCGGGTGGAAACGCGAGTGTTGTGAATGCGGTGAAACATTCTGCAACATGCATGGCGACACAGGCAAGCAGCCTGATTTCCGGCTTACTTGCAGGAAATCAGGCTCCCAGCGTTTCTTTGCAGGCTCCCGCGTCGGCGAACACAGAGCTTCCGCTGGCGATTATACGCGCCATGATTGCCGCCGCCAAAGCCGATGGACATATGGATGCGGCGGAAAGCCAGAAAATCATAGGCCAGCTAGAAGCTGCTGGCGTGGGTGCTCATGAAAAAGCCTTGCTGATTCAGGAAATGGCGAATATGCAGGATGTGAACAGCATTGCCGCCGCCGCCAAAACACAAGTAGAAGCGGCGCAGATTTATCTTGCTGCCTTGATGGTGTGCGACAGCCAGTGTATGCCTGAACAGGAATACCTCGCCTCGCTCGCCAGAGCTTTGAAGCTGGAGCCTGCGTTTACCAACAGCCTGCAAGAAGAACTGCATGCAATGTCTACCCAGAAAGCAGCTTGAACCTATGGCTATAGGAAAACTAAAAGCAATCGTCGAAGCGCCGTGGTTTAGCAAAACCATCATGGTGCTGATCATACTCAACGCCGTGATTCTGGGAATAGAAACCTACCCAGCAATCATGGCGGAGTATGGTGACATGCTGAAAGCCATTGACCATCTCATATTATGGATCTTTGTGGCCGAGCTTGGCCTTCGACTGATGGTTTATCGTCTGCGCTTCTTCCGTGATCCCTGGAGTATTTTTGATACGGTAGTGGTGTTGATTGCCTTTATGCCAGCGAATGAAGCGTTTGCAGTGCTTCGGGCAGCGCGGGTGCTTCGTGTTCTGCGGCTGATTTCGATTTTCCCGCGCTTAAGGCGCGTCATTGAGGGGCTGATTGGTGCCATCCCAGGTATCGGCTCCATTGGTGCTATTTTGATAATCGTGTATTATGTTTTCGCGGTCATGGCAACCAAACTCTATGGCATCCAATACCCTGAATGGTTTGGTAGTCTGCACGGTTCGTTCTTCACGCTGTTTCAGATCATGACACTGGAAGGCTGGGCTGACATTGTGCGCGAGATCATGAAAACCCATCCAAAGGCATGGATATTCTTCGTCATCTACATACTGGCGGCCACCTTTACCGTACTCAATCTGTTTATTGCGGTGATCGTTGACGCCATGCAAAGGAAGCATCAGGCCGAGGAGCAGGAAGATCAAGACACCATCAAGCGCATCGAAACAGAGCTGATGAAGCTTCATCAGAAAATAGACGCGATGAAAAAATGAGGCAATCGGCTGCAATCATAAGAGGATAGCACAAATAAAGCCTCCTTACGCAAACCATACGCCCACTGTGCATTTCCACAATGCTACCAGTTATTATCAGAAGTGGTGATACGAAATGACGCTATGATCGATTGACGCTGTTTTCGATAATATGGCGATTATTCAAAATAAGCTTACCATGTCCCTAAAATACCTTTTTTTGTGATTTTAAGGACATGGCGCACTTATTTTACACTCTAGTCGCTTGACTTTAATTCGCAAGTAAGCAAAATGTCATTATTATCACGATAAACGTGATTTTGAGGACACGATGAATCTATCTTTTTATGTGAAAGAAATACGAAAAACTGGGCAACGGTATTTTGCCTTAGAACAGCTTATGGCACCCAGTATATCAAAGGATATCCAATGAACGAAACGTCTAATTGCCCGGAATGTAATTCCCCGTATGCCTATGAAGACAGAATGCTACTGATCTGCCCTGAATGTGGTCATGAGTGGCCCAAAGATGCTGTTCCTGGCAACGATGAAGATTCCGACCACAAGGTATATGATTCCAATGGTGTGGAACTGCAGGATGGAGATACGGTTATGATCACCAAAGACCTTAAGGTAAAAGGCTCCTCATCAGTTGTGAAAATCGGCACAAAAGTCAAGAGTATCCGTCTAGTAGAGGGCGATCATAATATTGATTGCAAAATTCCTGGCATCGGCGCAATGGGACTAAAGTCAGAATTTGTCAAGAAAGTAACGTCGTAAGCAGCATAATCAAGCCACTTGAACGTTGTAAGACAACAGAAAAAAGAGAATTGATCAATTTAGTATTTTCGAACCTTGCTTTAAGGAGCAATGGCCACAGCTTGCGCGTTGCCTTGCAAGCAAAATGATCCCTACTGCGGTGAATACATCCATTATTCACCGCAATATATGCGGCGAATAACATTGCTTTTGCGGTGAATATGCGCTATAATCTCATTATGATGTGCGGAGATTATATGTATATATACCAACAAAAACATTGGCCTGATTTCACCTGGAATGAAGGAAAATTATCCATTCTATTAGCAGACGTCCGCCACTCTCAGGGGCGGCTGCTTGGTCGCATGGAGGGGCTTGGCTTTTCCTTACGAAGTGAAGCCGCTTTGCAAACACTTACCCAGGATGTGATCAAGACCTCTGAAATTGAAGGAGAAAAATTAGATAGTGAACAAGTACGGTCCTCGATCGCAATTAAGCTTGGGATGGATATTGCCGGAACATTTCCAAAAGACCGCCATATTGAAGGCATTGTTGACGTTATGCTGGATGCCACACGAAACTATACTAAGCCATTAACCGATGAACGAATGTTTAATTGGCATGCATTATTATTTCCTACTGGCAGAAACGGCATCTACCACATCAATGTAGGAGGCTGGCGAACAAAAGAAAGCGGCCCTATGCAGATCGCCTCAGGTGCCTACGGTCATGAAAACATACATTATGAAGCACCAGAATTTTACACATTGAAGAAAGAAATGGCTCGGTTCATTCAATGGTTCGAAACAAAGTCGGAGATAGACCCTGTGCTTAAGGCAGCGATTGCCCATTTCTGGTTTGTGACAATCCACCCATTTGACGATGGAAACGGACGCATTGCCCGTGCCATTGCTGATATGCAACTAGCGCGATCCGAACGAAGCCAGCAGCGTTTCTATAGTATGTCTTCACAAATTCAGCATGAACGAAAATCATACTATGACGTTTTGGAACAATGTCAGAAGGGCACTATGGATCTCACCAATTGGATGGAATGGTTCTTGCATTGTCTTAAACGGGCTATTCGTGCATCAGAAAAAGCACTTGAAGCGATATTGATCAAAGCTAATTTTTGGGAAAGCCATGCAGGAGTACCCTTCAACGACCGTCAACGAATCATCATCAACCGTTTACTGGATGGTTTTGATGGCAAACTGAATTCATCCAAATGGGCTAAAATCAACAAATGTTCTCAGGATACTGCGCTTCGTGATATCACAAACTTGCTTGAACGCAATATCTTGGCAAAAGATGGCGCAGGTGGCAGAAGTACAGGGTATATCTTAAAACATCCTGATTAGATTGGGCTTAACATACTCTTTTTGGTATCAACCTATTGCAAATTAACGGCTTTCTGCTTCACTTGCTATCAGGTGACACTGTTATTTAAAGACTCCCAAACTCCACTACCTATTACATTGAAAAATATTATCCATATAAATCTACTGATAATGGCAGTCGCAGTTATTAAATTTTGTATGAAAAATGCTATTGACACCATCAATTACCTTTCTATAATTGCCTAATATTTATATAATTGAGCATTTTATAAAACAACAAATAGACGTACATCATAAAGATTTGATCCAATATTTCAATCATTTTGTATTCAATCGATTGCCTTTCAATCATTACATAGCAGATATCCATAAGCTTCCGCATAATAGCGTCATTGTGAACTTATCACCCACCATAAATAACTTGCAGCAATTGACTCTTCCCGGGGGGAATTTTAGTGGAACAAGATTTTCTGATATAAAGATGAAAAGCTTTTCAATTGTTAATGCAAATCTTACTGATGCTGATTTGAGTGGAGCATGTTTCGGTGATTGCATAATTGTTAATTCAAACTTAAATGGCGCTAAACTCAAAAAATTTGAATTTACTTCCCTCTATCTTGGGCGCCCCCCATTAGAATCCTCATTAAAAGATTTATATATTGACCAAGAGACGTTTAATAAAATTATAGCACCTCAGCAAATTGAAAATGGAAATGCCTTATCCCCTGCACAACTAGAGCAATTAAATCTATCTCTCCGTCGTTCTTTGGATTTGGATAAGCAGGCCATAGCTGAGTCCATAGATGCACAAGCAGCAAAGAAATCAAATGTACATGAAGCCATTAATACTGGATACATAGAAATAAAAATTGATGCAAACACTGACAAACAAACTGACAAACAAACGGATTGGGCTAAAAGAGTAGTGCAGCAATCATCTCAAAATCAATCGGCTTCTGCGGGATGTAGCTTGATATAGCGGGGGATAATAACCGCATATCTCAATGTATGCCGTTTTTTTCTTATGCTAAAACCCCTTTTATTCATAAAAGGGGTTTTTTAACGCGCTTTGAAGAATTCCACATTCTTTGGTGCTGGTTTGAAGTTGCAGTTCAATGGAATGTAAGCGCCAGCGGTATTTCATTGGCTTGGAAATAGATGCAAAGTTAAAAACAATATTGTTTTCTTATAAATATTCCTGATATTACATCTTGACTCTTACTGTAAATCAAATTACACGTAATCCAAAAAATATAAAAGGTAGTTCATACGTTATGCCCAGAAATAAAGATTCAATATCTAGTCAAGATACCAAGTCACGTCCTGCAGCGCAGACCGTAAATAATGAGCATCCTTTACCTAAGTTTCAAGAAAGAAGTCGTAGTGAAACATTAGAGAGGGTCGATCAAAATTTAAACCTCAATAGAGAGGTCAGCCAAGCTGAATTTAAAAAAATATCTAATATTTTAGAAACAAAATATAACAATGACTGGACAACCTATTTTTTAGAGATGTGCCGACAAGCAAATCGTAAAATAGCATTATTATTGCTAGAAATAAAAGACAGAAATAGTCTAAGCATCCTTTTAAATGATACTGTAATGTATGACGTTATTTGTTGCAGTTTTAAACTTCTTCTTCCAGAGGTGCTTAATGCTGCATTAGGCTATAATTCTAAAGATACTATTGAAAAATTAAAGAAAGACAAAGAAGTCATTTTATCACTGAGTGATAACGTTTTAAATAAACATCACAATAAAATTGAATTAGAAAAACTCATTTATAAAAGTGAATTTTATACTGCATTCATCGAAATGTTAAATGCATATGCAGAAATAAATCACAATAAACCAGAACATATAACAAATAAGTCAGAAATAGTTTCTATCATATTTAGGAAATTTTCAGAATCGGACATAGTGGATGGGATGAAAGAAAATTTCCTTAGCACTTGTTGCTTCAATTTATATGATGTTTCTTGCATTAATTTGCTGCTGGAAATTATTTCTAAAGACAAGCTGACTATAGAAGCGTGGCGGAGTTTCTTCATTTCAACATTGAAAGGTTGGTCTATTGGTAATAAAAAAGAAAAATTTAATGGGGAGCAAAAAAACAAGAATGCACAAGCTATTTTTAAATTACTAGCCGCTGAGTATAAAAAGGCAGGCATGGGACCATTGAGCGATCTAGTGAATAATCCAAATGGAAAATCAGAAACTTTATTAAATTTAGCCTGTTTTAATGGTCATTTGGATATCGTGACAGAATTGCTTAAGATTGATGACATTAATCTCTATACCGAAAATCACGGTGGCAATGCATTATGGAATACATTGTCTGGTTTCGCTGTTTACGTTGGCGAGCCCAATAACCAGATACGGGAAACTGAACAGCAAATAAGAAGAAAAACGACTACAGATATTTTTTGTTCTTTAATCGCTAAGTATAGAGAAAAAGCCAATACAACCGGCATAAAATTACCTCAACTCGTGGATGGTAAAACAGTTAATAATAGAACTTTATTAATTTTAGCCTGTTTTAACGGGATGAGTGACATCGTGACAGAAATACTTAATATTGAAGGTGTTAATATAACACGTAAAGTACGAAAAAGAGATGCATTCACAAGTACCATAAAGGGTTTATATGATTATATCGACAAAAATGACATCCATTCTTTAGGTACCGAATACAGAATATTAACCTTAATCGATATTCTTTCCGCGCTCTTAAATAAATTACCCCCTGATATTCGTAGTGAATATCAAAATATAATAGCTAATGAATTATACACCTTCAATGAACATAGAGATGGAACACTTAATGCATATTTAGAAATATTTAAAAACAACAAAATTATTCCTAATGATTTTCAAATTAAAGGCCCCATCCCCACTAACATCTCATCGGTTAGAAAGGAGAATAGTGCTTCAAATAAACGCAAAAGAAGTGATACCACGCAATCGCCAATAGCCTATCGAATTTCCAGAAGTAATGCATGCGATAATCTTAATAACAATTATCCACGAGGTAATCCACCACAGCACCAAGACGATTATCCCTACTCCAGAAATTATTTGAATGAATTCAATCATGCAGCGTGCAATTATCTATTAAGCTATCCGGTGACTGTATCGATCCCAGCCGGTAATCCCCGAACCATTACTCCTCCTCACGTAGGATATACTCCATATCAACTTCATGCCCCTAACGCTTCTTTGAATGAGGTCAATCATATAGCGCACAATGCGCTACCGAGTAATCTGTCACGGATGCAAGGCTATTATTATCGCCCAATCCATCCTCCTCTTTCCGAAAGATATCCTGACCCTGCTTACTATTGTTTGAATAAAGTCAATCCTGCAGAGGGGGATTATCTACCAAGTAAGCAGGTATGGAACCAAGACTATAATCACAAAACCATTCAGCCTTATACCCCTAACGATTATTTAAATCATAGTCAAACAACCCATACTCAGCAGTTGCAATTGACTAATCCAAATAGTCAGGACAATCAACTAACCACCCAAGACAACCATATTATAATGGAAAATTTGAGGAGAAACCCAGGACATCCTTCAAACTCCACTACCAGTTTTATTGTTAAATATAATCAAGATAAATCTAATGACAATGGCAGTCGTGGTTATTGAATATTGTATAAAAATATCACTTTTTCAGAGAAGATATAAGGAAGCAAATGGCAGCAATTTCTTAAGCAAAAAGCATATGAAAAAAAACTGGTATAAGAGGAATTAGATATATCACCAATGCCCCCAATCCCGCCGTTGCGAAGGAGGATGGCTCCCCGGTCTGGACGAATTTCGAACTTTTAGAGGGGAGATTGAGGAGACGATGAAAAGGTCACCTTATAATTTTTAATTCATTAAAATCATTATCTAAAATTTGGGTTAAATGGATCTAAAACCATAATTTCCGGTTCATATTCAGCAATCACTTCAATTACGACAGATTCCGTTAATACATAAAAATGTCTATTCGAACCAGATCCCGTCCCGCATGGGCATAAATTCTGTGAATATTCAGACTCAAAACATTCAGATAAGAAACCGGTTATTTTATTTTCTTTACCCTCATATCTCCAACACGGTTCGGGTATGGATCGAAAATTTCCTACCCCGTTAAAAACTATAGTATATTTTTTACTCTTCGGAGAAACTGTTAATGGCCGTCCAATATATCCATCTGGTTCACCTTCGATAAGCTGAGCAATAGAAAGCTTTAAGTATTCTGGCTTATACGTTAATTTTAATAATTGGAAATACATATTTTTTCATAAAATCTATTGATCATCATCAAATTCTTTCAAAACATCAGTGAGAGGAACCGCTTCAATATTATCAGCTAAGGCATATTTTTTTGTTCCAGGGTATAAAACTTTCAGTTGGGTCAATTTGAGATCATTCATCGCAATGACCATCGATTTGGTAAGTTTGGGTGCATCTGTATATTTACACTCAAAACCCAAACGCTTGTTTCCCTTAATCATGAATAGATCAAGCTCAGCCCCACCCTGAGTTGCCCAAAAGTAGCTCTCAAATCCTTTGGCCTGATAAAGCCTGATCATCTCTTCGATCGCAAATCCCTCCCAACTTGCTCCCATCTTTGGATCAACCAACAAATCATCCATTGTTTCAATAGCTTTAAGACTATGTAATATCCCACTATCCCTAAAATATATTTTATGACTCTTAATCTGTCTCTTGCTCAGATTCTCATGCCACGGCTGAAGTTGCCGTATCATAAAGGTAGATACGAGTATTCCTACGTAATACTGGACTGTCTTAATATCAATTCCAAACGACCGGCCCAACTCAGCATAATGAATTATATTGCCATGATAATGTGTTAGCATCATCCATAAGCGACGCAACATGACAGGAGCAATGCGTATGCCCAAATTAGGAATATCCTGCTCCAAATAGGTTTTAATATAGGCTCTGCGCCACTGAGCACTCTGCTCATCGCTTCCAGCAAGGAATGAGCGCGGGAACCCTCCACGCAACCATAAATCATTCAAAGGATCGCTATCCTCATCTAATAATTCATTGAGCGAGAATGGCGTCAATTCAATATACTCAATTCTTCCAGCCAAACTTTCCGATGACTGCCTTATAAGCTCACGCGATGCAGAGCCCAGAATCAAGAACCTTCGATTATGGCCAGGTTCATCAACCAACACACGCAAAGCAGAAAATAAATTAGGTACACGTTGAACTTCATCAATAATAATGAGTCCTTCCAACCGACCAAGCGTCAAAAAAGGATTTTCCAAACGCGCCAAATCATCCGTTCGCTCAAGGTCAAAATAGTGGGTTTGGGGCACTGGTATATCACGAATAGCAAAATACTGCCTGGCCGTAGTCGTTTTTCCACACTGCCGCGGTCCCAACATAGCCACAACTGGATGCACGCTAAATGCACTATCTATCCTAGAAAAATAAAGCTCTCTTTCCATATACCTTGCAAAAATGGATTATTATTCCAATAATACAAGTCAAGGTGGTTAGTGTCAATAAAAATAAGGCCTCTCGTACTGCCCGCTTCGGAGGCAAGTCACCTTAAAGTTACTAAAAAACAACAAGATCGCACCTTACATAAGCGAAGAAGGATGGCTCCCCAGTCTGGACGAATTTCGAACATTTAGTGAGGAGATTGAGGAGATGGTGAATAGATTTCTTAATTCTGATGATAGCAGTTGATAACATTTTCCATTGTTGTTGTATATTATTACAATATAATTCTATAGTCAAAAGGATATAGGCATGGCACATGATTTAGCACTCTTCGAAAAATTTGGAGTAGAAGGCTTTTTGACACAGAAAAGAATAAGTGGTTTTTCTCTATTGTTGATATTATTGGCCTCTTAACAAACCAGCGCGATTATCAAACATCAAGAAAGTATTGGAATAAATTAAAACAAAGACTCAACGAGGAAGGAAGTGAAGAGGTGACAAATTATCACCTGTTAAAAATCAAAGCTGCTGATGGAAAAATGAGAATAACAGACGTAGCTGACCCAGAAACCCTCTTTCGCCTTATTCAGTCAATTCCCAGTAAGAAAGCAGAACCTTTTAAATTATGGCTGGCCAGGGTAGGAAATGAACGCATTGAGGAAATATCAGACCCAGAGCAATCCCTTAATCGAGCAAGAGACAATTGGAAAAAACATGGCCGGAGCCAAAACTGGATTTGCGCGCAAAAGAGTGCGATCTTTTCTAAGAATGATCCGTGTAAAATTATGGCACTATCTTTCCTTCGATTCGCTTGGTTTGCCCTTACTAATCGCTTTAGCCCAATTTTTATACCAAGTCTTATATTTAAATAAACTAATTAATACCGCAAATCTGCGCGATCTGCTCTGGAGTGAAGTCGTGAATGGCCGCGCAAACAGCAACTTCAAGCTCATCTATTGAATCATAGATTTTGTTTCTGATGGTTATACGCTTGAGTTGTTGCCAGAACCTTTCCACAGGATTTAATTCTGGAGAATAAGGAGGCAAATGGATGATGCTTATATTTGCGGGCAGATTAAGTTGCCTTGACCTGTGCCACCCGGCTCCATCCATAACAAGACTAATTTTATCGTCCGCAAATTGCCGAGACATTTCTTGAAGATAGAGATTGAGCATATCTGTATTGACGTTAGGTAAAATCAAAGTGAATTTTCACCTGAGTTAGGCTCTACAAAGCTATAGACATAGAAATTATGAAAGCCAAGCTTCATCTTCACACAAGATCTTTGTCCTGTTTTGAACCATCCATGGCCTATTTTTGAATGAGTTCCAAAGCGTGATTCATCTATAAAAAACATGCGCCTTCCTGGGCATTCACTTAGATGGTTTGATAGATTTTTTTTTGAATTCCACTTCATCCCCTTGGTTTTTCTTGTGATGTTCTGGACGTGGAGGCCACATTCAAGTTTGAAGTGCAAACCTCTGACATTTTTTTAGGAATGCCTCATTAGGAGTTATCCAATTGAGTTTTTTGCGTGGTGTTAGGTTATAGTTATCAATGGTTTCATTGAAATCCTCCTTGTTGTATGTGTGAATGTTCGTTTTTCTGGGTAAGTCTCTTCGCAGTCTTCCATTGGTATTCTCGACGCCGCCCTTTTGCCATGATGCATATGGGTCGCAGAAGAAGGTTTTGATGTCTAGTGCTTTACCCCATAACTGGTGACGGGTAAATTCACCACCATTATCCAAAGTCAACGACTTGCGTGCTTTTTGAGGTATTTTGGTTAGCAGGTTAAGGATTGCGTTTGCAACGTCATCGGCCTTTTACTGGGCAATTGCTTGCTGAGGGTAAACATGGTCTGTCTTTCCCTGAGAACCAGAATATGTTGAGAGCCCTTACAGAAGCTCATCAAATCCCCTTCCCAGTGACCAAATGTTGTCCGCTTATCAATGTGCTTGGGCCGTTGATGGATAGAGACTCTGTTTGGTATACGTGAAGCACCGGCGCCTTTAGATTTCCTTAGTCCCCGCTTTGCTTTATGCCGTGGAAGGAACTTCCAGATTTTCTCTTTTCGTCTGGAACCCTGATAAATCCAGTGGTAGATCGTTTCGTGACAAATGGATTTTAGCTCGGTTTGACCATGCTTAAGATGACCGGCGATTTGCTCAGGTGTCCAGAAATGGTTCTGCATGTGTTCCATAACAAATTCCTGGAGCTTGATATCCTTGTCGAGTCGCGCTTGACGGCAACGGCGGCCAGCTGCCAGGCGATGTGCCGTATCCGGCCATATTGACCTGGCGGTGCTTCATTGCGCTTTAGCTCCCGATAAACGGTACACACTGGACGGCCGATCGCTGAAGCAATCTGGCCTGCTAGCAGGCCAGATTGCTTCAGCTGAGATATCTTTACTCTTTCATCATAACTTAAATGGTTATATCTTTTCATACGCAACATCTTTTTGATTATCTGTTTTGACAACAAACATCATAAGGTGTTGCACTTCATTTTAGAACAGGCCGAGTTATATAAGAAAAACGCATTTTCTTTATCAATCGATGAACGGTTGATCGCCCCAATTTCACCTGCATAGTTTTAGAGATTTTCTGTTGAATGGCCTCAATCGTTAGTTGTGGATCGGACTCTAGCCATTTGCGAATCTCCTCTTGCTGAGAGGGGCTTAACAAAGGCTTGCGACCCCTTCCTGGCTTAACAGATAGCGTTTCAAAACTACCATCCCGAAGCGCTTTAATCCATGAAATGACGCTAGCCTTGGTGACGCCCATTATATTGCACACAGCACTTATACCATGCTCTTGCGCTGCCAAGACTATTCTTAATTTAATCGCTATAGCCCCACTCTTTCCTACCTCTTCTAAGCCAATACGTGCGCGACTTACAACAATATCTGTCAATAACTTCGTTTTTCTGCCCATAACAACCAGCCTTTCATTGTGTTAACAGGCCATAGAATATCACAAATAATGACAGATATAATTAGTTTATTTAAATATGATACATAGTGTTAATAGCAAGCGGTCAATCATTACCGGCGATAGCGCCCGTTGCTTACCCAGATCGCCATCCTTTGTGTTAGCCTTCAGATTATACCGGTGCGTTCGCGGATCGCCCTTGCTGCCTCTATGAGTGCTTTATTTTAGTTTCATCCGGCAGATCAGCAAGCTCCATTGCTACCGCTTTAGCAGATTTACCAATGCCGTTCATTTGGTCTTCTAAGGCAAAATTAGCGCGTGTCACCGATATCCTCACATAGCAATATGCCTGTTGGCTATTCTACTGCTAAATGGCTTGAGATTCAATCCTGTTGAGGACCCAACCCAGGGATAGCCATTATTTGCTTGGCAAATTTTCTATCTTGTTCTGTAAAGCATTAACAAAATTCCCTTTGTCTTTTTTGTATTGAGAACTTGATAGAGGCAGACGAGCCTTAATTCTTTCACTGAAATTTTGGGGTTTTGCAAAATCTTTCCCTATAACTGCTTTATCCAATTCCATATCACGTCCTCGTAGAATTTCGTTAGCTTTCTTCGAGAAATCCCTTAAGATTTTTCGATTATTAGAATCAAGGTCATTGTAGCCATACCTCCTGTTTGTTCTAGGCATAAAATAATTGTTAATAGCTTTATATACCATTTGCATTTGTTCTTTCTTGGCTCCGTCATCATAGGTTCCAGATGCAATGAACAATGCATTTAACAGATATTCTCTGGCCTTAGCGCGCATCTTATAATCAGGTTTCCTCATCATGGTATCTGCTTCTTCTAACATACCTTTTAATGTATCTTTTACCATGTCGTTAATTGTAATTTTATCGTTCTTTCCATGAGTTCTATCCATAAGATCACGATAAGATTCATCAGCTTTAATACTAAGTGTCATGTTATATTGTGGATATCTCTCTTCAAATCTTCTACTAGCTGATTCTACAGCACTGGCTGTGAGGCAAGCTAACTCTTTTTCCGAAAATTCTCCTTTAAATATTTTTCCACTAATAACAGGACATTGTACGTAGTTGATTTTTTTCTTTTTTGCAGCTTTTAGCATGCCTAGATAGGTTTCGGTCAAAGCTATTTTCGCCTGCTGGAAACGTGTTTTTCCCTCATAAAGATAGCCATTTAAATCTAATCTTGTATTAGATCCATTGTATTTATCTAAACCTTTCTTAAAGTTTCTAAAATCGGGGCCAACAACATGAATAATATAATTAATTCCTTTATCATTCAAATCAAATGATTCTGTTACAAGACTTTTGGTAACCCCTAATGTACTCCCCTGTAACAATGTACGTAATCCACCTCCTGCTGCTTCCTGTATTTGCTTTGCTAGACCACCTCCTCCCCATAAACGTGAATTAGCAGGGTTAACAATAGCACACTCTTCTACACCTCCATCTCTTACAAATACATTTCTTCCTTCCTTTCCTCCACCCCTATTTATATATACTGTTACTGTCATAAGCAAACGCCCTTCCTAAAATTCATTACTTAACGAAGTATATCATGTCATTATTAAATTAATATTAAATAAATACATTTATTCATTATAAGAATAGAGTATATCGGCAAATCTGAACCAAAAAACGACTCTATCCGAAAATACTGATATACTTTCTCCGCTGCCGTCCGGTCGATACCTTTAGCCTGTAATAAATCTTCAATGGTTGAATCGGCGATGGATTGGATCGAACCAAAATGATTAAGTAATGCCCGTTTTTTCTTAGGGCCAATACCTTAAATAGTGTCGAGCACCGAACATGAAGGATGGCTCCCCGGTCTGGACGAATTTCAAACCTTTAGGGGGGAGATTCAGGAGACGTTAGCTAGATATATATTTAGCTAAATTTGTTTAAATCCAAATAAGGCAGACAGATATAGGCCGTTTAGGTGAGTATGCTTAATTTTTAGATGTATGATTTATAAAGAAACTTTCTATTAATCATAAAAAGGCTATAATATGATTTATAGAAATAAGGTCTATACATCATGCAATGGAATTGGCAAAAGCCTAACTGGCCAGAATTTATCTATAAATCGGATGTTTTGGAACATTCAGAACAGGCTCTACAGCATGGTTCAGGTATACTTTTTGGAGCCTATAAACACCTCACCAGTGATGATCAAAATCTGCTTAAAGTGGAACTTATCAGCAGTGAGGCCTTAAAAACATCAGAAATTGAGGGCGAATATTTTAACCGTGATAGTTTGCAGTCCTCTATCAGACGTCATTTTGGCCTGCAAACGGATGGTAGGAAGGAATCTCCAGCAGAGCGAGGAATCGTTGATCTCATGGTTGATCTTTATCATAGTTTTGATGATACCCTTGACCATCAAACACTATACCGTTGGCATCGAATGCTTACAACCGGACGTACTGATTTGGAAGATATGGGTTGTTACCGAACCTGCAAAGAACCGATGCAGGTGGTATCCGGTCCTGTCTATGAGCCCAATATCCATTTCGAAGCTCCACCATCAAAGCAAGTAAAAAAGGAGATGGATGGTTTTATCCAATGGTTTAACCGGACTGCACCAGGCGGAAAGGAATCCCTTCCTGCCCTCACCCGAGCTGGGATTACGCATCTTTATTTTGAGTCAATTCATCCTTTTGAAGATGGAAATGGCCGTCTAGGGCGGGCACTTTCTGAAAAGGTACTGGCACAGTCATTAGGAAAACCAACCCTGATTGCACTAGCAACTGTTATTAACAAAAATAAAAAAGCGTATTACGATGCGCTGGAATACGCTAACAAAGGAAATGAAATCACGGCCTGGTTGGTCTATTTTGCTAACACCGTTTTAGAAGCACTTTCCTACACACAACATTACATTGAATTCCTGATCGAAAAGGTAAAATTATTTGAACGGTTAAAAAATGACCTAAACCCGCGGCAAACAAAATGCTTACTACGCATGTTCAGAGAAGGATTAGATGGATTTGCCGGAGGATTAAGCGCCGAAAATTATATCAGCATTACCAAAGCCACACGTCCAACCGCAACCCGTGACCTTGCAGATTTAGTTGCCAAGAAAGCACTCCTGAAAACTGGAGAGTTAAGATATACGCGTTATTACCTTTGTAAAGGCGGTTCAAAATAGGGAAATATGGTGATGACCATTGTCACCACCTAGAAATATTGGTTAGTAATGTTGATGCGCACCCAATTGTTTTACCAGTTAGAAGTAGAGCCCTGAGTTTCTTTGGACTTGCCACAATGAAGGTTTCAATATATTAAAATACTTTCCAGACCATAATAGAGATAACAATAAATATTGAAAATTAAATTGTATTGCCTTATATTAACATCGTTGGAAAGAAATATTATCCAGAAAGCATTAATTATAGAACAAAATAATGAAAAACCGTCCATTTACACATCATGTTGAAATATTGCAACTTACTCAGCATAGCCCTAAAATCAGTCGGTTAGATCTAAGACAGCTGCTAGATAACAATCCAGGAAGCATTAATTGGAGAACAAAATACGGCCATAGCATGCTGATGCATTATCACGATAACCAAGCACGCTCGCTATTATTGGAGAGAGGAGCGGATATTAATGCCATTGATTGGCATAATGAACGTGGCGAAGTCATTCACAATGATAAATATCCACATTTCTTTAATACAGCATTACACTGGGACATTGCGAATGAAGAACCTGAGCGTGCTCTATTCCTTATACTTGAGGGACAAAAATATGGTATTGATTTAGATAAAAAGGACGGTCAGGGGAAAACTCCATTGCGACTAGCCGTGTTGTTCGGTTATGAGGAGGTCGTGAAAAAATTAATTGAGGGAGGTGCTGATGTTAATGCCAGAGACCAATGGCAAGTGTCCCCCCTCATGGCTGCATGTATTCGTGGAAATCTTACTATTGTGCACTCACTTTTAGAAGCTGGCGCCGAATTAAATGCATGCGATATCAATGGAAAGAATGCGCTGGTTTATGCTTCAGGAAATCCCGATATAACCGGCACAATACTATGGACCGTCGGTTTAGATCCAAATCGTCCGTTTGATGCAACAGGCAATAATATAACCTTGTCATGGGTAGATAAGGTAAGAAACTGTTTTTTTCCAGCTAAACCCACGCTACTTGAAGATTGTCTTAATAAGCAGCAACATATCCGTATGTTACTTCAGGAAAAAGGGTTAAACGTATCGCATAGTATCCCGAATGAAACTATTCCTTCACAGCGCGAGACCCGAGTTGAAAAATTACTAAATAGGAATAACAACAGTCATCAAGAATTCTATAGGAACTCTTTTTGAGAATTCAGAGTTACCCTATCTATACTATACAGAATCATTCAAACGTTTTCATGTAGAGATGGATACTATTGTATGGGAAAATGGATTGGATCTAGCTCCTGAGTTTTTGTGGGAAAAGGTAACACATTCAAATCTTGATAAAAGGAAAGAGAAAATTCAAGTACTGAAGGATATACACTCTATTGTTGACTTAGGAGATTCTCAGCAAAAGGCTTTCGATAGCAGAGTTCGTCTCATTACTGAATCAGTTGCTAATGCACTTGAACCATTAGACAACACAATAAAAGAAGCCAAGAAGTCATAACTTCCTCATAAGCCGATAAAGTGGCTCTTATTAAGGGCTCAAAAACATTAAAAAATGAATTGATAAACTTTGAATTTATCGTGCCTAAACTCTACAGCAGCAAAAGAAAAAGAAAACCGAAGCTGAAAGCGAAGGATGGCTCCCCTGGCCGGACGAATTTCGAACTTTTAGGGGGGAGATTGAGGAGACGATGGACAGATTTATTTTTCCTCCTTCACTTGACATCCTTATCATTAACCGGAAATTAGGCACTTAATACAGCAAAAATTATTTTTCTCCATACACTTCCAAAAGACAAAACTAATCCGCTACCCTTTATCTATAATAGGCAAAGGAATACCATATGGACAACATATCTCTTCATCATAGTCATTTTCATATGTCCATTATCTGTAGCTTGGGTATCATCAATCAATCCGCAATTTCACATTGTCTGGATTACGGCTTCATAAATGAAGCAAAGAAACTCTATCAGCTTAAACATCGACTTATTAGGTTGTTGCAATATAAAACCCTAGCATTTGACTTTGTTACCCAACTCGCAACAGGGATGATACTTTTAGTTGGAGAAGGTAATTTAAGCTTCTCACTTAGTTTGTTAGATATGGAGTGTATGAATCCTCTCTATTTAACCGCCACCACCTATGAGCAGGAAAAAGATCTATCTTTAGAAACAATAAAAAATGCACAAAAGCTCAAACGTGCAGGAGTACTGGTACAGCATAATGTCGATGCAACCAACCTTACTGATAAGTTTAATAAGATAAAATTTGATGCCATTGTATTTCAATTCCCAAATGTCGCCAGTAGAGAGGCGATTGAAGGACATAACCCCAACTTTATACTCGTACGTGACTTCCTCAAAAGTGCAGCAAATCATTTAACCTCTAATGGCAAAGTATTCATGTCAGCCGTAGATAATCCTTACTACCATGGCGCTTTTCAATTTGATAAGGCAGCTAAATTTGCCGGATTTCCACTCCCAGATTGCTATCCTTTTGATCCAACTGCATTTTCCGGGTATAATCATATGATGACGCACCAGGACGAAAATGGAATTGAGAATCATGACATATTCGCCACCTGGGTATTTTCAAAAAAATAAAGACTTATGATGCACTTGCAACCAACTTTATTTGATCACCCACTTCCTATCACCAGCGAACTTATACCCGGCCTCCTCTACCTTCCCGAGTTCATCACCCCTTTGCAAGAACAAGACCTGCTCGCGCGCATTGACCAACATCCATGGGATACCAGCCTTAAGCGCCGTGTTCAACATTACGGTTACCGCTATGACTATACAACCAGAAATGTTTCACCTGATTCCTGGCTAGGACCTTTACCGGATTGGCTATTTTCTTTCAGCCAGCATCTCCACCAACAGTCACTTTTTCAATCCCCACCAGATCAAATTATCATTAACGAATATCTACCTGGCCAAGGAATTTCTGCACATATCGACTGCATTCCCTGCTTCAGCGCTACGATTGCGTCCTTAAGCCTTGGTTCAGCCTGTGTCATGGAATTTTTTAATCCATCCATCAAAAAAAGAATACCAGTATTGCTGGAACCTCGTAGTTTACTAATAGTGTCTGGAGATGCACGTTACCAATGGCTGCACTCTATTCCCGCACGAAAAACAGATCTATATGAAGGAATTAGTTTTACTCGGAATAGGAGAATTTCTTTAACATTCAGGAATATGATTATCCATCACAAAGGATAATTATCGACAAAAAGTTGGCATGTCGTATTTATCCTTTTTTATGCATAGGATGCTTATCACAGAAGAGTGGCTCCTCGGTCTGGACGAATTTCGAACTTTTAGGGGGGAGATTGAGGAGACGATGAACAATTGTGTGCTTACGCTAGAGTCACTAAAATCTCCTATACACTTCTCCTTAGATCAATCACCTACAGCCACAATTGACTTACTGGGTTAAAAGCGCTAATCTAAAGTATAACTTTATATTAGCCCCCATATGCCATCCAGAATCAAACGCACTTTAGCAAAACCCATCACTGAGGTAAGCGACAGCTTCAAAGTGTTATTACTGACAGGCCCTCGCCAAGTAGGAAAAACCACGCTGCTGCAGAATATTGATAAAAAGCTTCGTTCTTATGTTACATTGGACGACCTCACTCAACGCACCGCTGCTCAGGAAGACCCAGCTGGATTTATTGAGCGGTTACAGCTACCGGTATTGATTGATGAAGTGCAATATGCACCCAATCTCTTTCCTTACATTAAAATGGCTGTGGATAAAGCACGTAAGATGGGTCAATTCTGGCTTACTGGTTCACAGCAATTTGACATGATGAAAAACATCACGGAATCTCTGGCAGGCCGAGTAGGTATTTTGCATCTACAGGGGATTACACTCGCAGAAGAGCAAAACAGATCCAATGATGCACCTTTCTTGCCGGAACTAAAACTACTTAAGGCACGACAAAAATCAGCAAAGATACTAACTGTACGCCAAGTGTTCCAAAAGATCTGGCGTGGTTCCTATCCCGATATGGTGACACGAAAAGGCAAAAACTGGGAACGTTTTTACGATTCCTATGTCTCAACTTATATTCAACGGGATGTGCAGGATTACCTCGGTATCAAAAGCAAAACGACATTCCTGAAGTTTATGCAGATTGCAGCTGCTCGCACGGGACAATTAGTGAATTACGCGGATATTTCCAAAGATGTTGGCGTTAGTCAGGTTACGATCAAATCATGGCTCAACGTGCTGCAAGCATCTGGTATTATTATGCTACTACAGCCCTTTTTTAAAAATCAAACAAAACGCCTAGTTAAAACACCCAAGCTCTATTTTATGGATACGGGACTATGTGCATTTCTCACTGGCTGGCTGAATCCTGACGTGCTGGAGCGTGGCGCAATGTCTGGCGCAATGCTTGAGACCTATGTCGTCTCAGAGATTATTAAATCCTATCTGCATCAGGGTCGCGTCCCCCGTGTTTATTTTTACCGTGACAATAAAAAGAATGAAGTGGATCTTCTTATCGAAGAAAATGGCACACTTTATCCTATTGAAATTAAGAAAACTTCATCACCAAAACGTGCTGATTGCAAAGCATTTGATTACCTGCAAGGCCTTAAAATGCCCATTGGACATGGAGGAGTGATTTGTTTTACAAGTGCTTTAACACCACTTGCGGATAACATTGATGCCATACCACTGGGCTATTTATAAATAAACTGGTGACAGATAATCATCAGTTCAAAATGAGGGAACCCCATTCTCCAGGTGCTCACACATCGTGATCACATGACAATGCCGACAAGGACATGGAAGGTACGATTAGATTCCTCTCAATTCCGTGGTAGCTAAACGAAGGAGGATGGCTCCCCGGTCTGGACGAATTTCGAACTTTTAGGGGGGAGATTGAGGAGACGATGAGTAGATATTTATATAGGTAAACTCATCATGAGCTTGTTGCAAAGATTCATCTTTCATTATATCTTGTAATTATTATTACCACAAAGCTGAATGAGGTTAGTTATGGCACATGATTTAGCACTATTTGAAAAATTCAAGGTCAGAAGACACTTTGATGAAAAACAGAACAAATGGTATTTCTCAGTTATTGATATTATTGCGATTCTTATTGATCGTCCAGATCATAAAAAAGCTAAAAGCTATTGGTCTACCCTTAAAAATAGACTGAAGGCAGAAGGAAGTGAAGTGGTCACAAATTGTGACCACTTGAAAATGAAAGCACCAGATAGAAAAATGAGAGAAACCGATATAGCTGATCTGGAAACCAAAACAGGGAAAAAGTCGTGGATGGTACCAATTTCTTGATGAAAGAAATTGGAGCGAAGAAACTGAAATAGGTGTAGCTGTTCATGATGTATGCGATTGAAGCTTATTATCTCGAGAACTATAAAATCCGTTTGCGGTTTAATGATAATAAAGAAGGAATCGTGGATTTAGAGAATATGATTTCAAGTGATCATCGTACTCTTTTTAAAGAATTATCGAATACAGAATCATTCAAGCGCTTTCATGTAGAGAAGGATACTGTTGTATGGGAAAACGGATTGGATCTGGCCCCAGAGTTTTTGTGGGAAAGAACAATATAATTTCAAACCATCCGACTTCGAAGCGAGCTATAAATCAAACAATAATTGAGTAAATAAAAAAGTTGGCTCCCCGGTCTGGACGAATTTCGAACTTTTAGGGAGGAGATTGAGGAGACGATGAATAGGGAAATAACATCAATAACTTCAATTTTAAACTAGTCGAATTCGACGGATTTAAAAAAGAGCGAAGCAAACAAAGGACTTTATGTTTAGCAAATATTACTTTATTTTCTAATGGTGGGATTTGAAGAGATGTAAGCAACCAATTTTATGAGATGCAGTATGATAGACCGTCAAAGCGCCATTGTTTTGTTCAAAGAACAAAAAATTCGTCGTACATGGCATAATGAAGAATGGTGGTTTTCTGTTGCAGATATTATTGGCGTTTTAACTGATAGCTCAGATGCAGGGGCATATTGGCGTAAGTTAAAACAACGACTTAAGGAAGAAAACAGCGAGGTCGTGACATTTTGTCACGGACTGAAATTAGAAGCTGCTGATGGAAAAAAATATACTACTGACTGTGCTAATACGGAATCTATACTGCGTATTATCCAGTCTGTTCCCTCTCCTAAAGCGGAACCATTTAAACGATGGCTGGCAAAAGTTGGATATGAGCGCATTCAGGAAATTGAAAACCCGGAACTTGCGCAAGAGCGAATGAAGCAGCTTTACGAGCAGAAAGGTTAGCCACAAGACTGGATTGATAAGCGACTTCGCGGCATAGCGGTAAGGCAAAGCCTTACCGCTGAATGGCAAAAACGAGGCATTACTAGTGAGATTGATTATGCTATTTTAACAGCAGAAATCTCCCAATCCACCTTTGGCATGACTCCAAGCGAATATAAAAAACATAAGAACCTACCTTCCAAATCGAAAACGAATTTGCGTGACCATATGACTGATCTTGAATTAATTTTCACTATGTTAGGTGAACGAGTAACCACTGAAATTTCTGCCTCTGAAAAACCGAAAACCTTTGAAAAAAGCAAGAATGTAGCCAAACGTGGTGGCAAGGTTGCTGGCACGGCGCGAAAGGAAACAGAAAAAGAATTAGGACGCACCATTATTAGTTGCGATAATTACCTATCACTTATGCAAACAAAACCTGCTAAACGAATGAAGGATAAAGTTTAGGAGCTCATCTATGATTTATGTTATTGAAGCTTCATATCTTGAAAACTATAAAATCCGTCTACGGTTTAATGATAATAAAGAAGGCATCATTGACCTAGAAGATGTCATACATAACGACCATCGCACTCTCTTCAAAGAATTATCTAATACAGAATCATTCAAACGTTTTCATGTAGAGATGGATACTGTTATATGGGAAAACGGATTGGATTTAGCCCCTGAGTTTTTATGGGAAAGAACAATATAATTTCAAACCATCCGACTTCTAAGCGAGCTATAAATCAAACGATAATTGAATAAATAAAAAAGTTGGCTCCCCGGTCTGGACGAATTTCGAACTTTTAGGGGGGAGATTGAGGAGACGGTGGGGAGAGATCGATCAACATTTAGTTGAGTTGAATCGCTCGTGAATCATTAATAAAGGACCTTCATAAATAAGATGATTAGTTAAATGATCAGGGCATTTTTATATTAAAAGGTTAAGTGTCACACTTTAAGCTTAATGCGTGAATTAGAGCAAGCTGTACTGACTCACGCTCCTGTTCCATAATAATATCTTCGATAATATCTTTTAGTAAGTCTTTTTCAATTTTGTTGTCTGCCACCCACACTACGATATTTTCCATGCGCAGGATAAAATCCGTTATACAGTAGTCATATCCATTAATTTGCAGTAAATAAGCACTTAGCGCTAAACTAGAGCGTTTGTTACCATCAAAGAATGCATGGCTTTTATTGATGCTATAAAGCAGGTGTGCAATTTTATCCAGAAAGGTGGGATAATAAAGATCATTCTGAATATGAGCCAATGTACTTTCCAGCATCCTTACCTTATCCGCATCATATCCAGGCATTCCACCTGAAATTTCGATGATCATATCATGCACTTGAATTGCATGGGGTAAATCAAAATAGAATATTTTTAACTCTTTCATACCTATTTATTCTTAAGCCTCTCAAACACTTCCTTTGTCTCAAGGATACGCTCTTTTAGTTCTTTGCTTTTTTCACCTAAGAAACGCTCAAAGTCTGCTTCTGGCACCGACTGAATATAATGTATTAGCTTGTCATGCAGTGCATCTCTAAAGCATTTATCACGACTAGCCATTTTAGTGCGAACATCGTTTAGCAAAGGTTTTTGACTCGGATGTGATTCAAATTTTGCTACCACAGCATCAAACTCTGCTTTGCTTAGTTTTTCTTTGCCCTTAGCATTGTATGCCTGCTTTATTTCATATGCCAAGCCAGCCTCATAGCTAGCAATCAGAGTCAACACCTCAGCATACATTGTGTCTCTGACTGGATCCTTTTGTGTAAGAGCAAGAACCTTACGGTACTCCTCGGCATCCTCATGAAAAATTGAACGGTAAATGGCATTGGTGCAGTAACCATATTTCCAATTTGGCATCCCTACACAGAGATCAATAGCATCCGTAAATTCCTTGCGATGATTTTCCTCCTGAAAGGCGGCGGGAAGATAGTTTTCATCCCTCTGATTAATATACTTGGTTTTGCCACCTACACGTTCAGTCAATACGTCGATAACAATGTCCAATATTCTAGAGCGGATCATCTTGGCTTTCTCACTCTCAGTTAAAAGCATTGCAAGATTGAGAACTGCTCTAAAAGAGAAGATTCCCAAGGTGTTTACTAACGGTCCGACATCGATGTCGGATCGTAAAGATATCTTCAAATCTTTCAAAGGCTTGCCCTGAAGGAGCTGATAGCCATTCCTAGTCAATTCATCCTTATGACTGCTCAAATAGCGTTCAATGGTACGCTCATCAATTTCTAACAGCTGAGCCACATCAGATTTGGTAAAAATTGTTTCGCCTTGGTATTTTATGCCCCCTAAATAAAGGTTTTCCTCAACTTTTTGGATTGCAAAAGGATTATTGAGGATATTTTGCCTTTCAACATGTGATCCTGTAAGGTTACCGTTAAGTTTTCCCGTGCTCATTATACAGCCCCCATACTTTTTCAACACTAACCCCCAATACCTAAGCAATTAAGAGTTTCCTTCTATGGGATCACTTCAACCTCAAATTAAGAGAAAAAAGACGATTCATCCGCATTGCCCACTTGATGCTACAATAAAGTGTTATATGAGTAAAGAGTAACTGGCGCGCAATGCCAATTGAGGGGACCGTCTTAAGAAAGAGTATCATTATACCTTTAAAATATCCTTATTTTTTGGTGTTAATGAATCTCTAGAAATGACGACGAAGAAGATAAAGATGAAGTCTTTATTTCAAAGGGTCATTAAGGATAAGCATGAATATCGGTGAAATTAAAATAAGGAAAAGTTGGCTCCCCGGTCTGGACGAATTTCGAACTTTTAGGGGGGAGATTAAGGAGACAATGGACAGATTTTTTCGCTTGCTCCCTAAATCATATACAGAACAAGCGCACCGCCACCTGAGTTACTCAAAAAAAGTAGTCATGGTGGTTACACCTTGTGTATTGCCTTACAAGCAAAATAATCCCTTTTGCGGTGAATACATCCATTATTCACCGCATTATATACGGCAAATAATATTGCTTTTGCGGTGAATATGCGCTATAATCTCATTATAATGTGCGGAGAATATATGTATATATACCAACATAATCATTGGCCTGATTTCACCTGGAATGAAGGAAAATTATCCATTCTATTAGCAGAAGTCCGCCACTCTCAGGGGCGGCTGCTTGGTCGTATGGAGGGAATTGGATTTTCCTTACGCAGTGAAGCCGCTTTGCAAACACTTACCCAGGATGTGATCAAGACCTCCGAAATTGAAGGAGAGAAATTAGATATTGAACAAGTACGGTCCTCGATAGCAATTAAGCTTGGAATGGATATTGCCGGAACATTTCCAAAAGACCGTCATATTGAAGGCATTGTTGAGGTTATGCTGGATGCCACACGAAACTATAATAAAGCACTAACTGATGAACGAATGTTTAGTTGGCATGCATTATTATTTCCTACTGGCAGAAACGGCATGTACCGCATCAATGTAGGAAGCTGGCGAACAAAAGAAAGTGGCCCTATGCAGATCGTGTCTGGAGCTTACGGTCATGAAAAAATACATTATGAAGCACCGGAATATAGCAAACTGAAGAAAGAAATGACTCGCTTCATCACATGGTTTGAAACAAAATCGGAGATAGACCCCGTGCTTAAGGCAGCGATTGCCCATTTCTGGTTTGTGACGATCCACCCGTTTGATGATGGAAACGGACGCATTGCACGTGCCATTGCTGATATGCAACTAGCTCGATCAGAAAAAAGCCAGCAGCGTTTTTATAGCATGTCTTCACAAATCCAGCACGAACGAAAATCATATTACGACGTTCTGGAACAATGCCAGAAAGGCACTATGGATATCACCAATTGGATGGAATGGTTCTTGCATTGTCTTAAACGGGCTATTCGTGCATCAGAAAAAGCACTTGAAACGATATTGATCAAAGCTAGTTTTTGGGAAAGCCATGCAGGAGTATCCTTCAACGACCGTCAACGATTAATCATCAACCGTTTACTGGATGGTTTTGATGGCAAACTGAATTCATCCAAATGGGCTAAAATCACCAAATGCTCTCAGGATACTGCGCTTCGTGATATCACAGACTTGCTGGAACGTGATATCTTGGCAAAAGATGGCGCAGGAGGCAGAAGTACAGGATATATCTTAAAACATCCTGATTAGATATAGACCATTGAAGTGAGTATGCTTCATTTTTAGATGTATGATTTATAAAGAAACCTTCTATTAATCATAAAAGGGCTATAATATGAGTTATAAAAACAAGGTCTCTACATCATGCAATGGAATTAGCAAAAACCTAACTGGCCAGAATTATATTCCTTTAGATCCTCCATTGGATTGATTTTCTTTTCGCTGAGTATGATCTTTTCTTGGGCTAGTATCTCGCTGATTTTGAGGTGCAACAGGTTGCTCTAAAGTAATAGTGAAGATCTGACCGTTGCTTAGTCGATTAACATGAGAAGCTAGTGGCGGAGAAACAGACCTCTCTAAACGCTGAGCATGCAAACGTTGTCCATGGCTACTATACTTAGCGGGGGGAGTCTTATTCACCTTAGAGGATCTTTTATATCCTACTTGTACTTGTTCTAGAGATAAATTGCCTGGCTGTTCATGGCTTGGTGTATTCGTAGCAAAAATAGGCTGCGAAGGTTTGCTTGGAGAAGGAGGTAAAGATTTTCCTTCCTGGCCTTTAACATGAGAAGCTAATGGCGGAAAAACAGACCTTGACGTGCTCCCCAAAAATTGGTCCACAAAAAAGTAGAGTCTGTTAACTTTAACCTAAAAGGAGCAGACTATGAAAAAGCGTTACACGGAAGATCAAATCATTCGCATACTTCATGAGCATGAAAGCGGTACTGGAACAGGAGATTTATGCCGGAAATATGGGATAAGTTCAGCAACATTTTATAAATGGAAATCGAAGTACGGTGGGCTTGGTGTATCTGAAGCAAGCAGATTGAAGGCGCTTGATGAAGAGAACCGTCGTTTGAAGAAGCTTTTAGCTGAGGCTGAATTAGACAAAGCGATATTGAAGGAAGCCCTGTCAAAAAAGTGGTAAAGCCTGCATCTCGGCGTTTGTTGGTAGAAGATATCTGCCAAACGAAAGGTTTATCAGAGCGTCGCGTTTGCAGGCTATTAGGATTTGCTCGCAGCACCCACCGTCATAAGCGGAAGCATGATGATAGTGAGCTGCGTGCTGTCCTAAAGAAACTTGCGCACGAGCGTTGCCGTTTTGGTTACCGTCGTTTGGCTATTTTATTGAAACGAGAAGGTTATGTTATCAATTTGAAGAAAGTTTACCGATTATACCGAGAAGAAAATTTATCTGTTAAACGTCGCAAGGGCAGAAACGCGCATTGGGAAGCCGCGTTCCCTTGCCATGCTCTCGCCGATTGCACGAAGTGTGGTCACTTGATTTTATGAGTGATGCTTTAGCAGATGGCAGAAGATTCCGTATCCTTGGGATTATGGATCACTATAGCCGCCAATGCCTTAACCTTGTTGCAGACCTGTCGATTGGTGGCCACCGGGTTGTACGTGAACTTGACGTTCTGATAAAGCGGTATGGGAAGCCCGGGACAATCATCAGTGATAATGGTACGGAATTGACAAGTAAAGCGGTGTTAATGTGGGCAGAGCATCATGGGATCAAATGGCACTATATCCGTCCTGGAAAGCCTTCAGAGAATGGTTTTACAGAAAGTTTAAATGGGAGGATCAGAGATGAATGTTTAAATGAACATTGGTTCACGAGTTTGCGGGAGGCACGGGTAATTATTGAAGAATGGAGGCAGGATTATAACCATGTGCGCCCCCATTCCAGCCTGGATTACCAGACACCCGCACAATTCGCCGCGATCAACACCGCATTGGGCATGCCCAATGCGGTGTTGATCGCGAAACCAAAAGCAGTTATAAAGAACTCAAGACTCTACTTCTAACTGGTACAACAATTGGGAGCACCTCAAGTGTATTAATCCTCTTCATTTAACCGCGACCACCTATGAAGAGGAAAAGAATCTATCTTTAGAAACAATAAAAAATGCACAAAAGCTCAAACGTGCAGGAGTAGCAGTAGGGCATAATGTTGATGCAAGGTCAGTATGATGATCGTTGAAACAAGTGTATCCACAGGCATGCATGCAACCCATATTTATACCAACTGCTCGTGTAATACCCGTGATTTAAAGAAGCGGCTTGCTACCTTTTAATCCTCAAAACCTCAAACATGGTTTTGCTTTAAAACATAAATTGATGGGTACTAGAAGGCTTTTGCTCCCCAGGTACTGATGTTCGAGGTGAAACTCTGTCTTGATAAGAAACCTGACGATCCCCATCGGGCCTTTGGGTTTTATTAGGATTATCTATAAGGGGTAGATAGTTTGGATGTAAAGTTCTAAACTCTTGTTCAATATTATATAATGCTACTAAACTGTCGTTATTAGAGAGGTCTAATATCGGTTCTATATTTTTAATGCCAAGCTGTTTACCTAAAATCTGAAAATCACTTCGCACGTCTTCAACTATCGTCGTTCGTTTAAAATTGAGAATATTGATTTTAAAAGCCAGAAATTTATTTCTGATATCAGTTATCTCCATCATGGTGCCATTTGATAAATTAATTTGATTGGCATTTCTAATGGAGGGGTGAGATATCATAGATGAAGCTATCGGTTGATAAGAAACCTGAAGATCCCCATCGGGCCTTTGGGTTTTATTAGGATTTTCTATACGGGTTAGATAGTTTGGATGTAAAGTTCTAAACTCTTGTTCAATATTATATAATGCTACTAAACTGTCGTTATTAGAGAGGTCTAATATCCGTTCTATATTTTTAATGCCAAGCTCCTTACCTAAAATCCGAAAATCTTTTCGCACGTCTTCAACTATCGTCGTTCGTTTAAAATTGAGAATATTGTTTTTATAAGCCAGAAATTTATTTCCGATATCAGTTATCTCCATCATGGTGCCATTTGATAAATTAATTTGATTTGCGCTTTTAGGTGTTGAGTATAAAGGCTTAGTCTCGGAGGTCTTAACATGTTGAGGAGATGTTACAGATGGATAGATAGGTGGACTGTAATTAGGGACATGATCTGCCGGATCTTTACCCTGATTATAATAATCTATAAAATATTCTGCTGGATAGTATCCAAGTAATGTCTTATGTAAACAGCATAAATTGTACTCAGGTGAATTCTCAGTTTCACATAATTTTTTTGCTGTCCACTCTAAGCCATTATCTTTTGCGAATTTTATGACGCGTTCATTCTTAATTTTGTTCCATTCCGTACTCGAGGGAAATTTTTTAAACGTCTTGAATAGAGCTGAAAACGTGTTTACTAGATCTTGATCACGCGAGCTAAATGCAGAATATTCATGATAGCCAGAATCGTATTCGCTATCTTGTGAATGGCCTTCAAAGGCCTGTTCCAAAGCTTGTTGGATTAAGAATCCAAAGGGATCGACAACTGCTTGAACTACTTGTACCCCGGTAGCAATCCCACCCAAAGTGTCCTCAGCCGCATTTACAACGGCTCTTCGAGAAGGCAATCTTCTTATTGCACCAGACACTATTTTTGATAATCGGCTCTTTTTCTTATTATTCTTATCAGAATTCTTAGACATAAAAATGCTCCTATAAAAGTTCTTCAACATTGCAGGCAATAATACCATATATATGTTGTAATAATTTATCAATGTGAATGAATATGATTCCAGGCCGACAAGGGCATTTTTATTTTGCAAGATGGCGGGCGCATCTAGAAACGGCCCCCGTTCACACTCTGGTTTGCCCGGTTACTTTTTGATCAAGGTAAAACCTTGCTTGATGTAGGCCATCAATGTCATAAGCGCAACGTTATCTGTTCAAAACGACAATCATCCTAAACTAGCATAGTGCGTTTTGAGAAAATATCCGGGCTAGTTAACTTTTACCTAAAATGGCCCGCGACGTTGCTGTTCGCCAGCAGCAGAACGCCTTTTTTGCTCCTTGTTTGTATAGCTCTTATTGTCATTGGATACTATATTAACGTTCTTATCAGCCAGATCTACAAATTCACTAGTGCGATTGTCTCCAAGTTCTGTTAATGCCCTTGCCAATCTAGGGTTTTTATTCTCATTACTTAAGCGATTAAATCATTCCAGAATGGTCCCATATGGGATGGCTGACAGGTTGCCTAGCAAGGAATTTACATTTTTCTATGTTGATTTATTTCGAGGATAATTTTCATTATAATAAATCATATTGATATAGCAATTGATTGATATAATTAATTATAGATGTCATTAATTATTGTGAAAATATTATGAAAACCCAAAGCTCTTCAGAAACAACGTCTATTCAGCCTATCCTCAACCAATGGATGGGAACCTCTCAAATCAATCGTTTTGGTAGGAGGAGTGATGATTTAGCAGTTGAACATGAACAGCTTGCGGTTATTTTTAAAGTCGAGGTTAAAGATCGTTATGGTCTGAAGCATGCTTACTTTTTAGGTGGGACAGAAGATTTGCGGGTTGTGCTTCAGCACCTCAAACAAGAGATGTCACAGCCCGGTGCAGAATGCCTCAGTATTGTGCGTCCTTACATCCACGCCATGAACCTCTATATGGTCAATGTGGAGGGGAAAATTCATGCCTTGCTTATGGATCCCCAAGGATTACAACATACCTATGAGCCTAATGTTAATATTGCAGCCGCACTGCATGAAGCATTTCCAGGGTGCACCATTCACTCCTCTTCCAATCAATTTCAATTACCCGATGACAACCGTAATTGTTCTGTATTTTCCTATAAAATGGCGGGTCACCTCGCTAAACATGGCAAAGAAATCATAGAGGAATTGAGGACCAAAGGGGGGCAACAGCAAGATTGGAATGGCTTCATCATTCATAGCCATGATATATCATCGCTTTTTGCCTTTAAAAACAAATCGCAAAATATAGCTGGCAATACAGAACAAGCCACGCAGAAACGCATAGGGTTGCGTGATCAGATCCTGCCCCAATACGCAGAAAAGATAGGGTTGATAGACCACCAGGCGCAGAAGCTAAACCAAGCAGTGCTGCAACAGATTCTTGATGAAGTGTCAGGTAGGCACTTAGTGTTTGCCCGTAAAGAAGCTTGTTTTAATATCCAGGTGAGCGAAACCGCCATAGACAGCAAAAATGGTCAACATGCAACCATCACCTATATCCCAGCTCCTGGTACAGTGTGGGAACATGCGAATTTCCCACGCTATTAAGTAATCAGCTACCTAGCACCTCCAAGACTCACTTGGATAGCACCATTAACAACAGCCTATGTGAGTCAAAGAAAGAGGCAGGCAAAAATCCACCTGGTCACGCCTCCAAGACTAACTTAACCCCTGTTCAACCCTCATTATTTGAGGTGAATGTATCCAAAAGGCACCTCTTGGGTATTTGAATGTCAAAAATGAATATGGAAAGTCCGATGTTATTGTTGATCCGTTAAGAGCACCTCTTATTCAAGAATTGTTCAATCTCTACGCAACGGGAACCTACTCATTAAGTGATTTAGCTAAATTTTCTCAAAAGAACAACCTTACGAATAATTTCTATAACAGACAGGAAACCAAGCCACTCTCTAAAAATGTCATTGCCGTGATACTAAAGAATCCCTTTTATTACGGAGAAATGTATGTGCAAAAGTATGACAGGTTTTACCGGCACAAATACGAGCCGATTATCTCAAAGGCATTGTTTGATGAATGCCAACGCATTACTGGTATGAGGTCACACGCGAATAATCGCGCACAAGCTATCCAAAGTTCAAAAAAGGACTTCATATTCAGAAGCCTTATTAAGTGTGCTGTAACAGGCCGGACAGTATCATCTGATAGGAAAGAAGCCAAGCGCAACAAGAACACCTACCTTATTACGTGGAATCCCAACAACCCTAGCAAAAAACTTTATGTTCCAGAAAGTGACATATTAGACCAGGTAACAGGGATATTTAAAAGCCTGGCTATACCAATGCCTATGCTGGATGAAATCACCACCCACCTACAGCAATCCCATGAGACAGAAAAAGAATTCCATAAGCACCGGATAGAAGATTTACGAAAGCAGGAAGATGCCATCAAACTTAAAATGAATAGGTTGCTCGATATCTACCTGGATAAGGCTATTTCTGAAGATGTGTATATCGGTAAGAATGCGTCCCTGGAACAACAATTGAAAACTATCCGTATTGACAGGCAGTTACATGAAGAAGCCGATGGAAGCTTTAAAAAGACCCTGATAACGGCCTTTAGACTAGCCAATAGAGCCAGTGAACTTTTCGAAAGTTCGAAAATGGCAGAAAAGAGGGAATTGATTAATTTCGTATTTTCGAACCTTGCTTTAAGGGGCAAGAACCTAGAATATTCCTTACGTAAACCCTTTGACATGATGGTCAATTTTGGGAATCGTGAAGAGTGGCTCCCCGATCTGGACGAATTTCGAACTTTTAGGGGGGAGATCCAGGAAATAGTTGATAGATTCCACAATTCGGTTATGCTTTGATTCATCCTTTATAAAGGAAGAAAAAAACCTCAACCGAATTCCCCCTATCTATTGGAACAATTAATGTTTGATCATTCTAATTAGGGCGAATTCGCCCCAATTAGAATAAGATGCGAGTTACATATGCTTT
The DNA here is from genome assembly GCA_016722515.1 of Alphaproteobacteria bacterium. Classification (NCBI taxonomy): domain Bacteria; kingdom Pseudomonadati; phylum Pseudomonadota; class Alphaproteobacteria; species Alphaproteobacteria bacterium. Next base: position 883,677 of record JADKJE010000001.1, read on the forward strand.
TCAAAAAGAAAAGAGAACTGAATATTCAGGACGCAATTGTTGCAGTTCACGATATTGACGGGGAAGATTACCTGAGTCTAACGGATATGGTTCAGGTTCAAGGACATGACAGTTCAGATCATATAAGAAACTGGATGCGAAACAGGAATACGGTTGAATTCCTTGGTTTATGGGAGTGTATGAATAACCCTAATTTTAAACCCGTCGAATTCGAGGGGTTTAAAAAAGAGGCTGGGTTAAATAGTTTTAATCTGTCGCCTAAAAAATGGGTAGATTCAACTAACGCAAAGGGAATTATAGCAAAATCAGGGCGATACGGTGGAACTTACGCTCATAAAGACATTGCTTTTGAGTTTGGGACGTGGATCAGCCCCATTTTTAAGCTTTACCTTATTAAGGAATATCAACGTCTTAAAGAAATTGAGAATAATCAATATAACCTAGAATGGAATGTAAAACGTGTTTTAAGCAAAGCCAATTATCAAATTCATACAGATGCCGTTGAAACCCATATCATTCCTACTTCTAAAAAATGGAGGAAAGAATTAGAATATGCTGAAGAAGCGGATGTTTTGAATGTTGTTGTGTTTGGTTCTACTGCGAAAGAATGGCGTGATATGAATCCCGAACATCGCAAGAATAAGGAAAATATCCGTGATGTGGCAAGCATCAACGAATTAATGGTTTTATCCAACATTGAAAGTATGAATGCTGAAATGATTCGAAGCGGAATGGATAGGAAAGCACGTTTTGAGAAACTTCAGGAAATCGCAAAATATCAGCTTGAAATCCTAAACAACAAGGACTCAATAAAAGCCCTCAAAAAACGATCCGAAGATACCTACTTAATTGAAAGTAAGAAAGAAGAGAATTAGGAATAAGCCCTTTGGAGCTAGAGGATTAAAACCCTGCATGGCATGGAGCCAACTTTCGCATCCAATAGGACTTACCATATAATGATAAATGAAAAATACACTATTTGTCAAGCAAATTGATTCTTTGCAAATAGACAATCATATAATAACCAATTGATCTATAAAGAGAGTTGCTCCCAGGTCTGAACGAATTTCGAACTTTTAGGGGGGAGATTGAGGAGACGATGAATCGATATTCCCTCCAATAAATAGGACGTAAATTAAGGATGAGAAGTATAAGGTATATCAGAGCACCTTACTTCAATATTCTCATACCCAAACTCATGGAGCATGATTTCTAGTTTCTCTTTACGTTTCTGCTGATGAATCCCAGGTCCCACAACAATTCCATTTATTGATTTCATAAATAACTCTGGGAATCTATCAAACGGGAGTGTTTAAATAACTGTGTCAGTTTCATCAATAGCTGTATATAACAGCGCAACAGGAGAAACTGATTATGAAGAAACAAACAAAAAGAAAAAGCCGTGTCCCCGAATTAACCCCATTGCAACAGGAGATCATCGCGTCGATCAGATCTGGTAAATCCCTGATGGGTGAAGGAGGTGTTTTGACCTCTGTGATCAAGGGAGCCCTGGAGGCGGTTTTAGAAGGGGAACTTTGAATCACATCTGAGTGTTGAAGGAGATAAAAGGGTTTATCATGCCGAACCTACTTTAGTGCCTTCCCACACAAACCGTAGGAACGGAAAGAGCACCAAGACGATGCGTAGCGAGCATGGGACATTTGAGCTTGTGACTCCCCGCGATCGTGAATCGAGCTTTGATCCCCAGCTTGTGAAGAAACGACAGACGGTACTTACCGATGAATTGGATAGCAAGATCCTGGCGTTGTTTGGGCTTGGCATGAGCTATGCTGAAATCTCCGGTCACGTGAAGGATATGTATGCGTATGAGGCTTCTCCCGCTACGATAAGCGCAGTAACTGACAAGTTGATTCCACTGATTGCGGAATGGCGAAGTCGACCACTGGAAGCGCTTTACCCGATTGTCTTCCTTGATGCGATGTTTTTAAAACCCGTGAGGGTGGCGAAGTTAAAACGAAAGTCATCTATAATATCCTGGGCATAGATAAGGACGGGCATAAGGAGATTCTTGGCTTTTATGCTGCAGAAAGTGAAGGGGCAAACTTTTGGTTGGGAGTACTAAACGACTTGAGGCAGCGTGGCGTAAAAGACATACTTATAGCCTGCATCGATGGTCTGAAAGGTTTTCCTGAAGCCATAAATACACTATTTCCACACACTGAAATCCAACTCTGTATTGTGCATCAGATTCGTAATTCCCTAAAATATGTAGCCAGTCGTGATCAAAAGGAATTTATGGGTGATTTAAAGGATGTTTATAAGGCACCTTCCAAAGATGCTGCAGAGTATAACCTGTTGAAACTAGACGAAAAATGGGGACAAAATATCCCGCTGTCCTCAAATCATGGAATAATAATTGGCACCATTTGTCCGCGTATTTTAAGTATTCCGCTGAAATACGCAAGATGATTTATACCACCAATGCCATTGAGGGCTTTCATCGACAGGTCAGAAAATACACGAAAACCAAGGGTGCATTTACAAGTGAAAATGCACTGTTTAAACAGCTATTCTGCGCCATAGAACGCATTAAAGAAAAATGGACTCATCCCATCCAAAATTGGGCATTGACCATTTCTCAGTTGCATATATACTTTGGAGACCGTGTGGTCATAGACCTAAAAAACTAAGCCCTGACACAGTTGGGTGAACCTTCTCTATCAAACAGGACAATATAGGGCGTATTATTAGTTCTGAAATAAACTTTTCTAGGTTGCAATTCAGAATATCCTTCATTTTGTTCTTTAACGACTTGATTACTCGCACATGCAACAATCCGAATTTCTCGTTCTTCATGAAAGCCAAAATGTTTGATACGCGATGCACCTTGTATAATTTTCATCATATATTCATTGATAAAACTATCTTCAGGTTCGATTTTATTTCTTCGAAAATTAAACATTTCTCCAATTCCATTCATTATTTCACTAAGCAATTCTTTTATAAAGCGCTCTGTCTCCTTATCTGATTTAATCTTATTAATATCACCATATAAGTAAAGATATCCGATGGAAGACATCGGTATCCTGTTAGGATAACTAACTCCACTCTTGCTAATTTCACTTTGCAACATTTCCTCAAGATCTTTAGCTTTAAACTCAATAGCATACCCACCATCTTGCCCATAACCCCGCCATTGACTTAAACGACCATTTTGCAATTCGAAACGGGCTTCATCAGAATCATCATTTAAATGCTTTGCAGGACAAAAACACGTTATATAAGCAGGTGCGACGGGTTCGATTATTTCTTTAAAATGTTTCTTGATAAATTCATCTAGATGTTCATATACCTCTTGAGGGATATTCTCATCTACACCCTTTAAATAAGGCCTAAGCGCTTTACCTAAAAGACTAAATTCTTCTAAATCATTTAAAAAACGAAAATGCGTTGCCCAAAGCGATTTGGATGACAAAATTCCGTGGAGTCCCGCTTCACCTGTATAGTGAAATAAGGAATAATATTTATCACTCACTAGGGATTCCTGTGTATTTTCCAATTCTTTCTGACTACCCAGCATACTTATCCCTCTATCAAATACTCATATGATCAAAACCACGATTTCCTTCTGACCATTAATCCCTAGAATACAAACATTTTCAAGTGCTGTGGTTGCTCACCAACCTATAAACAATTTAATCCCTTCCCACCATCACCAAAAATTGCTACTCTGTCTTTGGGTTTCGAAAGCCCTACTCAGGCGGTTAGGCGCTTACTGACAATCACATGAAGCGATGAAGGCTAATCGAATGAAAATATCAGGTCCTACCATTGAAGTTTTGGCAAACATCATTACAGGTGGAAGCAATAGAGAAAATTCAGGTTATCGCAGTGGGTCTGAGCTGGTAAATTTCTTTTATAGTTTTGGCTCTACTGATATTTATTCCTTCGGTTTTCCATCTCGCAAGGATTACGTCATTGATAAGTTGAAAGAATATAATGGCACGAATGCCATGGTAGATATCATCATAGAGGCACTTTATCCTGTACACTCTACCAAAGAGACTCCTAACAATGAAGCTGCCGCAACATTGAATAAACATCTTCAAAAGGACGGATACAAGCTCATTCCAAATAGAATTGATTGCTTCACAGATGAAATAGGCCGACAAACATATGGCGATTTTTTAGTATTTGATGTACAGCCCATCAGTGGCAAAACCGTAGAAATAGCCAATATCACAAAGATAGACCATCAGTTCATTAATGACCAGATCAGGAAAGCTAATGAAAAACTGGCCAAAGGTGACTATGACGGAGCTATTACCAATGCCCGTTCATTGGTTGAGGCATTCCAGGAAGAAATAATCCGTAAAAGTTGCGCAGAAGTTCCGCAATATGATGGCGATCTTCAGAAACTGTACAAAGCAACCAAACAGACCCTGAACCTTGATCCCTCGCAGAAAGACTTGTCGGACACATTAAAACAGATACTGACAGGATTAAATAGTATTATTTCGGGCATCAGCGGGTTAAGCAATAAAATGGCAGACCGTCATTCCAGATCATATAAGCCATCTCATCACCATGCAAAACTGGCTGTGAACGTTGCATTTACATTCTGCGAGTTCTTACTAGATAGTTATGAATATCAACAAAATCAAAAAATAAGCAAAAGCAGTGGGCTTCTTAATACAGAAACACTCTGAAATATTTTAGGACTCAAGGATGAAACAAGTGGTAGATATCATAAATCATACCTTCCTCATTGTCATGTGAAGGTTCACATCCGACAGAGTGCTAGGCCTAGTCGTGGAATGGGTAGAGTTACAGCAAAAAGAATTATTAGATAAATGATGATTTACGAAAGCAGGAATATGCCATTAAACTTAAAATGAATAGGTTGCTGGATATCTACCTGGATAAGGCTATCTCTGAAGATGTGTATATCGGTAAGAATGCGTCCCTGGAACAACAATTGAAAACTATCCGTATCGACAGGCAGTTACATGAAGAAGCGGATGGAAGCTTTAAAAAGACCCTGATAACGGCCTTTAGACTAGCCAATAGAGCCAGTGAACTTTTCGAAAGTTCGAAAATGGCAGAAAAGAGGGAATTGATTAATTTCGTATTTTCGAACCTTGCTTTAAGGGGCAAGAACCTAGAATATTCCTTACGTAAACCCTTTGACATGATGGTCAATTTTGGGAATCGTGAAGAGTGGCTCCCCGGGCCGGACTCGAACCAGCGACCAATTGGTTAACAGCCAACTGCTCTACCACTGAGCTACCGAGGAACACCAAAAAATGGCGGGAGTGACGGGGCTCGAACCCGCGACCTCAGGCGTGACAGGCCTGCGCTCTAACCAACTGAGCTACACCCCCGAAGGGTAACAATCAACTTCAAACAACTTCAAGCATCTTAACTTGCCCCTCTTATGCTACTAAAATAGCGTGGGAAGAACAAGCAAAAAGCTTGAGAAAAACGCGTCTACGCTATTGCGTAGCTTCAGGAGACACCCTATGGTCCAATGACTTTCAGGTGGCTACGCCATCCGAAGCTCGTAAGAGCGAAGGATGGTGGGCGATGACAGGCTCGAACTGCCGACCCCCTCGGTGTAAACGAGATGCTCTACCAACTGAGCTAATCGCCCTGAAGCTAAGGACTATACCTAAAACAACACTGTAGCGCAAGCACAAACCTAACATGAGTATGATTTTTTTTTACATGCATCGGCCACAAAAAAAACCGCCTCTAGAGGCGGTTTTTTTTGGTAAACGCTAACCAACCTGGATTAGTTAACGGCTTCTTTTAAGCCTTTACCAGCAACAAATTTTGGTACTTTACGAGCAGCCACTTTCATCGGCTTGCCTGTCTGTGGATTGCGAAGTGTCTGTGCTTTACGCTGCGCCACTTTAAATGAACCAAAGCCCACGAAATTGCATGTTCCGCCACTTTGAAGCTCTTCACGTATCGCTTCAAAAAAAGCTTCAACTGCTTTTGCAGCAGATGCTTTGGTGATTTCAGCTGTTTCCGCAACCCTGCTTACTAGTTGTTGTTTATTCATAACATACCCTTAAATGAAAGTTAAACGACAATACGATTAAAGCTTATGAGACGCTATTCAACAAATCAATAGCAAAATCACATTTATTGAAAAATTTCCGTCACATATTTTCTATGCAACTAAGGGTTATTTTTGCATTACATTCAACGTCCGCTCAGAAACTGCGAACGTTAGTCTTTATAGTACGATAATGCTCATCTCACACGTTACATTAGCAGGATGTGAAACCAGCTGCTTAATGCAACGCATCTCTTTCTTGATGGTTACGGCGTCCTTTGATTTTAGAAGATTTTTCTCGTATCCCTGTTGATGTAGTTTCCCATATCACAGGTTTGGGCATACGCTCTAGGGCAATGGCCAGCACTTCATCAATGGTTGAGACCGGTATAATCTCAACTTCACCTTTGATGTTATCTTGAATCTCTTCTAGATCTTTCATATTCTTTTTAGGAATAATAACCGTCTTAATACCACCGCGAATCGCCCCCAATAGTTTTTCTTTCAAACCACCAATGGGCAAAACACGTCCACGCAGCGTAATTTCGCCGGTCATCGCCACCGAACTATGAATAGGAATATTGGTCATTGCCGACACAATCGACGTTACCATTCCTACACCCGCAGAAGGACCGTCTTTTGGGACAGCCCCTTCCGGTACGTGCACATGGATATCATGTTTCTGGTACATTTCTGGCGTAATACCAAGCTGTGCACCATGCGAGCGTACATAGCTAGCTGCTGCTTGAATAGATTCCTGCATCACATCACCTAACTTACCCGTGATTTTAATATGCCCCTTCCCTGGCAGACATACCGCCTCCAGAGTCAATAAATCACCACCGACTTCGGTATACGCAAGCCCATTAGTAACACCCACGAAATTTTCTTTCTCTGCTTCGCCAAATGAGAATTTCTTAACCCCGGCAAATTTAGATAGATTTTTCTGGGTAATGGCAACTGATTTTGCCTTTTTAGAAATAATCTGTTTCAATGATTTTCGTGCCATTTTTGCTAATTCGCGTTCGAGGCTCCTTACACCTGCTTCTCGAGTGTAATCCTGAATCAACGTACGCACCGCTTCATCCGAGATTTTCCACTCATTCTTTTTGATACCGTGCTCTTTAATAATACGCGGCAACAAATGACGTTTGGCAATTTCCATTTTTTCGTTTTCGGCATAACCAGCGATACGAATAATTTCCATACGGTCTGCAAGTGGTCGCGGCATATCCAGTGAATTGGCAGTAGCCACAAACATCACATGCGATAAATCATATTCCACTTCAAGATAATGATCCTGGAAAAAAGCATTTTGCTCGGGGTCCAATACTTCAAGCAGTGCCGCTGCCGGGTCTCCACGGTAATCAGACGACATTTTATCAATCTCATCCAATAAAATCAGTGGGTTAGACGTTTTAGCTTTTTTCATCGCTTGAATAATCCGACCAGGCATTGAACCAATATAGGTACGGCGGTGCCCACGAATCTCCGCTTCATCGCGCACACCCCCGAGGGACATTCTGACATACGTCCTCCCTGTGGCTTCAGCAATCGCACGAACAATCGATGTTTTACCCACACCAGGAGGGCCAACCAGACACAAAATAGGGCCGCGCAATTGTTGCGTACGCAATTGTACTGCAAGATATTCAAGAATGCGGTCGTTAATCTTTTCTAACCCGTAATGGTCGCGGTTTAAAATGGTTTCTGCCGTTTCCAAGTCTGAGTGGGTTTTAGAAAATTCATTCCAAGGAAGCATCAATAACCAATCAAGGTAATTGCGGATAACGGTTGCTTCCGGCGCCATCGGATTCATTGATTTTAATTTTTTTAACTCGCCTTTGGCTTTTTCTGCTGCTTCTTTCGATAGTTTCGTTTTTTCAATACGTTCAGAAAGTGTCGCCACTTCATTGCCTAAATCATCCCCGTCATTTAATTCTTTATTCAGCGCTTTGATTTGTTCATTGAGGAAATATTTGCGCTTTTCCTCTTTCATCTGCTCATCCACGCGCTTGCGAACCTTATGCTCTGTTTGCAGCACGCCAATTTCAGCCCCCAAATGATGATAAAGTTTTTCCAGACGGCGCAGGATAGACACCATTTCCAGCATTTCCTGACGTTCGGCGACTTTCAAATTTAAATGAGAGGCAACTGTATCACAAAATGTATCTGGTGCTTGAATGTGTGAAAGACTCGCATAAATTTCAGGTGTAATTTTTTTATTGAGCTTCATGTATTCTTCAAAGCGCGATAATACAGCACGCATCAATGCTTCAACTTCGTATTTATCGCTTTCTTTGATATCCGTTACGATAGGTTCAACCGCAGCTACAAAATACGAACCGCGATCCACCATTTTTAACACACGCGCACGCTCTAACCCCTCCACCAATACTTTTACCGTACCATCAGGTAATTTGAGATATTGCAATACCGAAGCAATGGTTCCAAATGCGTATAGATCAGTCGCAATAGGATCATCCTTTTCTGGATCACGTTGCGTCAACAAGAGAATCTTTTGTTCACCAACCAGATGTTCTTGCAGAGCTTTAGAACCTTTTTTAGGAACATCCCCTGATTTTTGTTCTTCAACCACCACTTCCAATGCTTTTATGGACTTATTTCTGCCCACAAACAAAGGAACAACAATTCCTGGCAGCACCACAATATCCCTTAGTGCCAAAACCGGGTAAACAAATCCAGCCATACCGTAAGCCTCCTATAAGTACAGATGAGTATATCATAGATATGGGGTATTTATCAAAAATGTAAAGAGGGATAAGGGGTATTATTTTAGATGGCTAAAAGGCACACTGCCATTCCCTTTTTTTTGCACGATTCATCCCCAATCTCTTCCTCCTCCTCCCAAAGGAGGAGGAGGAGAAAATAAATAACTATTTTTCGCCGCTGGAAACTTTAGGCGGTTTATGCGTACGTGATGAAGCAGGAACCAGAATTGGTTTGGTTTCGCCCTCGACCACCTTGTCATCAATCACGACTTCGGCAATATCTTCACGGTCTGGTAGTTCAAACATCACATCTAACAAAATGCTTTCAAGGATTGACCTCAATCCACGTGCACCAGTTTTACGCTTAATGGCTTTAGAGGCAACCGAAGCCAAGGCTTCCTTGGTCACCGACAATTGCACACCTTCCATTTCAAACAGCTTTTGATATTGTTTGATCAGCGCATTTTTAGGCTTGGTTAAGATTTCAATCAATGAAACTTCGTCCAAATCCTCAATGGTTGCAATCACTGGTAAACGCCCCACAAACTCAGGGATGAGTCCGAATTTCACCAGATCTTCCGGTTCTACCTTACGCAACAGATCCCCCACTTTCACTTCCTGCGGAGTACGAACATCTGCACCAAAGCCGATGGATGTGCCCTTGCCGCGTTGCTCAATCACTTTTTCAAGACCAGCAAACGCACCCCCGCAAATAAAGAGGATATTGGTAGTGTCCACCTGCAAAAATTCCTGCTGTGGATGCTTACGACCACCTTGCGGCGGAACTGCAGCAACCGTACCTTCCATAATTTTGAGTAATGCCTGCTGAACACCTTCTCCCGATACATCACGCGTAATTGATGGGCTGTCCGACTTGCGCGAAATTTTATCAATTTCATCAATATAAACAATACCACGTTGTGCGCGTTCAACATTATAGTCAGCAGCCTGCAGAAGCCTTAGGATAATATTTTCAACGTCTTCACCAACATAGCCAGCTTCCGTCAGCGTAGTCGCATCCGCCATCGTAAAAGGAACATCCAGGATACGTGCCAACGTTTGTGCAAGCAAGGTTTTACCGCACCCCGTAGGACCAATAAGCAAAATGTTGGATTTATCCAATTCAACATCCGAAGACTGTTCCATATGCGAAATGCGTTTGTAGTGGTTATGCACCGCCACCGATAATACCCGCTTGGCATATTCCTGTCCAATAACATAATCATTGAGGATTTTCTGGATGGTACTTGGATTAGGATACTCCTCACCTTCTTTGGCTACAAGCGCCTTCCCTTCTTCCCTAATAATATCCAAACACAGCTCTACGCATTCATCACAAATGAAAACGGTAGGACCTGCGATTAGTTTTTTAACCTCATGTTGGCTCTTTCCACAGAAAGAACAATAGAGGGTATTTTTAGATTCACGTTCATCCGTTGGCATAATAAACCTTATTTATCAGAGATATTTCATTCGTTTTGGATTAGCTATTTATCTTTATCTTTTTCTTTATTTTTATGAGAACCACCACCCGAGCGATGTTCAATCACTTTATCAATAATTCCAAATTCAATCGCTTCGACAGCCGACATAAAATTATCGCGCTCCATCGCTTTTTGAACATCAACCAGCTTCTTACCCGTATGGTGAACATAAATATTATTCAAGCGGCTTTTGACGCTTAAAATTTCACGTGCATGTATTTCAATATCGGTTGCCTGACCTTGGAAGCCACCAGAAGGCTGATGAATCATAATACGGGCATTAGGCAGCGCATAACGATGACCATCTGCCCCACCAGCAAGTAGTAAAGATCCCATAGAAGCGGCCTGTCCAATGCACAACGTGGTTACTTTGGGGCGGATATATTGCATGGTATCATAGATAGCAAGACCCGATGTCACCACTCCACCTGGAGAATTAATATACATGGAGATATCTTTCTCTGGATTTTCTGATTCCAAGAACAACAACTGGGCAACAACCAGGCTTGCCATATTGTCTTCAACAGGACCGTTCACAAACACAATACGCTCTTTAAGCAAACGCGAGAAAATATCATATGCACGTTCGCCACGGCTTGTCTGCTCAATGACCATTGGTACTAAAGTTGCGACTGTATCATTTATCCGTTCCATAACATTCCTATTCAATTAAACTATTCCTTATCACATCACAAGCCTACCAGAAAAATGTCAGATCTAAAATTGATCTTTTCTCTTCCGGTAGACTTCATGCTTACCCTTTAGCTAGAAGATTATGATTAACGTAAGGTTAACAGCACTAAGAAACGACAACTTCACCAGATTCAACTAATTTAACGAGCTCTTCTGCAGGAACTGTTTTTTCCTTAATTGGCGCCTTCTCCATAATAAAATCGACCACCTTCTCTTCAAGAATTGGGCCTTTTAAATAGTCACGCGCCTGCTCGTTGTTACGATAGTAATCAACCAACATTTGTGGATTGCCACGGAAATTTTTCAGCTGGTCAATAATCGCATGCTGGATATCGCCTTCGGTAACGTTGATATTGTTTTTACGGCCGGTATCAGACAATAAAATACCCAAACGAACCCGTCTAGCCGCCATTTCCTGATACTCTTTGCGCAAATCTTCCTCAGAGGTAGCCTTAAGCTCTTCATCATGCTCACGCTCTTTTTGAATCTTGTTCCAGAGTGAATCAAATTCCAAACCAACCATCTTAGCAGGGATTTCGAATTGATATTGTTTATCCAATATATCAAATAATTCACGCTTCAGTTTGGCACGAGAGATTTTTTGATAATCGCTCTCGATCACCTTTTTAACCTGTTCACGTAACGCATCCAATGTTTCATAACCCTGGTTTTTAGCATATTCATCATTGATTTCAGGGACGTGCATCTGAGCAATTTCTTGAACGGTTACATCGAACTCGGCAGGTTTACCAGCCAGTTCGGTTGAATGATAATCAGCTGGGAAATCCACTTTCACTGTTACTTGGTCTCCAACTTTAGCGCCTTTAAGCTGATCTTCAAATCCTGGAATAAAGGTATTAGAGCCCAAAATCAGTTTAGAGCCACTTGCTGTACCACCCTCAAATGCCACACCATCGATTTTGCCAACAAAATCAATCGTAACCTCATCATTGTCCTCAGCCTTATGAGAGGCATCTTCAATTTTCTTAGCGAACTTGGACCACTGGGCCAAACGATCGATCCCTTTCGTGATTTCTGCTTCATCCACTTGGACAACCGAGCGCTCAAGCTCCAGTTTGCTAAAATCGATATCAGGCGTTTCTGGATAGGTTTCAAGGGTCACTTTAAAAACAAAATCCTTACCGTCTTCATACTCGTCAAAATCTAAATCAGGAGTCAATGCAGGACGAATTTTCCGCTCCTGGAACAAATGGAAAACAGCATCCTGGATCACGTGGTTGATGGTGTCATTTACTAATGACTCGCCATATCGTTTTTTAATGATGGCAACGGGTACTTTTCCCTTTCTGAAACCAGGAACTTGTGCGGTCTCCTGGATACGGCTTACCTCTTTATCCATATGCGATTCAATCACGTTTGCCGTGATTTTAATCTCATAAAAATGACTCAAACCTTCAACTTTTTCCTGGGTAACTGTAAATGCCATGGATATCCTCTTCCAAAAGAACGTTTATAACTCAAATAGTTAACAGCCCGCCGTTAATAAGTCGGGTGCAACATTAGCTTCTCTTCAACGCGTTAGCAGCATTAATCGCACCACCCCCCGTAGGAGGATGGTGCGGGTGGAGGGACTTGAACCCCCACGACCGAAATCGCTAGGACCTAAACCTAGTGCGTCTGCCAATTCCGCCACACCCGCTAATCACGAAAACACAGAAACATCTCATTTAACCCAAATTAATGGATTATGCAAGCAATTAACACCTAAAACTTGAAAATCCCCGATTTGAGAGGAGGCTTAGGCGAATTATTTCTTGGTTTTCGTATTATTTTTTTGATGATCCCTTTGTAGAGCCTCAAGAATAGTTATAATTTGTGTTCGTTCTCTCAACAATACCTCCCTAGGTAAAGGAATCAATCCGTTGTCAATCGTATAGCCATATTGTCCTAATGCCTTATCACTGAGCAATTCTTTCACAAATTCAACAATGCCAGGCACAAATCCAACATTTTCAGCCTTGATATAAACATAGAGTAACCGAGAGATGCTGTATTTACCACTAATAATTGAATCAAAGTCAGGATCGACTCCCGCTATTAACGTTGCTTTAAGCACATCCTGATTTTGATCTAAGAAACTAAAACCGAAAATCCCTAAAGCATCTGGATTATGGATCAGTTTCTGAACAATCAAATTATCATTTTCACCAGCTTCCACAAAAACGCCGTCTTCACGCATCTGCCTACATTTTTTTTTAAGGACTTCTTTATCAGGATAGTGCGCCTTGAATTCCGGAAGCTGTTTACATTCCTCCTCCAACACCAAATCACTAAATGCATCCCGTGTTCCCGATGACGTAGGCGGACCGTAAATAAGGATTGGCCGGTGCGCTAGCTGTGGTGAAATTTCATCCCAATAACGATAATGATTAGGAACTAACCTTCCTTCTACAGGAATCAATTTTGCCAAAGCCAGAAATAATTCTTTTCTGGTTATCGAAAGAGTTTCGGTCTTGCGCAGCGCAGCAAGAACGATACCATCGTAGCCAATTTTAATCTCGATTGGATTCTTAACCCCATTCTTGAGGCATAATTCTCTTTCCCCGTCTTTGATAGGACGTGAGGCATCGGCAATATCAGGGTATTTAAGTCCTGTACCAGAACAGAATATCTTAAAACCGCCTCCAGTTCCGGTTGCTTCAACAACAGGTGTTTTATATCGGCTTTCTCGACCGAATTCCTCGGAAACTGACGTCACAAATGGATACACAGTCGACGATCCTACAGCATGGATATAGTCGCGCGCCAACGCATGAGGCGCACACAGGCACACCAAGCCACTTAACAATATTGCTAATCCCATTTTCATACTAGAACCCTAAACAGCCTTAGGCACATCTTACACCCTAAGACAACAACTCCGTATAGCCAACTGATCACTTAAAGTCAAGATTCAAACCATTTTCAACCACTCATAATTGACGATCCCTTGCTTAACCAATGTATATCGTGTAATAAAAGAGGCCTGTTTTCATCTCATTCTTTGGAATAATTATCCATGCCACGGCATAAACCATTAGCCCCTTTTAAAGAAGGCATCTTAATGCTCGCCATAGGAGTGATTGGGATTATTGTTGCCGTGTGCTATAACTTATGGCGTGACTACAAGCAGATTGATGAGCTTGTCTATAAAAAACTAGCAGGAATGGAATCCAAATTAACACATACGTTTGATTACACTCATTCTGTTTTGCAAATCATGTCCAGGACCATTCGTGTCAATTACGAAGATCCTAATTATATCAGTTCACTCTTGCGTGATTACAGTTATGCCACTAAATCTGCCTATTCCAGTGCCTGGACCATTTTCTCCTGGGCTAATAATCAGCATTATATTACGGTTGACGCTTTCTTTGGAATCATGGAACAACCGTATGATTTATCGTCACGCGATTACATTACCTACACAGTACAGCATCCTGGAATCCTGCATTTAGGCAAACCAGTCTATGGTTCAACCAGTCGCCGCTGGATGATTCCGGGAGGGTTAGGCGTTACCGACATCGATGGCACATTTATCGGCACGTTGACGATCGGTTTTGATATCGAAAAAATCACTCAGGTTTTACAGGGCGAAACTAATTCTGATTCACTTCAATTTGCGCTGCTTAACCTCCAAGGCGAACCCGTCATCAAATCCGACCCTACCTTACAAGAATTTGATCAAGTTAAAATTACTGCTTCCCCGAATTATCCGTCCGTAAGCATCCGCGATTTTATCAGCAGTGATCTTAAATTTTCTAAACAGGATGGGCGATGGGCACAAACCGATCATCGTTTTTATTTTTACAGAGTTCAGGGATACCCTTATATTCTCTATGCCAATCTTGATTCTAGTTTTATTTTTAATGAATTATTACGATCCAGCGTTCAGAAATCGGGCCCATTGATCGCCTTTTTAGTAATAGTGATTACCCTTTTCTTCATTGCACGATACCGACAAAATTATTTGATGAACCGGATTCATTCAGCTTCAAGCCTACTTAAAAGAGCCTCTGTTTCTAAAGAAGAATTCCTGTCACAAATCGTATTTGAACTTAGAAACCCCCTTTCCATGGTAATCTCTATTTCAGAAACCATGCAGCAAGAAACATTTGGAACAATCCCAGAACATTATAAGAATTTCATCAAGGATATTGAACTCTATAGCCGTGATGCGCTTGATTTTATTGATGATGTAAGTGATCTCAGCCATGCATCATCTTTATCACACGCGTTCCAAGTTGTTCCCTTTGACATCGGCGCGATTATACGCAGATCTATGAACCAAAATATGTCCCTGTCGATGCACCGGCAGATACGGTTGCAAAGCCATATTGAACATCAATTGCCTAAACTGCTTTCAGATCCCAAACGAATTAAACAAATTCTCAATCATTTTATCCGTAATGCCATTTCAGTTTCCAATAATTTCAGCACGATCACCGTTGGTGCAAAAAGTCATGAAGACAAAGTTGAAGTGTTTGTTGCCGATAAAGGTTTGGGGCTGACTTCATCAGAAATAGACATTTTATTAGGTAAGCAACATATTCTTGATGGCTCTCCCTCCACCCATATCAATCCAACAGGCCTAGGTCTAAAACTAGTAGCCCATCTCTGTCAAAATCTGGGAATTGATTTTTCTATCGAAAGCGAAAAAGGACAAGGCACGCGAATGATCCTTCGCTTTCCTAAAGAAAAAATAGATTGGATGAAAGATAGGTCCAAACTCTAGATTACCAGACTCACCAGCGCATCCTTTAACATAGAATGTTCCTCTACTTCAATCCTCACCCAACTGGCATCATGATTAGCGCCTGGCATGACTCCTGGAGGACAATGGTTGGAAGCACAAAATTTATTTAGTTCAAAAAGTTCAGTAGCCGACGAAAACAAGAGACAGAAGTGCTGAATAGAGGTTATTCATAGGTTCACATATAGCCACCCGGCGTTACATCGTTCTACGGATTGAATGATGGTTTCCGGCTAAAGAATGCACACGCATAAATATCTTTCTTTAGGAATGATTATTAGACAATATAATGTTAACCTAGTGTGCAATAAGCTACACAACCCTGTTTTTGGAATACCCATGAAAATAATGGTACTTGGCCTCTCTAAAGCCCTCACTCACCACGAATTACTCGATCTATTCAAACCTTTTGGCCATGTTCAATCCTGTACCCTGGTAATGGATAAAGTTGCAGGAACCTCGAAAGGCTTCGGTTTTATTGAAATGCCGAACGAACAAGAAGCTCTCGCTGCGATTGCTGCCCTCAATAAAACGAGGGTTGCTGGCGGTCGAATTCGGGTAAAACGTGCTGAAGAAACCGACAAAGAATAAAGCATCATCGCTAGTCCCCATCTTTATTTCTTCTTTATACATTATTGTCAAATACTCACTGCACCTATATGCTTATTGTGTCATGATAACATTTGCCGTTCATTTTTAAGGGATCATCATTATGAAAACACATTTTCTCAGCACAACTGCTTTAGTCATTGCACTTGCATTCAGCCCAATCGCCGCATCTTCCGCTCGTGCGCACCAAATGGGTAAAGATGCTCTGGTAAGCTCACCCAATGCTGAATCGGCACCTTATGACCTCCAATTTCTTGATACCATTATCGAGCAGCATAGCGAGGGTATGATTATCTTCCAACTGGCTGCTGAAATGGCACAAAACCAGGAAGTCCGGAATTATGCCCAGATGATGTTAGATGGCGAACAACAGGAAATCCCATTCATACAGGATATTCGCCATGCTATCGCCCCTAATGCACCGGAAGCCATTAACATGAAATTGCCAGGCATGATGGCACTGGATGGTTATAGGCTTGAACATACCCAAGGCAAAAAATTCGACCAGCTTTTTCTTGATATGGCTATTAAACATCATCAAGGTGGGATCACCATGGCACGCAATGCCATAAAACATGGACAAAACCAACGTGTCAAAGACAGGGCACAGATCATTATCGATCGAATGACAAAAGAAATAACCGACATGAAACACATGCGTGCGGCTGTAAAATAAATCTAGATGTTGCCCGTGAAGAGTCATGGCGCCAAGAGTGCGATCCCTCTTCACGGACATAACCAATCACGATTGGTTTGAATCCCCACCTATCTATTTTGGCCCAATCTACTTTGGCCCAATCTACTTTGGCTAGTTGACCGCGGTTGATTTACCACGCTTTGGAGAGTATGTTTATACTCCTGTAATTCAGGACGGTTTTGGATATGTTCTGATAATGTTGCTTTTTTATAGTTTGAAATCTTACCTTCAAACGAGACGATCTCCTGTTGATTAAACCAGATAAAAGGGTCCGTAGCTAACGTAGGGTTTTGTTCAATTATACCTATCGCTACGTCTATCTCTCCTGCATTAATAGCGTATTGAAATCTAATCGCACCAGCAGCAAATCGCAAATTACCAATTTGGCTTCTCATATTAGAGGTAACCCGGTCAGAGAGAGTATCAAGCGTAGTACCTGCTCCCATACGCCCCTCAAGAGCAATATTAATATCATCACAAGCTTCGTTATTTGCATATGCTTTTCGAATTTCACGAACAGAACGGACAATGGTTAATTCCAATTCATGCCATTGATGATCCATTTTATCTGCGATCTTATTCAATTCATCCGCAAATAATGGATGTTGAAATACACTCATAGGATATTGCGTATCCCTAACCATCGCTAACATAACATGCTCTGGTGTTGGGCAGGAATAAAATTCAAACGCATCACCATAATCAATACCGGCGACTCTTTTATTTGCGATAATCCCAAAATTCCCTTCATTTACGTCTTTATTGGTAATAACAATATTGATAGAAAGAATTCTCAAAAGGTCAGGATATAGAAGAATCAGATGCGCAAAATATTCACCATATTTTTGTCTTATAGTAGCAGGGCTATCATGTTTCTCGAGTTCAATAGGCGCTACTTCCTGAAAGTCACGCACATACGTTGAAGCCAAATAAACCGCTGCATCCACTCCACATACTAAAAAAACTTTGGGAGCTGATTCTTTGCCAGCGAAGAAACGCGCTATATCCGAGGCTAATTTTTCAATGACATTTGCATCAGCCATGGATTGCTGATCTTTAATCATAATCAAACGATCTGAAAAACCGTTTTTGGCATGCACAACGGCACCAGGGTTGAATCCCTTGGTTTTGGGTGCCACCAGATTGAAATCACTGATGGATCGAGGCTCACCAGGCTGGTGCTTGGTAAATAGCGGCTGACTATTTTTAACGGTTGCAAGTTCGGTGATAACACTCTTATTTTGGTTTTGAGCACCTTCGTTAGATCGCTGATTATTTCGACGCAACTCGGCTAACTTCTTATTCCCAAAATGAACTAAACACGTTAAAAACGCTTGCTGGTTTTGTTCATATGGAATCTCACTCTTACAAAGCAGAAAATCCTTCGGGTATTGTGTATGTAAATGTTGACTAAACGCCATTAAACGTTCATGTGCATCGCCAAATCGATCGTTAATACCACCTGGTTTAAACCATTTTCGAATGGTGTTGAGCGCTTGTACTGTTTTTCTATAGGTTCTTTTATTCCTTTTGCCTTCAGCCTTATCACAGGCTAACGATTGACTAACGTTGTTCGTCAAACATTCTGTCAATGGAAACCCTGCTTCAACAGCAGACACAATCATGCCTGAAATCAGGGCTTTTACACTGCTTGTTAAATATAAGCCAAACGAGTAATGATCCAGCCACGAGAGTGTAAAATGTCTTAAATCATCCGGTGTTAGAGCACGCTGTTTGATACACGTTTCTGCAAATAATCGCCCCTCATGAAAAAGATTATGAGGATTAACATCCTCCTTAAGTGCATGAATAGGTAATCCCGCGTCTTCAGGAAAATGTGATTGGGCCCATTTGAACGCTTCAGATACACCGGCTCTTTCTTCCAAAAACATAGCTAAAAACCGCTGACTATCTTCTGTGTTATAGAATCCAGCAGGCACAGGAAGATTAATGTATGAATTGATTTTAGCCCAAGCGTTAGATGTCAGGTGATTCTGTATACTGGCTATGGTTATAGTATCGTCTTCAATCATGTTGGTGAGTAATCTGTATCTTCCATTCAATTGCGTTTTTTGGATAGGATCAAGACAATTAGAACCCAATTCTGCTTTTATGTTGATTGCAAGCGCATTTAGTTCATCACGTCTATTGCTTATGATTTTATCAAAGAACTGGGCAGTCATTACCTCCATTTGAAAAGCGGTAAAATTTTGAGAGACAACATCCTTATTAAAACGCTTTAAAGTATCATTGACTTGTTTTTGTCCAGCGTTAGGCGTTCCTTTGAAATATCCCCAATTTTCTTTTAAAAAACATTTTAAAAACTTTTTAGGAGTTTGTTTATCGTAAAAAATGGGCGCAATCAGCGCATAAAGTTCCTTTCCAACTATTTTCTCTTGGTTCACAATTATTTGTAAGGAACCCTGTTGATTTTTTTGATCGGCCCAATCAAACATAACGCCGCCAGCTACCTCAATCGGCGTACCTACTGTAAAATTATCGCCTCGATGAGGAACGGCGTATTGCATCACCACAAAAGGTATTGTTTGTGCAGGCCCACCTCTATCTCCGAAGCGCAAATTGTGAACCGCGTTAAATGCCCGCGTAATCTCCGCATGGGTTAATAAAGGATATTTCTTGTTTATGTATTTTATGACATCACTTATATTTGATTGCCCTGATTCCAACACATAAAACATATTTCTTAGAAATGAACCGAATTGGAGAGTGGTGCCTTTTCTAGATGATTTGATTGCCCCTTTAAACGACGCTCCTAATACTTTGTATTTTTTCTTATCTTGCGGCGCCTGATCTTCCCGACCGTCCACATCCTCTTCAATATCTTTGCCAAATTTTAAGAATCGGGTTAGAAACCGATGAATACTACCGGGATGAATTTGTATAAAGGCCTGATTACCCTTATAAGCTAAATCAATCTTCGTAATGCCCGCTGCAAGAAGTGTCGCCGCCAAACGTTGCGCACCCTCTTTATGACCTGGCAAAAAATTAAAAATAATAGAATGATGCCCCAAGCCCACGTAGAAAGAATCTTCTTGCAATTCAGTGAGTTTATTAATCAACACCTTGTGCATTTTATAGAGCACATTCTCACAGGCATGTATCCCGTCGATCATGTAAATAGGATTAGATTTAAGTGGTGTAAAATAGTTAGCGTTTTTGTGCCTGCTTGCATAGAAATTTTTAAATCGTCCATCGCTTTCAAAAGGTAGGGCATTTAAATTATCCAATCGAACCATTTCCAATTCGGCATCCTGATCATTTACTATAATATTATCGAATTTCACTTAATATCCATTCATCATTAATTTTAATTATAAATAACATTATACTGCTATAACTTATTTTTATAAATCTATATTATTTGATATCTTTTTGACTCCAATAAATGCGTCAATTCCACACACAAAATGACCCTTTAAAACGTAGTAAGCGAGTCGGAAGTGCTGCTTAAATGCGAACATTCAGGATCGTTAGCCGTCCCTTCAACGCATAACTCACTTGGAAATACACCCAAGTAGCCCCCGACGTTCACACGTCAGCGGCTACATTGAGGACAGATATTATTGACGCTTAAGTGACGGAGCCATACTGATGTTGTCCTTAGCCTTTTGACGGCTTACTTGGTCTACCTTTCTATCTAATGTCACAGTATTGCGATTAAGATCTCTTTCTTGATTTAAGTTTCTCACAGATTGAACAATGAAATTACTTTGACTTTCAGAATGCTTATAAATATGCACAGCAATTTTGGTAAGCAACAGTTCCGCCATATCTTTGGTCAGAAGGAGATCGGGCGTATCAATATGTCCTTTGGTGGTAATGATGGATTGGGTAATTTTGTTTTTTACGCCTGTGGTTTCGTCACGCTTAACGAGTGTTAAAGAATCAAGTGAGAAAAGCTCCTTAGCATACTTTTCTACCGGAAGCTTGCCCTTATAGTCGTATGCGCCCTTTTCCCATGAACCGTCAAGTTTTCCACACGCATTAATTGCAGCCATTTGTACATCCAACAAGGTATAGATATTATCTGCTGGAATAAATTGATGTTGATTTTTAATAAATGTTTTCTTGTAAGGGACACCTTCTCTGCTTCTTTTGTCTGAAACTTTATCTAATTTTCCCATACATTGCTTTGTTTGTAAAGTACGTAAATCACGTAAAGCAAGTGGGACAAAATTAGCCAACTTAGAATCCTTCGAGTTTACATTATTGAAATCCAAAGCTTTTTCTAAAAAGACAACAGACTCTTGTGCGGAGAGAAGAATGACGTTGTTATCAATCAACAACAGGTCAGAGTAACCATTCTCAAGCAGGGTCTGATGGAGACGCTTAGCATTATCAGAATCCGCAAAACCGATACGGATACAACCCAAGGTCAGCGCAATCTGAGGCATTTCGGCTAAATATGTTTCATGATCGGCAAGGGTCAAATCAACCGAATCTGCACCTTTACCACATTTGGCCACGAGTGTCAGAGCGATTTTATCCTCAATGGGCGTTACTTTATCAGAAACTTGTTCTTTCCATGGATTCTTGAAATCATGTCTCCACACAAGCTGAGGCGTTTGTGGCTGATGAAGATCAACAGGAATTTTTTCGCTTATTTCCTTGCGGTATTGCAGTTCATCTTTAACAGAGAATGGGAAATTAAGTTCATTATAGACCGACTGGACTAAATACTGTTGCAAGTCGTGTCGATTATGAATACGCGGCATTTTAAACTCATCTATTGATGTGCTAAGGGTAAGAGCCGCAATGTTGTTTCTGGGCTCCAAAATACGTTCAACGTCAGGATGCTTCATCATTTCTGCTATGGCATCTTGGGCAATAGCCATAGCCATAGGCAATGTAAAGAATGATTTTGAATGAAAATCGGTGGATCCCTTTTCAAATTTACCACCGCTTTGTCCCATAAAGTGGTCGATAGCACTATCAATATACGCTTCTAAATTTTTCTTTTTATCGGTAGCGAATAGTTCTCCCACTAGATTATTCGTCGTTTCTATAAGGATACGTCTCTTAAGGCTTTCAACACTTATGGTAAAGAGTCTTGGAATTTGCTGGTCATATCTGATATACTTTTTATAAGCTTTACCACTATGCCCATCGGTGGCTTTAATTGATTTTAATTTGTCTTGTGCATAGGCATATTGAAGTTTTCTAATATCACGAGCAACCAATTGAACAAAATTCTCCAAATGAGGGTTAGCTTCACTTGCATTAAAATCGAGTGTATGTCCTAAGAAATAGGGCACAAGCACAGGTGGGATCATTACACAATGCGAAAAACCCTCATCTGGTTTACCAAGGCGATAATAAGGCCTTGCCATGGCTTGTACGAAGGGCGATTCAAATTTTTGATCGGCTTTTTTAAGGGTTTGGCACAACCTTTCTGCTTGTTGTTGCGTCTGTACCCCAATAAATATTGCACCAAATTCAAGGGCAACAACTGGATTAGCCCCATGAAGCTGCAAGCCAAATTTTTCATTTAAACAACGCTCAATACGTTGTTCTGGAGTAACTGATCCTTTGTTCCTTTTATTGGCTATAGTGGCCTTATAGGGATTGGCGTAGCTCTCATTAACGGGATACGGCTCGGCGACTTCACTTATGCCACTATTAGAAACCCTAGGCTGTCGATTAGAACCCATAGTCATTTTTCTTACTCTCGCTTTAGACATATTATCTCCTTGCTTACTTCCGATGAACGAATACTGAATTATCTATAAATATTTACAAATTGAAGCTCCATTATACTAGGAATAGAAATCTGTTCAATGCTAATAATGTTAAATATTTTTTAAATAAAATTCCAACGAATACGAATGATCCATAGTTTAGTTGCTACCAGTTTTATATATTCTCAACGGTTCTCCCCCCACTTTTGGGAAATGAGTTTGGTGGAACGCTTGTCGAAGGGGACTAGTCTTGAAATTGCATGCAACAAAAGAAGCCATCCCCAGCGGTGTCACAATCGACGCAACGGCACCGCTTAGGGTCGTTGTCGACGAGATTCTTGCAAAATGCACTGAAAAAGACCACGGGAGCTGCTAGATATTGGTTGCAAGCCCCCCCCCGCTTGCAACGTGCCATTGATGCGGTAACACGCGCAGTTCACCACGTCTAGAATGCCACACATTTCATCTACAGCCATCGCCGTCTTAAATACACCTCAGAGCTATCTGCGGCTATCATGACCATCGATGAACGTTCCACCTTATCAATTAACGAGATTGTGCACCAACCTGTGGCTTCATAAACTGCTTCACTAGTGTATTGCCCTGTTCTTCATAGTGATTATAACCATAGGATGTCCCCAGTCGAGGTGCAACTTGCTGCATGCCCTCCGAGCTGAATGATGCCAGTCATAATTTTTCATGGCATCAATCTCGACACATACCTGGGCCAGCTTACTAAAAATTGCTTGATAAGCTTCTTCTGGCAGATGTTTCTGTAATACAGCATCCCTTTCTTGGAGTGGCAAATTGATAAGACTGTTCAAAAGCGTTTTATCTAGGTCACCGGCGACATTAAAGGAGACTGACAATTCAGCCAAGAGGTGATTTTTAATTTCTGCGCTTAAGCCTTTACGCACGTCACGCTCAAAAGTAAAGATAGTAAGGTTTCATCTAAGGGGGATTCAATATTTAACATTGAATAATATAAAATATTGGGAAATCGGTTGGAATGTTTAAATATGTAATTAAAGTCCAACAAATCTATGTTATGTTCCACGATATGACAGATCAAAAGCATAAAGGTATTCTATGAAAGACGACGTTAATCAAATCAAAGACCAAATCAAACAATTTGCTGCAATCGAAGATGATTTCGAATGCACGATTGATGCTGTGAGACTCATTAACGTAGTAGTATTAAGCTCTGGCCATATCTTTAGTGAAGATTCTGTTCCAAAGATGAACAACTCAAACCCATTTACACGTGTTAATTTCGATGAAAACTCAATTCTGAAGTCAGAAGCATTAAATCTATTTTTTAGGCATTATCATGAGGACACATTAGATGCCAGCGACTTAAAACCAAATAAAGACGATGGCATATTATGGCCATCCATACTGCTTTGCTCTACCACCGGTTTGCCGATGAATTGTCCCGTACTTGCAAAAGATGGGAAACTCTATGATAAAGAAAGTCTCCTAGATCCAATAACAAAAGCACCTCTCACCATTTTTTCCGATAAAATTGTTCTTTTAAGTAATTTTAAGGAATTTTATGAAAAAAACGTGGTGATTCCACGAAAACAAAAAGAAGCTGATGAATTGGCAAAGAAAATGGCAGCGGAGGAAATAAAATTAGAGGCTCCAGAATCTGCGGGTCAGCTTCTTGAAAGTTCAAAGGTAATTCTAACTTCTTATATAGATAAGCATCAGTTGGATTTTAATTCTTCGCTTACAGGCTTGCCTTTAGAAGGACCTTTATTTGTAGGGAATACGGGAAATGTTTATGATCAAGCTTCATTGGATTACCTTAAAACAATCACTGGAAATTTAGACCTAAGTTTGATTGATGAAAAAACTTGCCACAAGAGCCGAAGTTTGTCAAAATTATTGTCGTCGGTAAGAAAAGATAAATGGGACACATTAATAACACGGGAAACAAATGGGTATATTTATCCTGCTTGTTTTGTGAGCGAACAATCAGGAAATCTCCTTGAAAATCCGGTTCTTGCAAGTAATGGAAAATTCTATGAACAAGGTGAAATTAACCTTGGAGATTTTGATTCAGAAGGTAACGAAATCACTTTTGTGAGTGAGAGAGTTGAGCTTTTGGCTCAGCTAATCAGTGGCTGTAGCCAAGAAATAATGTTACAGTCGCCTTATCCCGTCGATCTGAGACCTGAAGAAAATAATCCTCGTCAGGTTAAAAATCCAAAACGTGAACGAATTCTTTTGAATTCTCACATATTATCAGTATTGGATTCATTCTCAGACGCTTCAACTCGTTCTAAATTGATTCAAACGTTTAATCGTAACTATAATCAATCAGTAGACCAGGAAAGCCTTGAGACTGCATTAAAAGCAATTCTTTTGAAGGATGGAGGTGGAACGCATATAAAATTATTTAACATAATTCAAGAATGGGACGTTGATAAGGGCTATAAGTTTCAATCGGACATAGCGTTAAGAGACGCATTATATAGAGAAATAAACGCGCATAATCGTACTGCCTCTGCCTTTTGTCTTATAGTAGACGCTGATCAATGTATTGATGAAATGCTTGCACTCACGCGCATACCTGCTATTAATGAGAATTATGCCAACCACAAATACTCTCAGGTAAACCCAAAAAATCAACCTCAATCATATTTTTATGAGAATATTTTTGCCCTCCCAGGAGCTCCTAGATTCTCCGTTATCACTGAAGACAAATCCCGGCCTAATCTACGCCAGAATAATCAGTTGCCTCAATCGTATTCGTATGGCAATCGTTACCAGAATTATCAACAAGATCTGCCTAATTCCAACGTTAAAATTATGATTGACCTGCCGAATTATTCAGCTCCTTCAAGCGAGCTCGGGTACTATAATCTGCCGCCTCAACCATCTCCTGTTCCTACTAGAAACGCATCTCTTCCTTCACACGGTTTAAACCCATCACAAAACAATAATATTTCAAAATCTGAACGCAAATTAAATGAATTAAATGAAAAGGTTTTAGTTAAGACTAGAAAATTGGTTTCTTCTAAAGGTTATAGTTATGAACAGGATTTAGAATTAAAATATCGCTTAAAATCAAAAGTCATTAGGTATAATAATAAGAAAAAACAAAGCTCTTTTGAAAAACGAGTGGATAATTTGGTTGATAATCTTCTTGATAGCCGAATGCTCCCTGCGAAGAAAGAGGAGGCCTTTACGGCATTAAATATTGTTTTGGGATTGAATGCCCCAGAGCCCCATGAAATTAACTCTTATAAGGATAATTTGAAAAAACTTATCGAAGAGGAATATGGCTATACACAAGATCCATTTGAGTCATTCATATCTAGAATAAGAAATTTGGGTAACAATCAACTACCCTATGGTAATCCACTCAGATGGCCAAAGAGCCAAAAACGAAGAGGTGAAGCACTTTTGGATATTGATTCCTATTTAACTAAATGTATAGAAGTCGCACGTGATCCTAGAAAAACGGCGCAGGATATAAAGGGTTATGAAAAAAAACGTGTTTATCCTTTGAAGCCTTTGGTGCTGACTCTCCCAAATGAATTAAGCAATCAAATACTTGTTGCGGCAAAAAGGGCTACAGGGTTAAAGCGCAACAGTAGAATTCATAAAAACGGATTGATTCCTTTTGAGCAATCGATCATACGTGATATTGATGCGATAGTCGCAACCAGCAATGTTAAACCTTATATTAAAAAGGCAGTGACATCAATTCCCGCAGAATCGCGTGCCGAAAGCATTAGAAATTTAACCTTTGACATAATTTACAGTATAGCAGAGAAGAAAAGTGGTGTAGAGAAGAAAAGAGGTAGATAATAGGAATTGGAAGGTTCTGCAAGATAATTATAGAGTTTTGCGTCATCTGTCACATTCTATCCTTCAAGCAAGATTATTTTTGTCCTAGGGATAGAAAGGTAAAAACCACGCCGCTGATAATCAAGCGGCCGCCTAATGCCATCGCAAGACTGAGTTGTTCATACAGAAACACAACGAAAAGCAGCGCTCCAAAAAGCGGAGCCAGCAGCATAAAAGCAGCCACGTGATGCGTAGGGTACCGCTGGAGCAGCTTCGGATCAAGATATGGCAAGAGGGGCGGACGAATTAACATAATATACATATCCAATATGAATTTTAGATATACCCCCAGAAGTGCCCCCCAAATTCTTTTTAGCTTGTTTAAAAGTCTTTGTTAACAAACTTCTTGCTTCTGATAAATGCTGCAATTACAATACCATCTATTTTCAGCCCATTCAATTCCATAGATAATAAATTTTAACGAACTGATCACGCCATATACGAGAAGGAGGCGGCATAATGAAAATTGAGATCGTCCAGGAATTAACATTAACCTTTGAAGGCCATGCTCAACAGACTGAAACAGGTGTTGAATACTGGTTAGCACGGGATATTCAGCATCTGCGGGGTTATGCGCACTGGAAAAACTTTATAAACGTATTAAATAAGGCAAAAACTGCTTGTGAAGTTTCTGGTCACCACATCATAGACCATTTTGCCGATATCGGAAAAATGGTCGATCTTGGTTCTGGTAGCCGCCGTGAAATCGATGATATCATGCTTACCCGTTACGCCTGTTATCTTACCTCACACACGGATTGTAATTATTATGCCATCTAATTTTAACTTGACAAAGGGAAGGGATTCGTGCTATTAATTATATTAATAATACTCGCACGGCCTCTCCATGGAAGCGTACCCGGCGAGTTTTTTTATGTCTAAAAAGCACTTTAATAAACCCCCTCTAACTAGGGCGTGTCCTCAATTATGCTTTTGCACATAAAATGGCTGCAAATTGGCTGAATAAGTGAGATTGTTTCTTAATATTGAAGAGAGGTTTTACATATGGTGCGACAATTTTTAAGCGATTCAATCTGGGAACAACTTCAAAGGACAATGAAAGCGAAAGGATGCCATCGCTGGAAAAATGATCGTGCAGTTATGGAAGCTTCGTACAGGAGCTCCCTGGCGAGATGTTCCTGAGGAATTTTGTCCCTGGAAAACAGCCTATAATCGCTTTAACCGTTGGGCTGCGAAAGGGTTGTGGGAGATTTTTTTTTGAGCTACGAGGCGAAATTGATACGGAGTAGGTATTCGCCGACGGAAGTTATGTCCGCGCTCATCAGCATGCAAGTGGAGCTCGGCGTGGCGAAGAACGTGCCATCGGAATGTCTAGAGGAGGAGCAACTACTAAGATTCACATTGCCGCCGATGCGCATGGAAATCCGATCGATTTTGAAATCACTGGGGGTGAAGTCCACGATGCCAAAGTAGCCGATAACATCATCGGAAAGATAGGAGTGGAAGACCATTTTATAGCAGACAAAGGCTACGATTCCCAAGCAATCCGAGCGCAAGCAAAAGAGGCGAGGATGAATCCTGTTATTCCACGAAAATCCAATAGCAAAAAGCCAAACCCAGAGTTTGACTCGTATCTATACAAGTTCCGCCATTTAGCAGAAAATCTTTTTGCAAGACTGAAACACTTTAGAAGCATTGCGACACGATTTGAAAAATTGGCTCGAAATTTCAAAGCTATGCTCTTTCTAGCCTGTACATTCATTTGGATATCAAATTGAGGACACGCCCTAGTAGGGAAAAACAGATCTCGTGACTTTGTTTTCATCGAAAAAGCTCCAACTGTACAGACTCACTTTGATGCTTTTCGTTTGGTGCATGAAAGTGAGTGTTCACGGTAGGAGATGTGGAATCATATAAGGGCATGGGGGTATCTAAAGTACCCCCATAAATACCCCTAAGTACCACCGGATGCCAAGAAATACCCCCAGACCTTACTGGACGATATCGGAGGGAAGAATCTTTGATTTTATTGGGTTTGTTGGATCTTTCGAGACCACTTCGGATCAAGATATGGCGGAGAGAGGGGGATTCGAACCCCCGAAAGCTGTTACACTTTACACGCTTTCCAAGCGTGCGCCATCGACCGCTCGGCCACCTCTCCGCAAGAAGCTGGCATTCTACGCTATTAAAGCCCCCTTGTCAGCAAGTAATTATCCTTGCAACCACCTCAATGACGAATCTTATGGATCATTCCACGACAACGTCATTTGGTATTATAGAGGGTTATCTTCTTCTCAAGATCACTGATAATATCAATTAATTGCTTAATTTCTTGTTCTTTAAGGGCATCAATTTTTTGATGCAAGAGTTCAATTTCCATTTCTGCCTTTACATTCACCGTATAATCATTTTCCACTTTTTTTCGGTCTATGGCGTTTTGGCGGTTTTGGCTCATCATGATAATCGGGGCCGTAAAGGCAGCTTGAAATGACAATAAAAGATTCAATAAGATAAAAGGATACGGATCCCAAACCCTTATCCACGAAATAACATTCAGTAACAACCATAACAACAGTAAGCTGCTTTGAATAATAATAAACGTCCAGGAACCAACCGTACTTGCCACCGCATCAGAAATTCGCTCTCCAATGGTAACCCCTTCCAGACGTATTTTACGATGGGCTGGCCTCAGCTTCCTGAGTTCAGGCAACGACAACGACTCACCATTACGGTTGGCTTTTGATGGCTTATGAACAGGATGGGTGGCTTGAGTTACTGCTGACATATTTCTACCCTCGTGAATTTAAGACAAACCTATATCCCTAAGAATAGACCAATATCACTAGCTTTTTGCTGCCATGTTTGGCTGCCATAATCCCAGAGCAGCTCCAGTAGGGTCTACCAGGACGCTCAGCCATCCCATACCCATAATTTCAGTGACATCTTTTACGATCGTAGCACCAAGGGCGCGTGCCTGTTCCGTTGCGACCTTAATATCATCCACTTGTACATAGGCAAGCCACGATGAGGGCGCACCAGCCATTGGATGTTTCATTAATCCACCCCCCGTACCTTCACCAACCTGGATCATGGTATAGATATCACCGCCTTCCATCGGCACCTCTTCCATTTTCCAATCAAACAATTTTCCATAAAAAGCCTTAGCTTTGTTGACGTCCGTGGTATTTAATTCAACGTGAACAAAAGGATTTGGCATTGGATAAGTCTCCGTAGAAGGTTCAATAGGGAATTCAATTATCAATGAGAAGGTAACGTCACTATAGGATCGTTGTCAGAGGAAAGTCAAATTATATAACAAGAATCATGCCCTATTAGCCACATGAACGACATCCATCCTAACATCTTTTACTACAAATCTATATCCCATCCTCTTTCCCTTTTAAACAAAAACCATAAAAACGTTAAATGTTTTTTCATCATCTCAGCCTAGGCTCCTTTACAGTTGAACGGGGATGTGTTAGACTTCTATCGTAGATTTTGTCATAATTTTGTAGATATGTAGAATATACCATGAACACAATGAATGCCCAGCAGCACTCTGTTTTAGAGAATGCATTCAAGACCAGCAAGGCCACTTTATGGTTTATTTTGCTTTTTAGTGCTGCCATTAATATCCTGATTATGGGTATGCCCCTTTATTCGATGAAAGTACTTGATACTGTTATTTCAAGTGGCAGCCTCGACACGTTGGTGATGCTTACGATTATTATAGCGGTGTGCTTTGTTGTGATGAGCATTCTCATGACCGTTCGCGGTTTTATCTTGATCAAGGCCAGTGAATGGCTAGATGGAAAACTCGCAAAATTGGTGCTTGATAAATCACTCACCTTCGCCTCCATGCGCGGAGGAGTTGGTACGTCACAGGGGATCCGTGACTTAGCGACGATCAAAGCCTTTGTCACCGGCCCCACCCTGATTTCGCTGGTGGATGCGCCATGGTCGCTTGTTTTCCTGTTAGTCATCTTGATCATCAATCCTATTTGTGGACTAGTTGCCATTGTTGGCAGTGGATTATTATTATTTCTAGCTTACCTTAATGAAACAGCTACCAAAGAAATTTTAAACAAAGCCAATGAGTACAGCATTCAAAATATGGCTCAAACCGATTTATTGCTACGCAATGCCGAAGTGATTGAGGCCATGGGTATGCGTCATACGATTACCAGTATCTGGGATGAAGCGAATATGTACGTCCAGAATCTGCAATCTCAAGCCAGCAGCCGCGGTAATACCATTATGTCTATCACCAAATTCACGCGCTCCTTCTTACAAATTTTGCTTACCGGTATTGGCGCCTTTTTAGTACTGAAAGGCCAAATGACTGCAGGGAGTATAGTGGCCACCTCTATCCTAGCAGGAAGAGCGTTAGCTCCCTTTGAAGGAGCCATCGGTTCGTGGAAGGGCATTGCCAGCCTTCGAAGTGCCTTCCATCGATTGGATAAACAACTTAAAACTATTCCTTCGCGTAATGAAACCATTTCTCTTCCCTCGCCTAAAGGCGATATCGACGTCGAAAAATGTGTCTATGCGCCCCCTGGATCGACCGCAGCTATCCTTAAAGGCATTTCATTTCACGTGGTTGCAGGCGAAATTGTTGGCGTGATCGGTCCCAGTGCGGCTGGTAAAACAACCTTATCAAAATTATTGGTGGGTATTAACAGACCATCTGCAGGGGTTGTACGCCTGGATGGAGCCGATGTTTACACCTGGAACCGTCAAGAATTTGGTAAAAACGTCGGCTACCTTCCGCAGGATGTTGAATTATTTCAAGGCAGCATCAAAGAAAATATCGCGCGTATGGATCCCTATGCCTCACCAGAAGCCATTGTGAATGCCGCAATGATCGCTGGTGTGCACGATATGATTTTGCGTTTGCCTAACGGTTACGACACCGAGATTGGTGTCGGTGGCACATCACTGTCTGCCGGACAACGTCAACGGGTAGGTCTTGCTCGCGCCTTTTTTGGCAATCCTCGCTTGCTGGTTTTGGATGAACCTAATTCAAATCTCGATGAAGCTGGGGAAAGCGCCCTAGCTTCTGCGCTTAAATATGCAGCAACCCAAAAAATTACCACCTTTATTATTTCCCATCGGCCATCAACACTCGCTCATGTTGATCGCATTCTGGTTTTAAAAGAAGGTATCGTTTCTGCCTTTGGTCCGCGTGAAGAAGTCATGGGCCAATTTACGAACAGGCAGCTTGATCAAAAACAAAAAACATCGACGACATAAGGTAACTTCATGACGAATTATTCAACAAACGATGACTCAGAAGTTTTAGAACTGCCCGATCTTAAAAAACAGCCTTCGCGAACCAATGCCATCACGATCAGAACCATTAATGCTATTGATACCAGCACTAAATATCTTTTGGCGAAAGAAGGTTCAACAGAAAATGAACTGCTTAATCTAGCACATGGGCCTATTCATTTTGGTTTATGGGTGATCTTAACGTTCTTTGTTATCCTCGGTGGGTGGGCTGCCTTTGCGCCATTGCACAGTGCCTCAGTGGCTGAAGGAGTCGTTGTCGTTGGCAGCAACAAAAAAACCATTCAACATTTAGAAGGTGGGGTCATTGATAAAATATTGGTAAAAGAAGGCCAGATTGTTAAAAAGGGCCAGGCTTTGATTGTCCTCAATCAAACCTCTGCTAAAGCCAAAACCCAGCTGTTAGTCACCCAGATCCTGGCAGACCAGGCCTTAGAAGCCCGTCTTATCGCTGAGCGTGACGGTAAGCCAACTATTAATTTTGGCTCCAATATTGAGAAATATAAAAACAACCCAACCATTGCCAATTACATTGACAACCAAAAGCGAATCTTTGAATCGAGGATGCTCGAATTACATGGGCAAGTCGGCGTATTTGAACAAAAAATCCACCAAAGTAACGATGAGATTAGAGGTCTCAGTGCCCAGGAACAATCAGCCCTGGCGCAAATCGACCTTACCCGCGAAGAAATAGCCACCGTGCAACAATTACTGGCACAAGGCAATGCAAACAAACCACGCTTGCTCAGCCTGCAACGCAATGAAGCAGAACTTGTGGGTATGCGTGGTGAATACCTTGCCAGCATGGCCAAAGCAAAACAGGCCATTACAGAATCACAAATTCAAATTCAAAACATCAAATCTAACCGATTAAATGAAGTGATTACCGAACTCCGCGATACCCAAAGTAAAATCAGTGACCTTGTTGAACAAATCCGCGCTTCCAGCGATATACTTTCACGTATCACCATCACCTCCCCTCAGGATGGCACGATCACAGGCCTTAAATATTTTACGGAAGGTGGAGTCATTAAACCCGGCGATGCCATTATGGATTTAGTACCACTTGATGACCAAATGGTCGTCGAAGCACGTGTATCACCGCTGGATATTGATATTGTTCATCCAGGCCTGACAGCACGAGTCCAGCTTAGCGCATTTAAAACACGCCGTGTTCCTAAGGTGGACGGCAAAGTAATCTATGTTTCAGCAGACCGATTTACCGATGAGCAATCTGGCAAAGCCTATTATAAAGCTCGTATTGTCCTCAATGCTGACAAACTGCAGAAACTTGCGAAAAATCACGTTGATCTTTATCCAGGCATGCCTGCTACAGTCTTTATTGATGTGGGTTCACAAACATTCCTTGCTTACTTGCTTGAACCACTGACTGACAGTTTCCATAGAGCGTTTTCAGAATATTAACAGATCCTCATCTGATAATACGTTGAATGATATTGATTGTTGCTGGCTGCAAAATAACATTGCGATGCTTCGCCGATTTTTAGAGGAGCCTCTGCTACGGCTTACCACATATCTAGAAACCGAGTAGGACGCATAAAATCCGATATACTCACCTTTTTTAAGCATCATCAGCTATACGCGAGTACGGATTAACAAGGTAGGTATCCACCGCAACACCCATTGGCACACCGCGACTAGCGCACGTCCATACCATTCAATGCAACGAACTATTCTGCAGGTTTATCATCCACGGCTTCTTCCCGGACAACCTGCTCCATATTTGTACCGCTCGTATTCGCCTGTTTTAAATGAGCTCCAGCTAGATTGGCTCTGGATAAATCAGCCCCAGAAAGATTGGCGCCTTCAAGGTTGGCATGGGCTAATTTTGCACCAGCAAGGTTGGCTTGGGTTAAATCGAGGTAACCGAGGTTAATACCTTCCAATGATTTTCCATCGGCAATCAGGTCTTCCAACTCTTTTGTTGTTTCAATAGCACCAAAACGTTTCAACGCACCAATACGTTTACCCACGCCCTGCGTATCAATTAAAATCAAGTTCTTTACTTCGGTTTCCTTGATTTGCGCATCTTCCAAATCGGATTTCGTCAAACTGGCATTGGCTAGATCAACCCCCGTTAAATCAGCATTGCGCAGATTGCTTGCATACATCAAAGCACCTACTAATTTAACATGTGAAAAAACACCATACTGCATCCGGACTTTTTTAAATATCGACTTTGAGAAATCGGTATCAGTTATTTCAATTCCCATCATCGCCACATCTTCAAACCGCGCCGATTGCGCATTGGAATCGCTCATCACCGCACGGATAAACTCGGATTTCTTAACCATGGCTTTATTCATAAACACTTCATGAAACTGGCATTCATCAAACACGGCCTCAGAAATAAGCGCCTCACCAAGCAGTGAACTCATAAAATAAACACGGTTAAAATGGGTTCTAATAAATCGAGCATTGGTGAAATCGGTTTGTTCGAGTTTTGTATCTTCAAACACAGCGTCTTGAAAATCGGCGCCCTTGGCATTCGCGCCATTCATATTGGTACTGGTGAGTTTTGCCTGGCGAATATTGGCATCTTCTAAATTGGCATTAAATAAATTGGCATTACTGAGATTAGCCCTCACCAAATCAGCCACCTCCATATATGCGTAACTACCATTCATATCAACCAACGATGCCCCACCAAAATTCGCCCCATACAAAATGGCATTGGAAAAATCAGATCCATCTAACGTGGCCTTCATCAAATTGGCAGCATACAAGTTAGCATTCTGCGCATCGACATTTCTTAAATTAACGGTGGCTAGATTTGCTTCTTTAAATTGCGCATATGGCATTTTAATATTCTGCATCTCACTTTCCTGGAGATCAGCACGATTAAAAATCGCATAAGACAAGTCACTATCCGTTAAAATAACTTGTAACATTACAGCATCCGTAAAATCGGTCTGCTTTGCAACCACGTGTGCCATTTTTGCTTCGGATAAATCCGCACCCGAAACATCTGCCCCCGTAAGATCGGCCCCTGAAAGCTTCGCTCGATTAAGTTTAGTGTTACTTAAATCAACACCTCTTAAATCGGCATTTTCAAGATTTGCTCCACTTAAATCCAAGCCACTCAAATCCAACCGTGCAAACTTTCCTTTAAATTGTTGAGTAAGATTAATCTGCTGTGATGCTTTGCGGGTTTTCGTTACGTATTCGTCTACATCGTCTCGGGTGGTGTTATGCCTGAATGAGCCACTAGCGGGATGCACCATTTGCTGCGCACTTGATACATGCGCATATTCGATGCCGCATACGGCCACCGCGCATAAAACAAATACGTATAATATCTTACGTTTAAAAGCCATATATTCCCCTCAAAGCACTCTCCCTTACAGGAAGGAAAGCCATTCGCAACCGCTCTTCAACCTAACGTGCATCTTTAAATATAATCGCGAATCAGCATTTCCGCAATCTGAACTGCATTCAGTGCCGCACCTTTTCGAATATTATCGCCAACCACCCATAAATTAAGGCCATGGGGGAGTGTTGGGTCTTTACGAATACGTGATACAAACACATCATCTTCGCGCACTATTTCTGCCGGAGTTGCATAGCCACCATTTTCATGCCGATCAATGACCGTAACCCCAGGCGCTTTATTCAATAATTCCCTCGCTTTCTCAGGAGAAATCGGTTTTTCAAATTCCACATTGACCGATTCTGAATGCCCAACAAATACAGGCACCCTCACACACGTAGAGGATACCAAAATAGATGGATCAAGAATTTTTTGGGTTTCTTTGACCATTTTAATTTCTTCTTTGGTGGAACCATCGTCCAAGAAACTGTCAATATGAGGAATCACATTAAACGCAATCCGCTTGGTAAACACTTGCGGTTCTTTTTCCTCAAACATATATTTGGCTTTGGTTTGCGAATAAAGTTCATCCATTGCCGCTTTCCCAGCACCGGAAACGGATTGATAGGTACTCACCACAATACGTTTGATGGTTGCAAAATCATGAAGCGGTTTAAGCGCCACCAACATTTGGATCGTCGAGCAATTTGGATTAGCAATGATCATGCGCTGTTTATACTGTACCAAGGCCTGCGGATTCACTTCAGGCACAATCAAAGGTATATCAGCATCCATTCTAAACTGCGAGGTATTGTCGATCACAATACAGCCTGCCTCTGCAGCGCGGGGGGCATGGATAGCCGATACTTTGCTACCAGGGGAAAAGAGAGCAATATCAGTTCCTTTAAAATCGTAATCATCCAGCGCTTGAACCCGTAATTTAGTACCTTCACCAAAACTCACTTCTTTACCCGCTGAACTTTTAGAAGCCAGGGCTACAATTTCAGTAACAGGAAATTGGCGCTCATGAAGAATTTCCAGACATTCTCTGCCCACATTACCTGTGGCTCCGGCTATAGCGATTTTATATTTTCGTTTAGGTTGCTGTGACTTAGGTTGCTGTGACATGGTTACCTCAATTGAATGAACTAAACTATTTTGAAACACAGATAATAACACAAAGTATCGCCAAAGTCCTCAAAATTTGATGCTCTTAAATTGTCCCTTCATCATGCTTTAAACCAACGTTTATCCACTAGTCTTGCACCTAAGTAACTACACTCACATGTCAGGATCCACATGATCAAACCTGTTGCATCTTTGCAACAGGTTTATAAGCCAGGAGGGCGATATCTATTAAGCCATTGATTTAAAAAGCATTTACCAACAACATGTTCATCCCCTAAGCATGGAATTGAAACCTGATGTTAATACCAATTAACCCATTGTTATATATCGGTATTTAATCATTTATACCTCTAAATAAACTGTAACAAGAATACTAGTAATCTTCATGTTGCCACCACTTATGGGGGGCATTTTTCAACTAAGTGTTGCTTATGCTCTTAAAAAGATGTATCTAGCTAACCCAGTAGCTTCATTTTTTTGCGGTAAGCTAATGATTTTATCTTTATTCAGTACTATATGTTTAGTATTCCTTTACTTTTATAGTGTTAGAATATAATCATGCTACCGCAATATTAATGGGATATCTTTTTGGGAGTATTAAGGAGAATAAATATGAGAATACAATTTGGAAAATACCTTGGCCTTGTTGCCACTGTGAGTTTGCTCGCTGCGTGCCAAAGCCAATATCATGAAGGTTTCAGCACATCAAGAACCGTTTATTTTGATTTCGGTTCATCTAAGCTGAACCACTCTGGTGCTGCTACCGTTAGAGAAGCGTCTGATATTTTGATTAAAAATCAAACTCGCTTCAAAATGGTTAGAGGCGATGAGCGCATTTCTAGACCAGCAATGGCTTATCTTTCTGGTCACACTGATACGGTTGGCAGTTCGAATGGCAATCAAAGACTTTCTGAGGAACGTGTTACTAGCGTTAGAAAAGAAATGCTTGCAAATGGTTCCAGATCGTCTGCTGTCAGCACAAAAGCTTATGGAAAAACCCAACCAGTTGTTCCTGGCGAAGGTAAAAAAGAAGCTAAAAATCGTCGCGTTGAGATTAGAATCGTTCAGTAACGATATCTCAACTGCGGTATGACTTTTTAAAGGGAGGCTTTTGCCTCCCTTTTTCTTGAAAAAAGAGTATTTTTGAGGTAGCTTGAGGCCTCAACCTGTCTAATGTAAGGATATATTTATGGACGTAGCACATATACCAGTTGGTAAAAAATCCCCCCACG
Source organism: Alphaproteobacteria bacterium (assembly GCA_016722515.1). Taxonomy (NCBI): domain Bacteria; kingdom Pseudomonadati; phylum Pseudomonadota; class Alphaproteobacteria; species Alphaproteobacteria bacterium. The sequence continues at coordinate 921,171 of JADKJE010000001.1, forward strand.
AAGTGAATGTTATCATTGAAGTCCCCATGGGTTCCGACCCGGTAAAATATGAATTGGATAAAGAATCAGGCGCTATTTTTGTTGACCGCTTTATTCATACTCCCATGTTCTATCCTTGCAATTATGGTTTTATCCCCCATACCCTCTCAGGAGATGGCGATCCAGTTGACGTACTGGTTGTCTGCAACCATCCTGTAGTACCAGGTGCCGTATTGGCGGCCCGCCCAATCGGTGTATTGTTGATGGAAGATGAATCAGGTGAAGATGAAAAACTTATCGCGGTTCCCACCACTAAAATTAATCCCTTCTATGAAAAAGTTCACGCTCTGGAAGATTTACCAGAATTATTGTTAAGCCAGATCAAGCATTTCTTTGAACATTATAAAGATCTTGAGAAAGGCAAATGGGTAAAAGTCAGAGGCTGGGAAAACGCAGATAAAGCCCGCTCACTCATCGAAGAAGGCATTGAACGCGCTAAAAAATCTAAGGCCGCTTAAGGCTTAAGGAGTTTGGTTTATAAATGCAGGTCATAAGAACCCCCTCAACGCTACAACCGCTAATCAAAGCTTATAAATTAGCTTCTGAAAGCGTATGTTTTGTTCCGACGATGGGGGCACTCCATCCCGGGCATTTATCACTCATCGAAACGGCTAAGCAACATGGCAGGCGGGTGATTGCCAGTATTTTTGTCAACCCCGCCCAATTTGCCCCGCATGAAGATTTTCATGCCTACCCCCGCCCTGAAGATCAAGACATCGCCTTGCTTCAAGAAAGCGGCGTTGATATCGCCTATCTTCCGCACGTGTCCGATATGTATCCAGATGGCTTCTCTACCAAACTATCGGTAGGCGATATTGGCCAGACATTATGCGGCGTTTCACGCCCCCATTTTTTTGATGGTGTCGCTTTGGTTATTACCAAACTCTTTCACCATGTACAGCCTGATGTCGCTGTTTTTGGCGAAAAGGATTTCCAACAGCTGCATATTATCAACAAACTAACCCAGGACCTTGATTTTCCTGTTTCGATCATCGGTAACCCGGTAGTCAGGGAGGCTGATGGGTTGGCCATTTCTTCACGCAACCGCTATCTTTCACACCAAGAACGCCGAATAGCTGCCAACCTCTACACGACCCTGGAAGCGATAGCCACGTCCCTTAATCAGCTCTCGCCACTGGATGTAGACACGATCCGCAATCATGCCGCCAAAGAGCTCTTAGCCGATGGTTTTACGAAGATTGATTACCTGGAAATCCGCGATGAAGCGACACTGAGTCATGTCACATATCCCCTAGAAAAGCCAATCAGGATTCTAGGGGCTGCCTATCTTGGCACAACCAGACTTATTGACAATATCCGTTTTTTGCCCAAAATACATAGCTAACAGCCATAAGTTACTATAATAGAAGGTTTTTATGAATCATTCCCTTGCACACACTGACAGTTATAATCATCACACCCCTCAGGACAAGCCTGAAGATGTGGTTATCGCCACCTTTTATCATTTTACAGATTTCCCTGATTTTGAGAGCAAGCGCGAAGCGCTTTTGACCTTCTGCCATTTTCAGAAACTAAAAGGCACCATTCTCATCGCCAGCGAAGGAGTCAATGCCACCGTTAGCGGTAGTCGCGAAGGCATTGATGCGCTCTTGGCGCATCTCCGTGCCGACGAACGTTTTTCAACCTTAATTCACAAGGAAAGCGTTCTTGATTATCAACCGTTTGAACGCATGAAAGTTCGCCTCAAAAAGGAAATTGTCGGCATGGGTGTTGCAGGTGTCAATAGTGCTGCTGTAACCGGACATCATGTCCCCCCACAGGAATGGGATGCTTTAATCACCCAACCCGGCATGTTGCTTGTAGACACCCGCAATGATTATGAAGTTGAGATGGGAAGTTTTGAAGGAGCCATTAATCCTCACACGAATTCCTTCCGCGAATTTCCTGCCTGGTGCGAAGCTAATTTGGATATTCACCGCGATAAAAAAGTTGCGATGTTCTGTACCGGCGGTGTTCGTTGCGAAAAAGCGAGTTCCTATCTGGTTGAGCAAGGGTTTGAAGTGTTTCAATTGGATGGCGGTATCTTGAATTATTTTGAGAAGACCAAAAATGCCAGCAACAAATGGCATGGCGATTGCTTTGTTTTTGACGAAAGGGTAGCTGTAACACCTGATTTAAAACCAAGTAATGCGACCATTTGCCCCTCTTGCAATACACCCTTTACGTCGGATGAAATCAAACTGGGTTCATGTGAATACGGAGTCAAATGCAGTCAATGCCTGCATGATGGAAAATAGGCGATCAAATCCAGCACCGAACCCATTGATAACTATAACCTAACAGCACGCAAAAAACTCAATTGGATAACTCCTCATGAGGCATTCTAAAAAATGTCAGCGGTTTGCACTTCAAATTTGAATGTGGCCTCCCTGTCACCCCTCCTCTTGGAGGAGGGGTGACAGGGAGGCCGGGGAGGTGGGAAGGCAACATGCTGTCATTAAATGATTCTATTAAAAACAAAACCAAACAGCCTCACATTTAGCAGAAGACAGGAAAAAGGCCAGTTCAACGAACTGGCCTTTTTTTACATATCATAACATGGCCTGGTTATATGGATTTATAGGTCAACGATAATAATACACCGATGCCGATGCCTTTAATAATGTCACCAACCAGCCAAGCGAGAGCCATTGACAATGGAATTGGCATGTACGCATACATACCAAAGCACATAAGACCTAGAACTAAACCAATATATAACCCGAACCGAACGCCTTCATCCAGTCCTTTACCCGCAGCATACCGCCCGTACAGTAAAGTAACGACAAACGCGAATAACAGCTGTACTATAACAGCCCAATGAAAATAACCTTGCATTTCCTCTTGTGTGCGCCACAGAGACGCAGTATGGGCATATTGATCGTGCATAAGCACCATATGATAAACCCAATCATATACAAAAATGAAAGCAAAAAGGGCGACAACTGATAAAACCAAACGTTCAATTTTAAGTACCATATCCAAACCCCTTTCTTGAATAAAAGGCATATGCGCATATGCCCATACAGTTATTATACCATACCCATACGCACAAGGCTTAGAATTTACTGCAAATAGCCGCCAAATTTAGCAATTAACCAATTGATAAATAACGATTATTGTGATATAATCACAGGCTTGGCTCTGTCAGAACAAGATCGTCGCGATGGATTAATTCCATCCGGCCAATATAACCCAAGATCGACTCGATATCGTCACTGTTTTTACCCATAATACGGCCAGCATCCTGTGAACTATAGGCGATTAACCCACGGGCAATTTCTTTACCGTGTCCATCGACAACCGTCACGACGTCGCCTCGGTCAAAATCGCCTTTTACCCCTTTTACTCCGACCGCCAATAAACTATTCCCATTTAAAAGAGCACGCGCTGCGCCATCATCAACGATGATCGTTCCATGAGGCTTAATCGATGTACGGATCCAGTGTTTACGAGCTTTCAAAGGTGATCTATCCGCGAAGAAATGCGTATGGCGTTCCCCCTCCTCCAATCGTCTAAGCGGGTGATTATCATGCCCTTTGAGAATCACCATATGGCATCCACCAGCAACGGCAATTTTTGCAGCCGCAATTTTACTGATCATTCCCCCTGTTCCAAAGTTTGATATCGACCCGCCTGCCATTTGTTCAATATCTTGGGTAATGGTTTTAACTTCCGATACAAAATGTGCGGAAGGGTCTTTGTGGGGATTCGCGGTATAAAGCCCATCAATATCCGACAGCAATACGAGCAGGTCAGCTCCCATCATCTGCGCAACCCGTGCCGCCAAACGGTCATTGTCACCAAAACGCATTTCATCGGTTGCCACCGTATCGTTTTCGTTGATGATCGGCACAATACGCATCTTCAACAATGTTTGCATGGTATTTCGCGCATTCAGGTAACGGCGTCGATCTTCGGAATCATCAAGCGTTAATAGTATCTGTGAGGCATCCATCTCAAACTGTAACAGGCTTTTGCGATAATGATGAATTAATAAAGCTTGCCCCACGGAGGCCATCGCCTGTTTTTCTTCAATCTTTAATTTAGAACGGTCCATCCCTTTATATTCACAGCCCAGCGCCACTGCCCCCGACGTCACAACCGCCACTTCTTTACCGCGCTTTACCAACTGTGCTATATCTTCAGACAGTGAAGCAAGCCATTCCTGGCGAAGGCCATTTTTCTGTGAGTCCACCAAAATAGCGGATCCCACTTTAATCACGATGCGTTCTGCTGATTCGATTATCATACCGCTTTAAAAGCCCTTATCTGACCGTTGTTATTGATATCTTTGTAATTTAGACTATAATCCATCAAAAATAAAGAGCCCACACACATGCCGATGTCACAAAATGAAATCGAAACCCTAATCAAAAGCGCATTCCCAGATGCCGAGCTTATTATTACCGATTTAGCTGGTGATAATGATCATTGGTCGGTGGATGTTAAATCATCCGCGTTTGCTGGCAAATCAAAAGTTCAGCAACATCAAATGGTCTATGCTGCCCTTAAAGGCAATATGGGAACAACCCTGCACGCCATGCAATTACAAACCCGCCCTAAATAACCACCAATCTATGAGGATAATATGACAAACCCAGTTTTTGAACGCATTCAAAAAGATATTTCAGAAAATGATGTGGTGCTCTACATGAAAGGCTCTCAATCCTTTCCACAGTGCGGCTTTTCTGCTGCTGTTGCCAGCATCCTCCAGCATTTCGAAATTGAATTTAAAGATTTCGATATTCTGAAAGACGCCGAATTACGCCAAGGCATCAAGGATTTCAGTCAATGGCCTACGATTCCACAACTTTATGTTAAAGGCGAATTTATCGGCGGATGCGACATCGTTAAAGAACTCACCCAATCGGGTGAATTGTTTGACATCCTCAAAGCCAAAGGCGTTTCGTTTAAATCACCTGTTGCTTAATTCTAACGGATAGTATCCATTATGGAAAACGCAGTCCTTGTCGACTCCCATTGCCATCTTGATTTTGAAGAACTAGGCAATCCGGCAGATGTCATAGCGCGCGCTAAAGCTGCCGGTGTCACAACATTGCAAACGATCGGTACACGCATTACGAAATTTCCAGCTGTCCGTACGATTGCCGAACAATTTGATCATGTTTATTGCTCAGTCGGCATCCATCCTCATCATGTTGAAGAAGAACCCGAAATTGATTTAGAAAGCCTGATTGAATTGACCCACCATCCCAAAGTCATTGGCATTGGTGAAACGGGGCTGGATTATTATTACGATCACAGCCCACGCCAACTTCAGCAAAAAAGTTTCCGCACCCATATTGCCGCCGCGCGTGCCACTGGGCTTCCTATCATTATCCATACACGTAATGCTGATGAAGATACCGTATCGATCCTGCAGGAAGAAATGGCCAAGGGATTTTTCCCCGGTCTTATTCATTGTTTTACCTCCTCAAAAGAATTAGCCGATGCCTGTATTGCGTTGGGGCTTTACATCTCTATTTCTGGCATCGTCACCTTTAAAAACGCAGAATCGTTACGTCACACCATACAGACTCTCCCACTAGAACGCCTCCTGGTTGAAACCGATTCCCCCTATCTTGCGCCGTTACCCCATCGCGGTAAAACCAATGAACCTGCATATGTTGTGCATACAGCACAATTTCTTGCCGATTATTTGGGTGTTTCATATGAACAACTGGCGCAACAAACCACTGCTAATTTTTTCAAATTATTTTCCAAAGCCGCTTAAAAACATGTTAGCCTGATAGATTGATGTAATACCAATCTTGTTCTTATCTGTATGAAAATTATCCTGCTTGGCTGTGGCTCTTCACCCGGTGTTCCTGCGATAGGATGTACCTGCGATGTGTGCCAGTCTCCTGATCCCAAAAACAAGCGCACACGTGTATCCGTTGCTGTACACATCAGTGGCAAAACCATCCTGATCGATTCTTCTCCCGATTTACGCCAGCAGGCGTTAGCTAATCATTTAAATCAGGTTGACGCCGTCTTATACACGCATGACCATGCCGATCACACGCACGGGCTAGATGAATTAAGGTCTTATAATTTTCTCGGCAAAAAACCTTTACCTGTTTACAGTGACATACATACGTTAAATGATGTGGCAAAACGTTTTCCTTATGCGTTTCAACCCTACGATCCTTCAAAATATGGTTGGTATAAACCCTATTTAATCCCACACACGATTATCCCTGGAATTCCATTTACGGTCGAAGGAATCACGGTGCTACCCTTTGAACAGCGTCATGGAAAATCCCTAACCATCGGTTATCGCATTGGCGATTTTGCATACTCTACGGATGCTAATGTTATTCCCGAAGAGAGCCTGGCTTTGCTTAAAGGCCTTAAATTATGGATTGTCGATTGCCTGCGCTACACACCAGCGCCTACCCATGCTCATTTAGGACAGGCACTACAGTGGATTACCCATGTTAAACCAGAAAGGGCCATACTCACTCATATGAATCATGATATTGAGTATCACGATCTCAAAAAGCAATTGCCTATTCACGTCGAACCCGGATACGATGGGCTCGTTGTTCACATGTGAATGTTATTAAACAACGCAAAATAAGCGTGTATATACTGATCTACCTAAAACTGATCTATCTGAAAGTGCCATGATTATGCTCCTTTTAATTGATTCAATGCCGATGCCACCATATAGCCAAGCCATACTGAAACCAGGCACAGCACAACCGATAGCAACACATTAAGGCCCGCATAAACCATTTCGCCATCTCTGGCCAAATTGAGTGTTTGTAAGCTAAACGATGAAAAAGTGGTAAAGCCGCCGCATATTCCGACCGTCACAAATATCCGTGCATCTGATGCAACCATCACGCGGCCATCAGGCCCCGTGATCACTGCAACAAAACCAATGACAAAAGAACCCACCATATTGATGACTAACGTACCCCAGGGAAAAATCTCTCCGATCGAATGGGCAATCAGGCCTGAACACCAATATCGCAGCACACTACCAAGCGCACCACCTAACGCCACCCAAAGATATGTCATATCCTACCTCTACGATTCTTTAGTAATTAAGCTGCCATTAATGATAAGATGAATATACGTTTAAATGAAGAGATTAATCCATTGAAAACCACCCTCGTACACTTTAAAATCATAACATCATCTTTAATAGGAATAACCCATGCCTGATTTATCTCTGTTGATTCAACAAGGCACATCTAACCTTTGGGTCTTTATGCCTACTGCCATATTGCTGGGGGCATTGCATGGACTTGAACCAGGACATTCCAAAACCATGATGGCCGCTTTCATCATCGCTATCCGCGGTACGCTCAGCCAGGCTATTTTATTAGGACTCGCAGCCACAATCTCACATACAGCTATCGTCTGGATAATCGCCTTAGGGGGACTTTATTTTGGAAATAGCTGGCATGACATCACCTCTGAAGCACACATGCAATTAGCATCCTCCATTCTGATTATTGCGATTGCATCATGGATGATCTTCAGAACCTGGAAACACCGTTATGATTTTGACCACCGCCATTCCCATACCCACAGCCACGACCATCATCAAACACAGGGTCAGATCATTGATACAGGACATGGAATCGTTAAACTGGCAATAGCCCACCACGACAAAGACCATTATTTTCGCCTTGATAGCGAATCAGCCAATGCCTTAACATCTTATACACCAAAGGATGTGACGCTTGTTACGCAGTGTGCGGATGATTCAAGCCAAACCTTTACATTCAAGAATCAGAATGATTACTTCCAATCACGCGAAACCATCAAAGGACCTCTAGAATTTATGGCGCGTTTATCCATTGGTCACGGGCATCACAGCCATGATTTCGATGTTGAATTCACCCATGGTGGCCACATCCATGCTTTACCTGGTATGGAAGGATTAGATATCACAGCACCTGGATATCAGGATCCACACGAGCTTGCTCATGCCAATGATATCCGAAACCGCTTTACTAACCGGCAAGTCACCACCATTGAAGTGGTCTTGTTTGGCATCACCGGCGGATTAGTCCCCTGTCCGGCCTCGATTACCGTCTTGTTAATCTGCTTGCAATTGAAAAAAATAGCCCTGGGTACTCTGTTGGTTTTTGGTTTTAGTATCGGACTTGCATTAACAATGGTTGCCTCTGGGGTAGTCGCCGCTTTAAGCGTTAAATATGCCACCAGACGCTCTTCAGGATTTAGTACGTTAGCCAGACGGGCGCCTTATGTTTCTGGAGGGCTGATGATTTTAATTGGACTCTATATGGCATACCAATCATTTGGGAATGTATCTAATTAATCTTTACAATCAAACCATTGCGTAAGAAGATGGGCGATAATGTTTGTTCAGCATCTAAAATTAATTGGAATATATGACATCCGTGCATAATTCAACAGCAAGCGCATTAGACATTTTGCAGAAAACCTATGGTTATCAGCAATTCCGTGGACAACAGGCGGAGATTATTGATCATGTCATTGCCGGTCACCATGCGTTCGTTCTCATGCCAACCGCCAGTGGTAAATCGCTGTGCTATCAAATTCCATCTCTTTGCCGTAAAGGGGTAGGCGTTATTATTTCGCCACTGATAGCGCTCATGCAAGATCAGGTCGATGCCTTAAAACAATTAGGTATTAAAGCTGCGGCTATTAACTCCAGCATGAACAGTTCCGACATTTACCAAACCAAGGAGATGATCCGCAACGGCACCATCGATATGGTGTATGTCGCACCTGAACGTTTATTGATGGAAGATTTTTTGGCCTTATTAGAACAATCACCCATCGCCTTATTTGCAATTGATGAAGCCCACTGCATTTCGCAGTGGGGCCATGATTTCAGACCACATTATACACAGCTTACCATTCTCAAAGAGCGTTTTCCAACTGTTCCGCGTATTGCCCTCACGGCTACAGCGGACGCACCCACACGCAAAGATATTGTTGAACGTCTGCATCTGGAAGAGGGAAAATCATTCATCGCCGGATTTGACCGCCCCAATATCCATTACAGCATTGTTGAAAAAAACAATTATCGGCAACAGCTTTTGTCATTCCTTAAAACAAACCATGCTGGTGAAAGCGGCATCGTTTATTGTCTATCACGGCAAATGGTGGAAGATACAGCGGAATGGTTATGTGGCCAGGGATTTAATGCTTTGCCCTATCATGCCGGCCTGGCAGCCACTGTGCGCGCCAAGAACCAGGAACGCTTCCTGCGCGATGACAATATGATTATGGTAGCAACCATTGCCTTTGGTATGGGTATTGATAAACCGGATGTACGCTTTGTTGCCCATCTGTCCTTACCTAAAAATATTGAAGCCTATTACCAGGAAACCGGACGCGCTGGTCGTGACGGATTAGCTTCAAACGCATTGATGTTTGTTGGCATGGCTGATGTTGCCATGCAACGAAGTTTTATTGAAGAATCCGATGCTCCCGACAATCAAAAACGTATTGAAAATCAAAAATTAAACGCATTACTTGGATTATGCGAGGCAGCCTGTTGTCGCCGCAAAGTGTTACTGGAATATTTCGGCGATACCTGTAACCCATGCGGAAACTGTGATAACTGTAATCATCCTCCCCGCACCTTTGATGCTACCATTGTTGCACAGAAGGCAATTTCTTGTGTGTATCGTACCGGGCAGCGCTTTGGCGTCAGTTATTTGATTGACGTACTCCTGGGGAAAACCGATGACAGGATTCAACAATTTAGCCACGATAAAATAAGCACCTTCGGTATTGGTACTGAATATGGCAAACAGGAATGGCAAAGTATTTTTAGGCAATTAGTTGCCCATAATCTACTGATGGTTGATATCACCCAGCATGGCGGATTAAAAATGACCCAGTGGGGTGAGGCTTTTTTAAGAGAAAAACAAACCCTGCAACTGCGGCAATATACCGGCAAGATAAAAGTAGAAAAACTCTCTAAAGATAAAATAACCACTCCTTCACAATTTGAGCGCCAGGGCGACCATGCGTTATTTGAAGCCTTGAAAACCAAACGGATGGAATTGGCCAAAGCACAAAACCTGCCGCCATATGTTATTTTTCATGATAAAACACTGCGCGAATTAACCCTGCTTAAACCTAAATCACTTTCTGCGATGTCAACTATCAGTGGTGTAGGTGAAAAGAAAATGGAACGATACGGCCACGTCTTCTTGAAAATAATAGAAGAACACTTATAGATTTAAAGATATTTATTAATTTTATATTAAAAAACACAGATTTTATTATAGAACAAATCTTACACGTCACTTTCCGGCAAAAATCCACCTGCCTGCATATGCCACATTTTAGCATAATGACCACCCAGTACCAGAAGCTCTTCATGCGTACCGTCTTCGATAATATGCCCTTTATCAAACACTAAAATACGGTCCATTTCAGAAAGCGTTGATAAACGGTGGGCAATAACAATGGTCGTACGGCCTTGCATCAAGGTGTGAAGGGCTTCCTGGATGAGTTTTTCAGTAACCGAATCTAGCGCAGAGGTCGCTTCATCCAAAATCAATATCGGCGCATTCTTCAGCATCGCCCTGGCAATGGCTATGCGTTGCCGTTGGCCGCCAGACAATTTGATACCGCGCTCACCAACCTGGGAAGTATAACCTTCAGGTAATTGGCTGATAAATTCGTGGCAATGGGCTTTCTTTGATGCGGTGATTACCTCATCATCGGTTGCGTTTAAATATATAAGGCTCAAATGCACTGTAAATTCCCCAATAAAATGCCGTAAAAGCCAAGCCTGCAATATATCCAGGATAGGGCCTCAACATACGACACACAAAAGGAACGAATTGCTTAGGTAAAGTTGTCATGATCTTAATAAAAAATATCCGCTCAATCCCTAAGATTACAGGCCTTCATCACACTTGCCAAGAAATTATTCATTGATTCTTAAAGAGGATATGATATCCTGAGCACCAGACGGGACAGTGAGTTTAACCCACTATCCCTGGGTTCGAATAGCTAACTCAGCACGCTGAGTAACCACTCAAGTAACCGCAGAACTAGTTCTAGTAGTTCTGCGGTTTTTTCTAAGTCGTCGATCATATCAACTCCTATATGGGTTAACACAATCCCGCTTAAAATCCGACAGGACTATCACTAGTTCATGTGCCTAGTACGTTCCCGCCGAAGCGGGAGCAAACGCAACATGCGTTTGCGGAACCATACTACCACAACAATCTATACAAGCAATATCTGCAATATATTAAAACGCAATTTTTGATGAATCTTACACGTCACTTTCCGGCAAAAATCCACCTGCCTGCATATGCCACATTTTAGCATAATGACCACCCAGCACCAGAAGCTCTTCATGCGTTCCGTCTTCGATAATATGCCCTTTATCAAACACTAAAATACGGTCCATTTCAGAAAGCGTTGATAAACGGTGGGCAATAACAATGGTCGTACGGCCTTGCATCAAGGTGTGAAGGGCTTCCTGGATGAGTTTTTCAGTAACCGAATCTAGCGCAGAGGTCGCTTCATCCAAAATCAATATCGGCGCATTCTTCAGCATCGCCCTGGCAATGGCTATGCGTTGCCGTTGGCCGCCAGACAATTTGATACCGCGCTCACCTACTAACGATTCATACCCCTCCGGTAATTGCAGAATAAAGTCATGGCAATGTGCTTTCTTCGATGCCTCAATCACGTCTTCATCCGTAGCATCCGGGCGACCATAGCGAATGTTATCCATCAAGCTGCGATGAAACAGCGACGTGTCCTGGGGAATCATCGCAATCGCATCACGCAACGAATCCTGGGTTACGTTGGCAATGTCCTGGCCATCGATTAAAATGCGGCCGCTTTCGACATCAAAAAAGCGCAGGATCAAATGCACAAACGTGGTTTTTCCCGAACCTGAAAACCCGACTAACCCAATTTTTGCTGCGGGAGCGATCACCACATTTTTATTTTCAAATAAATTGGTGTTGCGCTGATAACAAAAGGTCACCTGGTCAAATTCAATACGCCCTTTGCTCACAAGCAATGCCGGAGCATTAGGGACATCTTCCAGATCATGTGGAACCGTAATAATAGAGAGTGCCTGCTTGCAGGTTCCCACTTCCTGAGAAAAACGCACCATCTGGTTAGCCGCGTTCCACAGACTTTCTAGAAGCCTGCCATTTAAGGTAAGAATAAGCACAAAATCACCTACCGTAATGTTTCCCAAAGATCGTTCATAGACAAGTGTTATCACCATACAGGCAATGACCGCCGTCATGCTACTAAACTGAAAAATCCGCACCTTCAGCAAATACCATTGCAATTGCCGGTCTTTATCGACCGTATCATCGGTATAACGTTTAACATAAGCCACTTCAAATGAACGTCGCGCAAATAAGCGTATATTGACCATATTACCAATACTATCAACCTGCTTACCCGTTAAGGTACTGCGAGCTTCAGCGAATAGGGTGGCATATGCTTGACCTTTCTTGGATAAAAGCCATGAAACATAAAAATAGATAAACGCCCACACAAACAGCACAACCGCAAAAATAGGCTGCACAAAATACATGGTAACCATCGCGGCGCAAACTCCCAGGAATGAGGCAAGAAACGTATCTGTCGTCATCAATATGATCTCAGATATGCCCCGCATCATATCGCTTATCTTATTCGACAGGCTGCCCGCAAAATTATTTTGAAAATACGTGTACGAATGCCCTTCCAGATACATCAACATCTGCTGTTGAACATCCCGTTTAATATTAGGCAGCAATTTCATTACAAGATAATCGTAAAACCGAAAGGTAATACCAATCATGACAGAAAGCCCAACATACCCACAAACCGGCCACATCACGGCCCTTCCCAAATGCGGCAAATCATTCGAATACGCCGTGACCGTATCAATCAATAATTTAAGCACATAAGGCAATAACGACACATGCGTTGCCCACGAAAGCGCCACGCTAAATAACCCCACCACATACCATTTATAGGGTTTGATAAAATGAAGAAAGAAAGGCAATAAGTGTTTAGGGAGCGTTTCCATGAAGTACCGTGTGATTGTGGTTTAGTTTATTTTAAAGAACAAATGTTTATAATAGGTTCATAGGTCGGGAGGATAGCACATAAGTGACATCCCCAGTTAGCTAAAACGATCTTAGAGTTTCCAATATCTCTAGAATCCGTTTTAATAACAGGAGGGCTAGTTTGAGTAACCCTGCTGCTCTTTTTCGAACTGGCTTCAACATTCTGAATTTATATAATAGCCATTTATCCTTCCCACACCCTAATTAACCATTTATCTTTCCAAAATTTCGCTTATGCTCATCACTACGCATACACGGCAAAAGAGTCAGCCCATGAACACACCCATGAAAACCATTGGCCTTATCGGTGGCACCAGTTGGCCATCTACTATTGAATATTACAGGCTTCTTAATCACATGACGGCCACTGCGCTAGGAGATTCACACTCAGCCAGGCTTATTTTATATAGTATCGATTATCAACCGATTAAAAGCCGTTACCGCGATCATTGGCACGAAATTCCTGCCTTATTGAAGGCCGAGTTTCAGTCTGCATTGGCATTAAGACCTGACTGCCTGATTCTCTGTAATAACACCCTCCACAAAGCCTATGATCAGATTGCTGCCGAACTCAATATAAGCATTCCTTTTTTTCATGCGCTTGATTTAACCGCACAATCCATGCACAAACAGGGACATAAGCGCCTGTTATTGCTTGCTACCCAGGCAAGTATGGAAGATCCCTATTTTTCAGGAAAATTTGAGCAATATGGACTAGAGGTTGTGACACCTGACCTTGCAGATCGTCACCATATTCAAGACATTCAAACCAGGCTTGCAACAGGGAATCCTGTCACCTCCGTCGACCAAGCCTATTTCAAACAACTGCTCGATCAGTACCGCGATAAGGTAGATTCGGTCGTCCTTGCCTGCACCGAACTACCTCTTGCCGTTAACCAAAGTATGACCGCTCTGACAATAGTCAATACCATTCATGTTCAATGCGAAGCCGCCCTTCAATTTGCACTTACCTCTGCTAATTTTTAAAGAAAATCATCCGTATGCACCCTTTTCATTTAGCCATCCCTGTTAACGAAATCACAACCACCAGAGCATTTTATGCCGATTTCTTGGGTTGTCCCATTGGCAGAGAATCGGACAAATGGATCGATTTCAATTTTTTTGGACACCAACTATCAGCGCACGTAAAGCCTGAAGAAACCACACCTGTAACTGCCAACCAAGTGGATGGCAAATCGGTGCCCGTCCGGCATTTTGGCATTGTGCTTGCGTGGGATGAATGGCACCCATTAGCTGATAAACTCAAAGGTGCCCACATCCAATTTATCGTCGAACCTTATATTCGTTTTAAAAACGAAATAGGTGAGCAGGCAACGATGCTCTTCTTTGACCCCAGTGGCAACGCCCTTGAATTTAAATCGTTTAAGGATATGTCACAGTTATTTGCCAGCTAAAAACATCTATTAATATTTTAGAAGAGAGTGTCGCGTACCCTCAACACGTCTATGATGTCCCTAGTCTTGGAGTTATTCTAATGGGTGATCCCAATCCTGCCGGTTGGATAAGGAGCATGATACCCTATGAATGATCCATTAAAAATCACGCCCCTTTTTTCTTAAATTTACCCTATACCTTGCGAATGACCTTTTATTTGAGACGTGATCGTTTCTTTCAGAACTTTCTTAAAGGATGGTTTATCGACTAACAGCATAAAAGCATGAGGATAATCCCTTATCCCGTTTTTATTTAAAACCTCGGCATTGAAGAAATCACTGATTTTATGGGATTCGCGGCAATTACAGAAACGCACATCTTTGAATTTTTCTGCATGGTTTTTAATAAAGGCACGAGCATCATCATAAGTTTTGAAATTCAAAATAAAATGGGTTTGTGAATCCTGATCCACACTAATGCTGTCTATCCCAAGCGCATGAGCATTAGGTTGATATTTGGACGCTTGTGTATGGCCTTTTATCAACGGCAAAGCTCCCAATTTTTCAATTTGTTTTTCAAAAATAGTATAAAATGTTTTTGCTAATAAGCTCGATACCTGAGGTCCACCATTACCATCGAACACTCCTAATATGACAAACCGGTCTTTATCAATGCCATCGGAACCGATCAGATCGAAATTGATATCTAATTCGGTGATATTATCTCGGCTTTCATTTATCACAGCAATAATAGGCAAAATGCGACCGATCTCTAATTGAGGAAAAGTAGCACCATTTTCTAGTAGCATATCCATGTAATCAGCATAATTCTGTTCTATTATTCCCTTTTCGTTTAGACCATCTGTTCCTACCGATAATTTCTTTTCACTTCCAACAGTTGAACACGTTTCAAGGTCATAGATAGTAATCGTTGGTTCTTCAGACACGTATTCTAATTTACTGCCAAACCCAGTAATATTACGCCCGACTTTGACACCTTTATCATTCATCACAAATATGTTTTGGGTTTGCGCGATCGCACAAATTCTGCACCTGCTTATAAACAGCGGGCCCCTCCATTGCAAGCAGGGGAATGGAAAGTAGTTCGACCTCGGTAATTTCTTGATTCTCTGTAAGCTTGGGATGATCTTCAGCTTTAGAATGCTCACGTTTCTCTGTAGGGAGTGGCCAACGATCATCCTCTGGATAATGTTGTTTATGATAGCTCCCTGTCGGTTGTATAGGATAGATAGGATAAGCTTGATCCTTTGGAAAATGCGGATAAGTAAAATCAAAATCATCAGACATAAATCTATACTTAACAATATTTACTATATCTATAATCATATAATATTATTAAATATTTATATTATTTATACCAAAAATATTGATATAATGCTTATATATTACTTAAAATCAACATAAAGTGCCCCTGCTCCCCCATGATGTTTTTCTGCCTGGCTAACATGCTTTATATACATAGACAGTGAAGAATGTTTAAGCCATTTAGGCACATGGTCACATAATCGTCTATCCACATTCTCTGGGCTTGATCCTTTACCAGTGATGATAATCATACGTTTAATACCCTGGTTTCTAAGCTGTGGAATCCGGTTCTCCAAAAGTCCCCAGGCTGCATCAAGGGTAAGTCCGTGCAAATCCACAGAAACAACACCAGCCCTACCTGCCTGCTGTGGTGATACAGGCCTTACCTCAATTTGACTGGCAAGGGGTTCATCAGGATGCAAAAACGAGAGCCATAAAGGCTTGGAAGGAACCCAAGGCTTTGCTTTTAGATCATTAACAAAATGGGTCGAGGCAGAATCGGGCTGATAATAACGGTCTTTGTCTCTAAGCGGTGAAACGCGCTTTTTAATCCGCTCCCAGGCGGTATTTTCGTCATCATCACCTTCCATGGGAGGATAATCAGCCATCATAGTCTACCTTTTCCCTTATTCTATGGTATAATCCCCCTACAGAAAAGCCCTGTTTTTAAGGAAATAAAATGACGGTTGTTAATAAAGTAGTTCTAGAAGAAGAACAAGGCGCGCGGCTAGACCGCTGGATCAAGAAGCATTTCCCTGAAGTGCCCAAAACTCTGGTTTTCAAATTATTGCGCAAGAAAGCAATTACCGTAAACGGTAAAAAAGTCGAAGCCGACTATACCCTCAAAGCATGGGATGTTGTCAAACTTCCGCCTTCTTGTACCTCTAACCCGGCTCCCAAACCACTTGATCCGCTGAGGTCGGTTTCTGAGCATGTGATTTCCGATTTTGTCAAATCGGTTATCTATCAAGATAAAAACCTCATCGCCATCAACAAAGCACCGGGACTTGCCGTACAGGGGGGGCCTGATATTAAAATCAGTGTTGACCGCCTGGCCTTCAGCCTTAAAGGCGATCATCTTCATGCACCTAAATTGGTGCATCGGCTCGACCGCGATACCAGTGGCGTACTTTTATTAGCCCGCACGACCGAATCAGCTCAGCATTTGACATCGCTGTTTAGAAGTAAAAAACCGATTACCAAAACCTATTATGCCCTGGTTAAAGGCATTCCTGAAGAAGAAGAAGGCTGGATTAATCTGCCACTTGCCCAAGGTACTGGCAGCGATCGGGAGATCATGGAAGTAAATAAAAAGGACGGACAAACTGCCAAAACCTTTTACCGCATCATTGAGTATATCCACGGTATCGCAGCTTTAGTAGAACTTGTCCCTTACACCGGGCGTAAACACCAGTTGCGCGTGCATATGGCTTGCCATTGGCCATCCCATAGTGGGTGATGGCAAATATGCTGGTTATGAAGCGATGATCGATGATCTCAGCGAATCGCTCCATCTCCATGCTGGAATGATTGAATTCGATTCTATTGATGGCAAACATCTGAAGATCAAAGCCCCACTCCCTCGGCATATGCGCGAGAGTTTGAAACATTTGGGGATAACGAATCCATTAAAAATATAACGAGGTTCCCCTCCTCTCGGAGGTGGGCCAGATTCATGCTTCTTCAGCATGAATCTGGGGTGGTGGGAACCACGCTCCGCAGTCTGTATTTCTATATCGCTGTTCCTTCGCGTGCGTCTTCAGCACTTTTCAGATTAGCAAGGATGGTTTCCCCGCCAACGGCACGTTGACCAACAACAACTAAAGGATTGACACCCTCAGGAAGATAAACATCAGCACGGCTGCCAAAACGGATAATACCGTAACGTTCACCTGATTTCACCGATTGACCTTCCTGGAGATCGCACACAATACGACGAGCCACTAAACCGGCGATTTGCACAAACGCAATTTCTTGTCCATGAGTGGTTTCCAGCAACACCGACTGGCGTTCATTATGTTCACTTGCTTTATCAAGCGACGCGTTAAAGAATTTACCGGGATGGTAATGAAGCTTTTTGATGGTTCCACTGTGGGGAACACGGTTCACATGCACATCAAACACGTTCAAGAAAATACTGATACGTGTTAATGGCTGATCACCCATTTCCAATTCTGGAGGAGGAGCTGCACGAGTAATCATCTGCACCTTACCATCAGCAGGGCTCACCACAAAATCTTCACCTTGAGGGATAACACGGACAGGGTCGCGGAAAAAATACGTCATCCACAACGTCACCACCACACATATCCAACCTAGCATAGGAGCCAGAGCCAAGAATAGCAACGACGCTGCGATTCCGATTAAAATGAACACAATACCTTCTTTATGAAGGGGAGTAATAATATCACGAATTGAATGTAACATGTTTTCCTCTTAGACTAGGGCGTTAGATATTTGTTTACCAATTGCTTTTACATTAAGATTAAGCCGCTGGTGGGAATAATAAGAACCTTATCATACCTCTAGTGATAAAAAAAACAACTGCGATTAAAGGAATTTATGAAACGTATTCGCTCAGTAGCCGTTTTTTGTGGAGCCAGTAACGGCATTTCAAAAGAATATTTAGAGATTGCCACTAATGTTGGCAAAAAAATTGCCCAACGCGATATCCATTTGGTTTATGGTGGTGGCAAAAGTGGCATGATGGGCGCCGTTGCTTCTGGATGCCTGGATGGCGGCGGTAAAGTAACCGGTGTATTTCCTAAAGTACTGGAAGGGCTTGAACCACAACATGAAGGCCTAACCGAATTGATCAACGTGCTCGATATGCACACCCGTAAAATGACGATGTTTGAGCGCTCTGACGCATTCATCGTTTTGCCAGGTGGCTTTGGTACAATGGATGAAACATTTGAGGTTATTACCTGGAAACAGTTAAATACCCATACCAAACCAATCGTTATCCTTAATCATAGTGGTTATTTCGATTCGTGGGTTCATATGACAGATCACTTCATCGCCAATGGTTTTGCTAGTTTCAAAACCCGTAAATTATACGAAGTGGTCAATGAAGTTGATGAAATTTTCCACCTTATCCACTAGACACTTGCCAGCCTTAATAAGCACTGCTATAATCCGCCCTCCACTGAGGGCGGTTAGCTCAGCTGGTTAGAGCGCCACGTTGACATCGTGGAGGTCGATGGTTCGAGTCCATTACCGCCCACCACCCTTCGCTTCCACTAGCTTTGGGAGACTCAGCCACTTGGAGATCGAGGGAGATCGAGGGAGATCGAGCTAGATAGAGCGAGATAGAGATCGCAAGGTATCTGGTGAAACTTTAGCGTAAGGAGATTCTCAGAACACACGCTTTACGTTCGCTCTCCACAGACATTCCAACCCGTTTCCTTTTTTCCACACCCCAAACGACGATAAGCCCTACTCACCCCCCATCGAAAAAGTCCGGCCATTCCCACCGGATTTTTTCAATGCCGTATCTGTCCAGTATTGCGTCTTCGCTTGCTCCGGTTTTTGGGATTCTATTGGTTGCACCTGGAGGACATGCTGTGACCAGTCTGACCTTTTTTGCCGTTTGCTAGGTTCAATGCCTTCATCCGTACCCGGCTGGTAGCTTCCTCGTTTACGTTCATTGAGCTTTGACGTGTTAGCATTCTCCGTAAGCGTATCCTGCCGATTCACTACAGGAGTGGGGTTTACTTCTTCTTTTATCTCAATTGGCGAAGGTTCCTCCAATTCATCCTCAGCATCACTATTTTCTCGAGTAGAAACTTGACTCGATATTTTTCCCCCAGGTACTAATTCATCCCATATCATTCTAAACTGCAAAATCCAGTTTGTGGCTAGCCACTTCGCCACGACTTGACCACCATGCCCATCATACAGTGCAAACACATAATCATGCACCGCTTCTTGAGACAATTCAGACAATAATACCGATTCAAAGAACAGCTCCAAAACGCTTATATTATCGTTACTAACCGCATTAAAAGCCGCTCGAAGCATCAATGCGGCAAGAGGTGATTCCTTATCCGAGATCGTATCAAACAAACGACAAAAATTGGCTAGTGCTAATGTTTTTTTGGCAGGATCACGACATTCAAACGCGCCATCACATGCAAAAATAAGTCGTAATGTTGATAATTGAATCTTCCGATCTTTGAATAATTCGGCTAAATCAAAATGAAGAATATCAGGTTGCGCGCATAATGCCCCTAAGAGATAACTGTCACCCAATGCGCGTCCTACGCTCAATGAATTATTAATCTGCCCTTTCGCATTAACCGTACCTTGATGCG
The DNA here is from genome assembly GCA_016722515.1 of Alphaproteobacteria bacterium. Lineage (NCBI taxonomy): Bacteria > Pseudomonadati > Pseudomonadota > Alphaproteobacteria > Alphaproteobacteria bacterium. The sequence continues at coordinate 941,316 of JADKJE010000001.1, forward strand.
TCGTAACAAATCGATGATTTAATAAATCAGTAGTCGTATGCTCCAAATTCAATTGCATTGATTCATAATGCCCTTCTTCATTCACAAAAAATAAAGCGGCCACACTATCACCGGTATTTGCCAGATAAAGGTTGGTACCAGACAAATAACCCAAAAGCGCTGTAGAACCAGCAGAAAGTGTCCCTCCCCTTTTCAGTTTTCTGGGAGGAAAGTTTTGTTCAATTTTTTTCTGACAAGCTGCAAATGTTTTCTGAAGCACCTCAGGAATCTTTAACCTATGCTCCTCAGGAATAGCATCAGCTATGTCAAGATAATACGCATCTTCCTGTCTGGGCCTTCGACCTATTGTTTCCTCAATACACACCTTGAGTTTTCCCAGGATTATCGATGAAGAGATATTGTCTTCTTTAGCGGTTAGTTCATCCGTGAGTTCTCCCACCAAAACGGGCCAATGTTCTTTCTCCCTCATGGATTCTTCATGTTGGCATTGGTTATTTAAAAGACGCAATTCTTGAAGAAACTGATGAATGAAATTGCTAAAATAACGTTGGGTATACTGTTTCTCGTCTAATTCGCGTAATAACCGCTCAATGTTTTGAAAATTCATATCCTGGCATGTGGGGTTATCCAAGAAATAATGCAAAACAAAACTCTTAATATCAAAACACCCTAAATAGTCGTAATCTGGATGTAACATAAACGCTGTAGGCAGAGGATTATCATTAAGCCCATTTAAGGTCTTTTCAAGTGCAGAAAAATAATGTTCTTCTTTTAAAACAAATGTCATATTTCTTCATTTTATATCATGTTGATGAGCAATATATAATAGGTTAGGGAATATATCTCAAGTGTCTTTCGCTTTGCAGTTGAAATAACAATAAAAAAGGGAGCAATGATGCTCCCTTTTTTATTGTTATTTTGTTAGATAGTATCCTTACACAAAAATAAGCGTGCTGTACGCTTTCTTAAAACAATTAAAGGAAAAACTATGTTAGCACCTGTACGTCATGATAGTTGTGATACATTCTGGCAACTTTTGGAGCCACATTTGCCTGGAATCCAAGGTCGTGTTAGCTGCCCAGCACAGTGCCTAGAACTTATTGAGGCGGGCTGGGCGGCCTGCGTCCCGTTATAATACTGTAGACCAATGTCGCAAGAAACAGCATCACAAACAAAAACGCCAAGAATCTGGCAATTCCAGCAAAATCAGCAGCAAGCCCCGTAAACCCAAGCAGAGATGCTATCACTGCCAAAACAAAAAAAGTTATGACATAGTTCAACATACGTATTCTCCGTAATCCGTTAAATTAGCGCCAGAATGGCTCACCCAGATTAACATCTTTTTTACGCGTCAGTCCGCCAGCAGCTGCACCAACCGCCCCACCTATTACAGCACCAGTCACGGGATCACCACCAACCACAGCTCCGCTTACAGCACCCACACCAGCACCAATACCAGCACCACTCAGTGCACGATCAGTTGTTGAAGTTCCACAGCCAGACACCAGCGTAAAAACCGCCATAGCAACCACTACATTTGTCAATTTTCTCATAAACTCTCCTTTCTAAGCGTTATAAAGATATGATAGGGAACGCCCCGTAAGAGTGCAGCATGATAAAACAGATTAAGCGTAAGATTACCGTAAAACCTATAGAGATGGAGGGAGCTGAGAACTCACATGTAAGAAATCAAAAAGGCTCAACAGAACTGCCTAGATAAGGATGCTGCCAAAATTAACCTTTTTTCTTATCAGTTTCACTTGATTTTCCTGGGTTTGCAGATATGATTGACTGGTAAAGAAATGTGAATGATTAATCTAGTAAGTAGGCACCAGACCATGGCTTCCAAGCCCCTTACCTACGCTGATGCAGGCGTAGACATCGATGCCGGCAACCGTTTAGTTGACCGTATTAAACCTTTTGCCAAGGCTACAGCAAGACTTGGTATGGATGCCGATTTAGGCGGGTTTGGCGGTTTATTCGACCTGGCTAAAGTAAAATACCAGGATCCTATCCTGGTTGCTGCCACAGATGGCGTTGGCACAAAACTTAAACTGGCATTTGCCGCAGATAAACACGACACGGTAGGTATTGACCTCGTCGCCATGTGTGTGAATGACTTAGTTGTGCAGGGTGCTGAACCTCTGTTTTTCCTCGATTATTTTGCTACAGGAAAACTTCATGTCGATGTCGCTGCCTCAGTTATTAAAGGCATTAGCGATGGCTGCAAACAGGCTGGTTGCGGTCTACTCGGTGGCGAAACAGCTGAAATGCCTGGCATGTATGAGGCAGGCCATTATGATTTAGCCGGATTTTCGGTAGGCATCGTCGAGCGCAGTGAAATACTGCCAAAACCAACCTTGCAGGAGGGCGATGTGGTTCTAGGCCTTGCCTCTTCTGGGGTTCATTCCAATGGCTTCTCGCTGGTTCGTCATACGCTTGATCACCAGGGTATTTCCCTTACATCTGCCTCCCCTGTTTCTGGATTAACCTGGGCAGAGCTACTATTAACCCCTACCCGTATTTATGTCAAAAGCTGCCTGGCTGCTAAAAAGTCTGGAGGATTAAAAGCGCTTGCCCATATTACCGGTGGTGGTCTCGTTGAAAATATCCCAAGGGTTCTTCCTGATCATTTAGCTGTGTCAATCGACTGCAGTGCTTGGCAGCCTCTGCCAATCTTTAGCTGGCTTGCCAATGAAGGCGGTGTAGATTATGACGACATGTTCCGTACCTTTAACAACGGTATTGGCATGATTGTGGTAGTCGATAAGGATTCTGTTGATTCCATTTCACACGTATTTACCCAGCATGGTGAAACCGTTTATAAATTAGGGCATATTGCTCCAAGAACCAGCCAAGCTGTTTTGCTGAACCGCAAGGAAACATTATATGCCAGATAATCGGAAAGCCCGTGTGGCTGTTCTTATTTCGGGTAATGGCTCTAACCTTCAGGCATTAATTGATGCAGCAGCAAATCCCGATTACCCTGCAACGATTGAATTGGTTATTTCCAATAAGGACGATATTTACGGTTTAACGAGAGCACAACAAGCCGGCATTTCGCAGCATGTTATTGAGCTTAAACATTACCAAAGCCGTGAGGAATGCGATGAAGCAATGCACGAGGCTTTGATAGAATTTAATATCGATTACGTGGTATTAGCTGGTTTCATGCGCTTACTCACACCGCAATTTGTTAACAAATGGGAGGGTAAAATGATTAATATCCATCCGTCATTACTTCCTTCCTTCAAGGGCTCTCATGCCGTGCATGATGCCTTACGATATGGGGTTAAAGTGACCGGATGCACCGTCCATTTTGTGACTTCAGAAATGGATTCAGGACCTATTATTATTCAATCAACTGTCCCTGTTTATAATCAAGATGACGAAGCACGTTTACTCGATCGTATCCACGAAGCCGAGTATACGAGCCTCCCTCTTGCACTACAACTTTTAACTTCTGGAAGGCTATCCATACATGACCGACGCGTCCACATCAACACTCTCTAGTTTCGTATTAATTGGCCTTGGCACTAATCTTGGCGATCGTTACACCAACCTTATTTCTGCATTGAAATTCATTGAGGATCATAAACTCATCGAGACGATGATTGCATCTCCGGTCTATGAAACCCCGGCAACGCTTGCTCCTGAATCCCCCAAAGAGTGGGATAAACCTTTTTTAAATATGTGCGTTATGGGTACTACCCATCTGGCACCTGGTAAATTATTGCAACAACTTAAAGAATGCGAAGATAAAATGGGCCGCTTATCGCCTGAGCGCTGGTCTCCACGGGTTATTGATATTGATGTGCTTTTATATGGCGATTATCAATTAGAAACGCCGAGCCTTACCATTCCGCATATTCAATTTACTAAGCGTGATTTTGCCCTCGTTCCTGCCGCCGACATTGCTCCTGATACCAGTATTCCAGGCACGCCTCACAGCATCAAGGAATGGGTTGCGAAATTAACCGAAAACAAAGCAGTCTTTTATGCCGACCCGCCTCGTTGGCATTCTTAATCTTACCCCTGATTCTTTTTCAGATGGCGGAAGTTATACGGATCTTTCTTCATTATTGATCTCATGCACAACCCTCATAAAAGAAGGTGCAGCTGTTATTGATATAGGGGCAGAATCAACACGCCCCAATGCCATCCCCTTATCTGCCAAAGAAGAATGGCAACGTCTTGCTCCCTATCTCAAATCGATCATCAACCATATCCATCAACTGGGAGCGTTAGCCAGCTTAGACTCACGTCATCCTGAGAATGTTCAACGTGCTGTTGATCTAGGTATCGACTGGATGAATGATGTATCAGGCTTAAGCGACCAAGCCATGATTGATGTCGCGGCATCAAGCCATGTTAGCATTGTGGTCATGCACAGTGTTTCCATTCCCGCCGAGCGCACCATGACTATTCCTGATGATATCGACCCCATTCTCTACCTGAAGCAATGGTTGGACACGTGCATTAGCCACGCATCCGCGGCCGGGATAGACAAGCAGCGGCTTATTTTTGACCCAGGGATCGGTTTTGGTAAAAATGTTGACCAATGCTGGTCACTTATCAATCGCGCAGACGAATTGAAAGCATTTGGATACCCACTTTTTATCGGTCATTCCCGCAAAGGTTTCCTTGCACCCGATAAGGCTCCCAAAGACAGGGATCCAGAAACATGCCGGGTAAGTGCCCAATTATGCCGTAAACAGGTTGATTATTTACGTGTTCACAACGTTATCAGCAATAAACTCGCCTGTATCTCGTTGCAATAATACCAGCTGCTCTTCTCTGGCCGCGCGGAGTTTCACAAAATCATCGCCAGCATGGTATGAAGAGCGCGTCATTGGGCTGGATGAGACCATCAGGAACCCTTTGACCCTGGCCATACGACCAAAATAATCAAATTTATCTGGCTCCACAAAACGTTTTACTGGTGCATGTTTAGGAGTTGGCTGTAAATATTGGCCAATGGTCATAAAATCAACATCGGCGGCGCGGAAATCATCCATCACTTGCAGCACCTCCTCATCCACTTCACCTAACCCCACCATGATACCCGATTTGGTAAAGATAGAAGGATCCAGCTCTTTAACCCGTCTTAAAAGGTTAAGCGAATGAAAATAACGGGCACCCGGGCGAATATGATGATAAAGCCTTGGCACTGTTTCGATATTATGGTTATAGACGTCAGGGCGGGCAGCCACAACAATTTCTAGGGCACCAGGCTTGCGTAAAAAATCGGGGGTTAACACTTCAATGGTTGTTCCCGGTGACGTTTCACGGATACGTTGGATACATTCGGCAAAATGGTGAGCGCCTCCATCTGGTAAATCATCCCTATCAACCGAGGTAATGACCACATGGTTCAAGCCCAATTTTGAAATAGCCTGGGCTAGATTCTCAGGTTCATGGGGATCTAGCAAATCTGGACGCCCCGTCTTGATATTACAGAAAGCACAGGCGCGGGTACATACGGAACCAAGAATCATCACAGTCACATGTTTTTGCTTCCAGCACTCCCCAATATTAGGGCATGCCGCTTCCTCACACACGGTATTTAGTTTATGCTGCCTTACCAACTGGTTGGTGGCAAAAAACTCTTGAGAATTAGGAGCTTTAACACGAATCCAATCAGGTTTAGGAATTCGGTTCTGATTTGCTTGTTCTACCATCGTCTATCTCTATAGGCCTAAGAAGCTGGAGTATAACTCTTTTTGATTAGTAAGGCAAATAAAGTAAATACAAGGGATTGTGCCCCCTGTCAGGGGGCACAATAACCATGTATCATTCAATAGCTTTTGTTCGCATTTAATTGCATACTATTGATTGTTAGGGGGTAGTTGAGGGTTATTACTCCGGCTGAGTGCGAAAGAAGAACCTCCACGACCAAGACCACGACCACGACCACTGATACCACTATTTCCAAGGCTGCTTTGTCGGTTAACCCATGAGTTAGCGCCGCGAGCCCCTTCATTTATAGAGGCGGAATGATCACGCCGTGACACAGGCCTTTCATTTTCAATAACTGGAGGAGAAATATTGATGATAATAACCTCATTTTTTACCTCATTTTTTACTTCTTTGATATTCGAATTTCTTTGATCAAGCTGGACTAATTCTTTAGCTTGCTCTTGAATATCAGCGTATATTTGATTATAACGATCGATTACCAGCGCTCCCAGAGGATCGTTTATATCTCCAACTAAGTATTGATTGAATTTTTGATAAGCATTACTCGTCTTTTCAGCAAGAGCCTGATTTTTTTTATCAATTGCATGGTCATAAAAAGCGATCATATCCTTAGCAAAGAAATGAGTTGAAACATAGCATTCAGCACTCGTTAAAAGCGTTAGTATTTTTTGATCATTAGGATGACCCACCTCTTGTAATGTCTCGTTAAGCACCTGTTTAAAGGCTTGCGTATACGCCCATTCTTTAACCCAACGATCAAGGCAGTCTGGGTCTTTTTCTAAACGCGATTTAAACCCAAGCATTTCATAGGCAAAGAGATCATAGTCAGCTCGATAGCCTTCGATTTGGAGTAAAGAATTACACAAGGGTGCATAATGTGATAATCGCACCACAAAATCAGCTAATGGTTGATGCTCTTGCGCCATCTTCAATGCATCGTCTTGTTGCTTGTTCATAATACTAACCTGCACACGGTCTACGATGTACTTTGCAAAATCTGGGGTTTCAGCAACATTAGAAGCTAAATTAAAATAACAAGCATAAAATGCAGCTGTTTTCTTTAACGCCTTGATGTACCGGTCTACCGATGTTTTATCACCGTTTGCTGGACGAATAGCACCAGCCATGACATTCAGAAAATTGGGAAGCAGTGACAGCTCGCTGACATCACAGGGTTTTAATGGAAAATCCTTACCATCTTGCTGGCGTTTAATGAGCCGCGCAACATCAACTGCTTTACATTCTTCTACTAGGCCCAATCGATATTCAAGACCAGCATATTCTCCCGCAGGAAATTCAGCTCCCCGATCGATCGCCTCAATAATGGTTCCACGCAAGAAATTTTCAATATCCTTTGTTTTTCCCGACCAATACATAAAGTCTTCTAAGCGGGCGGCAACAAATTCAGTTAGCTGATCCTTCGATACATTATAGAATGCTGCATAAGTTGCCGTAAAGAGCTTTCCTTCATTCAAGGCACCATCCAATTTAGGGATTTCACGTAATGCATTTAGAACAACCCCAGGAATTGAGTCGTATTTTTTACCTGAAATTTTAAGAGCTTCAGACAAATACGAACGAATTTCTTGCAGTAGCGCAAGACTTCTTGTACCATTTTTGGCCTGAGTGCCTTTGGTAAAATCAAATGCAACATATGCCTCAAGAGCTAATTGAACATGCTTTATAATAAGCCTATTCAGTTCCTCACCGACATTTTTCTCATCGGGATTAATACTTATTATATTTCCCATGATTGCGGCTTTGGAACATAATTCTCCCTTTTCAATAGGCTTTGGGTTTTCATTAATTTGTCGCTTAATGTCGTTTATCTCAGAATTAAGAATATTAGCTACATCTTTCATAAAACGATTGAAGAGTACGGCGGTTAAAATATCTATTTGTGTTTGTGTAAAACTTTGGGCCATAACGTCAACGTCAAGGTCACCAGCAATACTATGCATTACATCGGCAGCACCCGTTGCTGTTCCAATAAAGATTCCCCAATCTGTCGCCAAAAATTTTATTAACAGCGATTCCGGATTTTTTGGGTCGAAAAAGGCCGAACTTACATATAAAAACAGCTCACTACCAAAAGCTTCTTTTTGGTTATTAATGATTTTTAAGACACTTTGTTGTTGTTTAGCATTTTCCCAATCAAAGATGACCCCCTCTTTCATTTCAACAACCCGATTCACCTTAAAAAGACCTTCAGACTCATGTTCATTACGATTTGGTAAGGCATAGCTAGTGACAACAAATGCTTCTGCTTGACCATTTTCATTTGTTCTGCGTCCATAACGCATGCTGTTAACAGCATTATATGCGCGTTCAATCGCCGGCTCGTCTACACTTGTATAATTCTTACGCACATATTTCTTTACTTTTTCGAGGTCATTTGTTGCACTTTCCATCACATAAAACATGTTCCTCAAAAAGGAACCAAATTGTTTAGTAGATCCCTTTTTTTCAGATCCTGTAAGATTTTTTAGTCCTTTGCTAAGACTCGATTTTAATGATCTCTTTGCCAAAGCCGGTTCTTCTTTTCCAAACTCCAGGAAATCGGTTATAAAGGACGCAATGCACCTTGGATGAATCTGTACATAGGCTCCATTAGAACCAGCAACGAGGTCAATTTCATTAATGTTATTCACTATCAGTGTCTTGGCAAAACGTGCAGCAATCTCCACATTGCCGTGAAAATTCAAAATGATAGAGTGATGGCCAAGTTCAACGGTAAAAGAATCAATTGGCAATTCTGGAAGTTTATCAATTAAAACTTTATGTATTTTATAAAGCACGTTCTCACAGGCCTGATCTGTATTGTTCTTGCGTACGATAGGATTCGATGGATCCGGTATAAAATACTGGGGTTCGCCATGAATGCGATTAAATATATTTGAGAACCCTTCATTCATCTCAAATGGCGCAATCGACATCGTTTCAATTGAAGTATATTTCATATATTTCCTATAGTTACTGGTTGATTTTAGACAACATACAATCAAAAACCATCACTTTCAATATAATCTTGATACCCAGCCTATATACATCAATCCATTATTGTGTCATTGAGATTTTATAGAAAATAAATAGCGATTTTACCTAAAATCACAGCCCTTTTTAAGCTATATCGGATTCTTAATATCTTTTTGGAGATGAGTCACCGTAAAGGAAAACGCTTCTCACAGCCGATCAGTCCATTTTTTCTTATCAATCTTCCCTAATTCTGGAAACTTCGGTTTGGTAGTATTATTTTTCTTCAAATCTTTCCAATCAACAGCTAGTTCAGCTGAGCCTGCAATAATCTCTTGTGCTTCGCGATACTGCGTGGTGATCATGGCATCAACCCTTAATTTAAACAAGTCACCCACCACGTCAAATAACTCTTCCTGCTCCATATCCGGTTCAAGCAGAACAAAAACCTTGATAGCACGACGATGGAGCTGGGTTATAAGTGCTTCATCAATTTCTTCTTCATGGATAAGTAATGCAGCAGGTTTAAAATCAAAGATCCTCCGCAACGCGTCATTTGAGGGATAATCCTTGACCTTCACAATCATGTGCGCCTCAGGAACAGCCTCCCGTATTTGCTCTGCTAATGTAACATCATCGCCCACTGAAATAAAAACACGGGAAAGTAAACCATTGAGCGACTTTAATGTTTGTTTCACATACAGGACCAGACCAGGTTGTGATCCCGCATCTTTGATCACCATGCACGCTTTTGCATTCTCATCTTTCTCTAAGGATGCTTTTATACCTTTAATAAATCCCTCAACATCTATATCCGCAGAACCATTATGCGCCGACATAGAATTAACGTTGGGAGCGAGTGTAGCTAACTTAACCGTTCTCACTTTCGATTCAACTGGCTTAACTTCAGCATCTTTTCTATTTTTGTCATGACCGCTGATAGGTGCATTGGAGCCTAATTTGATCATCGACGAATCAGAAGATGCCGGACGCATCACTTCAGCATAAACACCTTGCGCACCTTCTGTCAGCATTTTCTTTAAGAGTGCCGCAGTCCATCCCTCATTCAATCCCACATAATGGCCAAACAACAGCAGCATACTCAATTCCAACTACATGTGAATGACGTGACCATCCGCATCAAGGACTGCTTCATGCATCATCTCTGAAAGCGTAGGATGAGCAAAAATCGTATGCTTCAACTCGTTCTCGGTAAGTTCGGCTGTTTTGGCAATCACATAACCTTGTATCATCTCGGTTACTTCAGGACCAATCATGTGTGCCCCTAACAGCTCGCCTGTTTTTTTATCGAAGATCACTTTAACAAATCCGGCTGTATCACCCAAAGCGATGGCTTTACCATTCGCCATGAAAGGGAAACGTCCCACTTTGATATCGTACCCTTTTTCTTTAGCTTGCGGTTCGGTTAACCCAACACTTGCTACTTGAGGATGACAATAGGTACAGCCTGGAATATTTTGTCGTTTAATCGGATGAGCTCCTGGAACACCGGCAATTTTTTCTATGCAAATGACCCCTTCATGACTGGCCTTGTGGGCAAGCCATGGCGGTGACACCACATCACCGATGGCATAAATGCCTTTTTCATCGGTTTCCAACCATTCATTGACCATAATCTGGCCACGCTCCACCTTAATCTTGGTTCCTTCAAAACCAAGATTCTCCGTATTGCCAACCACACCAACGGCCACAATAATCCGATCAAAGGTCATATCTTGTTTAACATCACCGGTTTTCACAACAACCTGAACGTCATTCTGACCCTTTTTAGGGAGTCAACGGTACTTTTGGTTAATATCGTCAGGCCCTGTTTTTCAAATTGCTTACGGGCAAATTCAGAAATCTCAGGATCTTCAGCCGACAGGATGCGGTCCGCTAATTCAACAACAGTTACTTTGGCACCAAGTGTGGCAAAGAAACTGGCAAATTCAATACCAATAGCACCACTTCCTACCACCAGTAAGGATTTAGGCATTACATCCGGCACTAATGCTTCTTTATAGGTCCAGATCAATTTTCCATCTGGCTCCAGCCCAGGAAGAACACGCGCCCGAGCACCTGTTGCTATAATAATATGTTTAGCCATAATATCAGCTATTTTCTGGCCGTCTTTTTCGACTTTCACTTTACCTTTGCCGTTAAGTTTGGCTAAACCATCAACCACGGTTACTTTATTCTTTTTGAGCAGCTGTTTAACTCCGCCGGATAATTTTTCAGAAACACCGCGCGACCGTTTAACGATCGCCTGTAAATCAAAACCAAATTCTTTAACGCTCAATCCAAAATCAGATGCATGTTTAATCATGTCATACGCTTCGGCAGAGCGCAATAATGCCTTGGTAGGGATACAGCCCCAGTTTAGGCAGATCCCCCCTAAATGCTCACGCTCAACCAAGACCACGTTAAGTCCCAATTGCGCACCGCGAATAGCAGCGACATAGCCCCCAGGGCCTCCACCAATAACAACCACATCAGCTTCTAATTGCTGCACCTCAGGCATACGTTTTCCTCTTTCAAAATGAAATTTATTTATATCAATAGGGTGGCTGGTTTTTCAAGGAAACCTTTTAAAGCATTAAGATATTGTGCGCCTAACGCCCCGTCCACGACACGATGATCCACCGATAAAGTCAACGACATTTGAGTCGCTATTTTCATCTGGCCTTTTTCAACAACCACCCTTTCTTCTCCAGCACCTACTGCTAAAATACAGGATTGCGGCGGGTTAATAATGGCACTGAATTCTTTGATACCATACATACCCAGGTTGGAAATACTAAACCCACCTCCTTGGAATTCTTCAGGTTTCAATTTATTAGCGCGTGCTTTTGCAGCCAGTTCTTTCATTTCGGTTGAAATTGCCACGATATGTTTTTGATCAGCATTACGTACGATGGGGGTAATCAGCCCTCCCTCAATAGCAACAGCAACTGAAACATCAATATTTGAGTAGGTAGCAACACCTTCATCCGTCCATGAAGCATTGACACCAGGAACCTTACGCATCGCTAAACCAACAGCTTTGATGACAAAATCATTCACTGACACTTTATAGGCAGGCTTGCCATCGGCGCCAATCGGAGCTGCGCCATTAATATCTTCCCTGACTTCCAATAATTTATCTAAGGTACAATCCAGCGTCAGATAGAAATGCGGGACAAATTGTTTGGCTTCAAGCAGTCGGCGGGCAATGACTTTACGCATATTGCTTACCGGTTCCATGGCATATTCGACCGGATTACGACGCACCATCGAAGAACCAAAACCAGCCCCGGCACCTTGTTGTTTTGCTTTTAACACATCGTCTTTAACCACACGGCCTCGAGGGCCGCTACCCTCGACAAGACCAATATCAATGCCCTCCTGCTCTGCAATGCGCTTTGCCAGTGGGCTGGCAAATGCTCGCGCCCCATCATGTTTGGCTGCAGGTGCAGATATCGCCTTGGTTGCCGCAGTCAAAGGAGGCAAAGCAAAACGAGGAGCCGCACCCAGCCCAGGGGCTGATGTTGCAGCAGGAGCATGAACCACCGATGGTTGACCCGCGTCAACGGCAGCAGGTGTTGCTGCCTTCGGCGCTTCTGTTTTTTGCGGTGCTGGCTTGTTAAATTTAGCAATAAACGAATCCAGATCCGCCATTTCTTCACCATCTTGGGTAATGACCGCAATGAGTGAATTCACCGACACATTCTCGGTTCCTGCGGGAACCACGATTTTAGCAATTTTACCAGCATCAACCGCTTCCACTTCCATGGTTGCTTTATCGGTTTCAATTTCGGCGATAACATCACCTGCTCTGATTTTATCACCTTCTTTTTTAACCCATTTAGCCAGGTTTCCCTCAGTCATGGTAGGTGATAATGCAGGCATTAAAATTTCGATCGGCATAGGTTTCCTCATGTCGAGATTAATATGTCTTCTCACGATAGCCCAAAATGGTTCATTTGGAAAGTTTTTCGAACATTACTCTGTCGTTTAATTTTCCTGGTTGTTCCTCTACTGGGACTTGTATAATTAATTATACCGTTAAACCTATCTAACAAATGCAAAAAGATTTGCGTCCAATAGCTTTCCATCTTTGAGATAGGATTTTCGCATACATCCTTCTACCACAAAACCAGCTTTAGTTAACACCCGGGCTGAATTGGTGTTATAGGTAAACACGGCCGCGTAAATGCGGATAATGCCCATGTTCTCCATCGCCATCTGGCATAACCATTTGGTGGCTTGTGGCATAATACCTTGTCCCCATTGTTTTGGGGATAGCCAATAAGCAAGTTCAGCTTTATGGCCTTCAATCTTAAGGAAACTTATGTCACCTACTACTTCTCCCGCAACGTCGATGGCTAAATGGAGCGATGTTGGCTTCTCCTGTTTTGCACCATCTATGGCGTTTGCTATATATCGACTAGCATAGTCTTGCGTGACATTTTTTGGAAACCGGTAGGTATTCTCATACACATCCACATCTTGCAGATGGTGTATAAAAGACAGGATATCCCCTTCAACAAATGGTCGAATAATAAACCCTGCCCCTTCAAACCGGTAATCCATAGGCCATTCCTTAGCCAACGTAACAAGCGCTTTTAACAGCTTCTATAATATCGGCAGTTTGTGGTAACGCTAATTTTTCAAGATTTTCTGCATACGGTAAAGGCACATCTTTAGCTGCTACACGTACAACGGGAGCATCCAGATAATCGAATGCGTCTTCCATAGCAATAGCGGCAATTTCAGAACCGATCCCTGCAAATGGCCAGCCTTCTTCAACCGTTACTAAACGATTGGTTTTGCGCACCGACTCAATAATTGTAGCGCGGTCAAGCGGACGGATAGTCCTTAAATCAATGACTTCTGCATCAATTCCTTGTTCCGCTAATTGCTGCGCTGCATCTAAGGCAGCTTTCACCATAATTGAAAACGCAACAATGGTCACATCCTTACCTGGGCGAACAATTTTGGCTTTGCCAATTTCAACCAGAAAATCATTATTAAACCTATCTGGCTCAGGAACCTGATGTTTGTGTCCGTAGAGGATTTCGTTCTCCAGGAAAATGACCGGATTATTATCACGGATTGCCGCTTTCAATAACCCCTTATGATCTTCGGCACTATAAGGTGCAATCACTTTTAATCCAGGGATATGGGCATACCAACTGGCGTAACATTGTGAGTGCTGGGCACCCACTCGGGCAGCCGCTCCATTGGGGCCACGAAACACGATCGGGCAGGATACCTGGCCACCAGACATGTAATTGGTTTTAGCAGCAGAGTTAATAATCTGATCCATCGCCTGCATCGCAAAGTTAAACGTCATAAATTCAACCACTGGTCTTAACCCCGCCATCGCCGCACCGATTGCCAGTCCGGTAAATCCATGCTCTGTAATCGGGGTGTCAATCACACGCTTGGGTCCAAATTCCTGGAGCAACCCTTGCGTTATTTTATAGGCCCCTTGATATTCAGCTACTTCTTCGCCCATCACAAACACGTTTGTGTCGCAACGCATTTCTTCGGCCATTGCATCACGTAATGCTTCGCGGATTGTTATCTCTGCCATGCTTATCTCCTTGTTTCTCTGATAGATAGGTGCCCTGCCATACTAACGGGTTACATCCGTCCACAACTCGCCTTCATCAGGCAATGGGCTATTTTTAGCAAATTCAACAGCTTCGGTAATGATATCCCGAATTGTTTTTTCAATGGCCTCAAATTCACTTTCAGGCACCTTGAATTGTTCGATGATATTTTTTTGCAGGCCATTGATCGAATCATGCTTTTCTTTCATGTCTTCCACTTCTTCCTTACTACGGTATTTAGCAGGATCCGACATGGAGTGACCACGATAACGATAGGTTTTCATTTCTAATATATAAGGCCCTTTACCCGTACGGCAATGTTCTAACGCCTTACGTCCAGCCTCCATCACGGCAAAAACATCCATGCCATCGACTTGTTCGCCAGGTATATCGAACGATACACCCCGTTTATAAAGTTCAGTCGTTGCCGAAGAGCGTCCCACTGAAGTACCCATGGCATATTGATTATTTTCGATTACATACAGCACTGGCAAGTTCCATAAACGCGCCATGTTAAACGATTCATAAACCTGCCCCTGGTTGGCGCTGCCATCACCAAAATAGGTCATCGCCACATTACCGTTGGCCTGGTATTGGTTAGCAAAAGCCAACCCCGTACCGATAGGCACCTGGGCACCTACGATTCCATGCCCCCCATAAAAATGATTCTTCAGATCAAACATATGCATTGAACCGCCCTTACCGCGCGATACACCGGTAGCACGCCCAGTCAATTCGGCCATAACGGCTTTAGGGTCGGAACCGACCACCATCATATGACCATGATCACGATAACTGGTAATCACTTGATCGCCATGCTTACTGACGGCGTGAAGCCCTACGACAACAGCCTCCTGACCAATATACAGGTGACAAAATCCGCCGATTAACCCCATTCCGTATAGCTGTCCTGCTTTTTCTTCAAAACGGCGGATCAGCAGCATATCATAATAAAGCTTCAGCATGAACTCCTTGCTGTGGGGTTCAGTCTGTGTTTTGGCTGATGTGGGCGCAGTTGTTTTTTTTGTCATGACCATTGTCTCTGCCATAGTTCCTCTAGATCGTTTCATCCCCTAAACATAAAGCGATTTGCCCGTTGTTGCAAGAGGGTAAATCCTTTGTTTTAGCAAGTACCCCTCCCGGGGGATCACTTTAAAAATGAAACACAACCAAGTATAATCGTTATCTATTAAGAAAAACTGACTAGTTAGCTGGATCTTTTGTATCTGTGATCCACAAACATCAGCTGACCATTTTGTTCAATTATTTGAGGATAGAGCTTCATAATCAATAGACCTCCTTACGGTGTCGTGCTTTTATGACTTCAATGTCAAGTTGCTTTTGATGCAACATAGAGTAAGCGTTCGTTTGATGAAGTCTTTTTCGCGCATTTTTGTTAAACTTGACCGAATACGGCATAACCATATGTTATGCACAATGTTGACACAATGAGCCTCCACCCCCGGCAACAGCAAGGCCAGAGTGTTAAATTCGCTTCATTGTCTATAACATCATTTCTAATAATGCGATTATTTTATTCTACAAATAGGCTTTTTATGCAAGAGCCTGGAGGATATCGCCCTTCAAATCATCTATATCCTCGATTCCTACCGAGAATCTGATTAAATTTTCAGTCACTCCACAGGCATCCTTGATCGCTTTAGGGACGCTGCTATGGGTTGTGGAAGCAGGATGGGTAATCAGGCTTTTGGCATCACCTAGGTTGTTGGAGATATCGATGATCTTTAATTTATTCATAAAGGCAAACGCCCCAGCTTTACCGCCTTTGACTTCAAAAGCAATCAGGCAACCGCCTCGCTTCATTTGACGCTGAGCGAGTTCATATTGTGGGAAAGAAGGCAATCCTGGGAATAATACTTTCGTAACCTGCGGATGGGACTCCAGCAATTCCGCCAGTGCCTGTGCATTATCACAATGGCGTGCCATTCTAAGATCCAGAGTTTCGAGACCTTTCAACACCACCCACGCCGTGAAGGGACTCATGTGTGGGCCAGTATGGCGATGATAGGGCAGCAATATCTCAGACATAAATGGTTCATTACCAATGACGGCGCCACCGAGCGTACGCCCCTGCCCTTCCAGATGTTTAGTGGTCGAATAAACCACCACATCAGCCCCTAATTCCAACGGCCGCTGTAACAACGGCGTAGCAAAGACATTATCAAGAATCAAACATGAGCCATTCTTTTTCGACATCTCAGCAACAGCCGCGATATCAACAAGCTCAAGTGTAGGATTAGCGGGCGTCTCAATGAACACACAGCGTGTGTTAGGCCTGAATGCTTTTCTCCACTCATCAAGGTTAGGGCCATCAACCAATGTGACCTCAAAACCCAAACGTGGCAACACATTGGTGATAATGTAATAACACGAGCTAAAAAGCACTTTATTGGCGATGATATGATCGCCTGCCTTTAATTGGCACATGATAGACGCATACACAGCAGCCATGCCGCTTGCCATAACCAACGCTTTATCAGCACCCTCTAATACAGCCAAACGTGTTTCAAGCATCGATAATGAAGGATTTGAGTAGCGTGAATAAGCAAATCCTGGAGCTGATCCATTAAAGCGACTTTCGGCAATCTCTGCCGATTCATAGCAATAACCTGAATTCAAGAAAATCGCCTCGCTGGTTTCACCAAAATTCGAACGTAAGGTTCCTGCACGCACAAGCTGCGTTGACATATTCCATGATCTTGGATCTGACTTCTTCTGCGTCATGGTTATTCTCCTGTTTAATCTGCAAAGCTTCTTTTTAAGCAGGAGAAAAAGCCCCTGTTTTGTGGAATTATAACTCAAAAAACACAAAAAAAGAAGGCCTGAGAAACCCCAGGCCTTCAAAATAATATATTGATGCTTAAAGCATCAATACACTACTTAGCGATTTTGCCATCTTTGGTATTGATGGTGCTACCGTCTTTAGCAGCGTGAGATCCATCTGGAGCAGGAGTCAATTTAGCATCTTTACCAACGACGAAAACTTCCTCGCCTTTGATTTGGATTTGTGTACCGTCTTTCAATTCAACGGTTTGAGCTTGCTGTTGTTTAGCAGCTTGAGCTGGAGCAGCGTGTTCTTGTGCAGCTGGAGCTTGTGCAGCTTTCTCAGCGCCTTTTTCAGCAGCAGCTTTATCAGCAGCAAATGCAGGCATAGCAACAGCAGAAGCCAAAATAGCAACTAAAAGATGTTTTTTCATAACAATAGTCCTTCCATATAATACGTTTCAACATGGAGTCTCATTCACTAAGACCCTACTTATTCTATCATTCCAGTTTTTTAAAAACTTACAAGATGAAATTTTCAAGTTTCTCACAAAAGATCATTTTTTTTGAATCTTGCTTCCGAGTCTCAAGCGCAGTGCATTCAATTTAATAAATCCTGCAGCATCTTTTTGATCGTAGACACTATCTTCTTCAAAGGTTACATATTCTTGAGAATACAAACTCATGTCAGATTTTCGGCCAACGACAGAAACCGATCCTTTATATAATTTTAAATGCACAGTTCCGCTTACAAATTCCTGCGAAGCATCAATAGCAGCCTGCAGCATTTTACGCTCAGGAGACCACCAATATCCATAATAAATCAGCGAGGCATAACGCGGCATCAATTCATCTTTCAAATGCGCAACTTCGCGATCCAGGGTAATACCTTCAATTGCACGGTGAGCTTTGAGGAGAATAGCACCGCCGGGCGTTTCGTAGACACCACGCGATTTCATACCCACATAACGATTTTCGACAAAATCTAAACGACCAACCCCATTTGCACCACCCAGTTCATTAAGTTTCGTAAGCAATGCCGCTGGACTTAAACGGTTACCATCAATAGCAACCGGGTCACCTCTTTCAAAATCCATGGTGAAATACGTTGGTGAATCAGGCGCGTCCTCTGGAGCAACACTTCTCAGAAACATACTATTGTCTGGCTCACTCCACGGATCTTCAAGCACTTTCCCTTCAAAGGATGTATGCAATAAATTAGCATCAATCGAATACGGCGCTTCCCCACGTTTATCCATGGCTACTGGAATTCCCTTTGATTCGGCATAGGCAATTAATTTAGTACGCGAATTTAAATCCCATTCACGCCAAGGCGCAATAATACGAATGTCAGGATTTAATCCGTAATATCCTAATTCAAAACGAACCTGGTCATTGCCCTTTCCAGTCGCGCCATGAGAAACAGCATCGGCTCCCGCTTGTCTGGCAATTTCAATCTGGCGTTTAGCAATCAAAGGACGTGCAATCGATGTACCTAATAAATATTCACCCTCATACACGGCATTAGCTCTAAACATCGGGAACACGAAATCACGCACAAATTCTTCGCGAAGATCTTCGATATAGATTTCCTTAATCCCAAATTTTTTGGCTTTCTCGCGTGCTGGCTCAAGCTCTTCACCTTGCCCCAAATCGGCAGTAAAGGTCACCACTTCACAGTGATATTGCTCTTGCAGCCAACATAAAATTACAGAGGTATCCAATCCGCCAGAATAGGCAAGAACCACCTTCTTTACTGGTTTCTGTGACATAGCAAATTCCTTTTCTAGCTAGCTTTATTTTTTAGAAACAACGGTCAATTGCGAAATGACTTTTTTCACACCCTTAACTCCCCGTGCAATAGCGATCGCACGATTAGCTGATGCTTGGCTTCCTACACTACCATGTAGCGTAACCACGCCACGATAGGTATCCACATTAATGTCAAAGGCACTGACTGATTTTTCTTTAACAAATTCAGCATTGATTTTTGAAGTGATCACTCCGTCGCTAGTAATGGTGCCCACGCTGCGCTCGCTTGTTCCAGCGTAATAGCCAGCCGATCCGCCACCAGCCACCAGTGCTGGCGCACATGCACCGATCGAAAGGGAACTAACAACCATAAGGGTCGATACGGATAATTTTAACATAACTTTATCTCCAGGTTTATTCTTTAAGATCACTCCAAAACTCTTTAACCTTTTTAAAGAAACTTTCGGTCTGAGGTTGGGATCCTCCCTCGATAGTTTGGTCGAATTGTTCCAATAAGTCACGTTGTTTTTTAGTTAATTTAACAGGCGTTTCAACAACGGCATGAATATACATATCACCACGCTTAGTGGAACGCATTTTTGACATCCCTTTATCCCGCAAGCGGAATTGGTCACCGGTTTGCGCACCTTCTGGGATAGTTACCTTCGCTCTACTACCATCAATCGTTGGAATTTCAATTGTGCCGCCCAATGCTGCCGTCGTCATCTTAATAGGTACCTGGCAATGTATATCATGGTCATTCAATTGAAAAATAGTATGAGGGGCAATGGAAACAAAAATATACAGATCACCTGCTTGAGCTTTGCGAATGCCAACTTCGCCTTCGCCAGAAAGACGAATACGCGTACCGTCCTCGACACCCGCTGGAATGTTAACTGACAAAGTCCTGTTTTTCGATACACGCCCATTACCATGGCAGCGTTTGCATGGATTTTTAATGGTCTTACCGATACCATTACAGGTATGGCATGTTTTTTCTATGGTAAAGAATCCTTGGGTTGCTCTTATTTTTCCTGCCCCATGACAGGTATTGCACGTGATCGGATCAGCCTTATCTTCACTACCGATACCACCGCAATGATCACAGGTACTCAGTGAGGTAAAATTAACATTTTTTTGTGCCCCGTTATAGGCTTCCTCCAATGAAATCTCTATATTATAACGTAAATCCGACCCACGCGAATGCGATGCCGTTGAGGTACGCGCATTGCCACCAAAACCGCCGAATAGATCTTCAAAAATATCTGAAAAATTACCATTGAATCCACCAAATCCACCCTGTCCTGCACCAGGATTAAACCCGGCACCACCTCCAGCTGCATTGAACGCCTGGCTGCCGTAACGATCGTATGCCGCACGTTTCTGCTCGTCACTTAAGACTTCATAGGCATTGGAGATTTCTTTGAATTTCGCTTCTGCTTCAGGATTATCAGGGTTACGGTCAGGATGGTATTGTTTAGCTAGATTGCGATAGGCCGTCTTCAGCTCGTCTTTATTTGCCGTTTTGGACACGCCAAGCAATTCATATAGATCTTTATTTGACATAATTAATTCTTTGAAAGAGTGCGATGCACAACACGCCCCTTCTGTCAGGAAGGGGCGTGTTGACTTATACTTTATTCAGCTTTTTTATCTTTAATTTCTTCGTAATCGGCATCAACTACTTTGCCTTGATCATTGGCAGCTTCGGCATCTTCCATAGGAGCCTCGGCAGCTTCTGCCTGTGACTGCTGATAGATAGCCTCACCCAATTTAAGTGATGATTCACGCAGTGCATCGGTTTTTTGTTTAACGGCCTCTACCGACGGTTCACTTTGCTCCAATTCTTTTTTGAGAGCATCCACATCACCTTCAATCTTAGCACGTGTGGCTGCATCAATTTTATCACCATACTCTTTCAAACTTTTTTCCGTTGAATAGACCAAGCTATCGGCATGGTTACGGGCCTCTACTAACTCTTTACGCTGCTTATCAAGTTTAGAGTTTTCTTCGGCTTCCTTAACCATCTTGTCGATGTCCTTATCCGACAAACCACCTGAGGCCTGAATCGTAATTTTTTGCTGCTTTCCAGTTGCTTTATCAGAGGCCGAAACATTGACGATACCATTGGCATCAATATCAAATGTGACTTCAATTTGTGGCATACCGCGAGGAGAAGGAGGAATACCTTCCAAGTTAAATTGCCCTAGAAACTGGTTGTCCGAAGCCATCGTACGCTCGCCTTGGTATACCCGAATAGTAACGGCCGTCTGATTATCATCAGCCGTTGAAAATACCTGGCTTTTCTTGGTAGGAATCGTGGTATTACGCTCAATAAGTGGCGTGAAAACACCACCCAATGTTTCAATACCGAGTGAAAGCGGTGTAACATCAAGCAATAATACATCGCGCACATCACCAGCAATCACCGCACCTTGAATAGCCGCTCCGATGGCCACAACTTCATCAGGATTTACACCTTTATGCGGTTCACGACCGAAGAAATCCTTAACGATTTGTTGCACTTTAGGCATACGGGTCATTCCACCCACTAATACCACCTCGTGGATATCGCTTGCTTTCAAGCCAGCATCCTTCAATGCTTTGCGGCACGGTTCAATGGTGCGCTGCAATAAATCATCCACCAACGACTCTAATTTTGCGCGGGTTAATTTAAGATGCAAATGTTTAGGACCGCTAGCATCTGCTGTAATATAAGGCAGGTTAACTTCGGTTTCTGGCGTGCTTGAGAGTTCGATTTTGGCTTTTTCAGCAGCTTCTTTCAACCGTTGCAAGGCAAGCGGATCTTTACGCAGATCAATACCCTGATCTTTTTTGAATTCATCTGTGAGAAATTCAAGGATGCGCATATCAAAATCTTCACCGCCTAAGAAAGTGTCACCATTGGTTGCTTTCACTTCAAATACGCCATCGCCGATTTCAAGAATGGAGACATCGAATGTACCGCCTCCCAAATCATAGACGACGATGGTTTTGCCGTCTTCTTTATCGAGGCCATAAGCAAGAGCTGCTGCAGTTGGCTCGTTAATAATCCGCTTCACTTCAAGGCCAGCAATCTTACCAGCATCTTTGGTGGCCTGACGCTGCGCATCGTTAAAATAAGCAGGCACCGTAATAACGGCTTCCTTCACTTCGTGGCCAACATAGGCCTCAGCTGTTTCTTTCATTTTTTGGAGGATAAAGGCACTGACCTGGCTTGGCGAATATTGCTGGCCACGCCCCTCTACCCATGCATCACCATTGGAAGCTTTAACAATTTTATAAGGCACCAAAGTCATATCTTTTTTGGTGGCTGGATCATCAAATGTACGGCCAATCAAACGCTTAATTGCTGAAAACGTATTAGCAGGATTTGTCACTGCCTGACGTTTTGCTGGCAAACCAACCAAACGGTTGTTATTATCAGTAAATGCCACGATAGACGGCGTAGTCCGCCCACCTTCGGCATTTTCAATAACCTTGGTATCACCATTTTCATAAATAGCGACGCAAGAGTTCGTAGTACCTAAATCGATCCCGATTACAACATTTCTAGCCATGATTATACCTTTTATAAGTTATGTTTATACCCTATATATGGGTTATAAAAAGGGGAATACAATACCCCTTCAAAAAAAATTGTTTATGGCCCAATAGGCCGGCTTCAGGCCTCTACCACAGGGCCGACTCCTCCAACCTTTCCTGTGAAAAAAGGGATAACCCCTCTTCAAATCGATAGACCCTCTCCGCTGGGAAAATAATAGAGATCGTGGTTCCCTCATTACGGGCGCTTTCAATCTGCATCGTCCCCCCATGAAGCTCCGTAAACATTTTACATAACGACAAACCAAGCCCGGTTCCCTCTTGATGGAACATATCGCTGCCTACCTGCTCAAAGGCTGACAACGCCTTGGGGATATCGGCCGGATCAATGCCCACGCCGTTATCAGACACGATCACGACATAATTGCTATCCATATCAATCTTGGCCTTGATCGTAACCCAACCACCCGATTTAGTGAATTTGATGGCATTGGTGAGTAAGTTAATAAGAATTTGTTTGATTTTACGTTCATCGCCTTTAAGCAGTGGCAAATGATGGGGGATATCATCGATAATAGTGATCTTGGCGTTTTTAGCGCGCTGGTCCATCATTCGTAATACTTGCTCGATGACTTCAGGGACATTCACCGTGTCTTCCTGTAAAATAACCTTTCCCGCCTCACCTTTGGAAAATTCCAGGATATCGTTGATGAGTTGCAGTAAATGGTCACCACACATATTAATGTCCTTAACACGCTCTAATTGCTTGTCAGACATTAAACCAAAATATCCTTCCGCCAACATCTGTGAAAAGCCAATAATAGCATTAAGTGGGGTACGTAATTCATGGCTCATCTTCGCCAGAAAATCCGACTTTGCCTGACTAGCGAGTACGGCAGAATGTTGAGATTTTCTCACTTTTTTCATTTGCAGCGACAATTTAAAGAGCAAAATAGAAATAGTGAGAGTAAACAGAAAAAATACGATCAATAACGTCCCGCTATAATGATAATTTAAACCTATATCCTTAAAAATATCCTGATACCCTAATCTAACAATAATATGCAAGGGCAACTTCGAAATGCCCGTGGTGGCCACAATATCGGTAATGCCTGATTTTTTGACAGGCAACATACGTACATTAATAATATCATGACGATCACGGCTGTTATTATGCAGGGCATCTATTTTTCTGAGCAGCTCCTGGCTAATATTGGTCGATGCTTTTTTAAGCAACACGTTATTGTCTGCATCCAGAATCCAAAAATCAGAATGGGTGTAATTACCTAGCAACTCTGATAATTTGGCAAAATAATCATGATCAATAACAACCCCAACCACCCCACCAAACTGACCATCTACTTTATTCATTCGTCTTGATAAAATAAGATCCTGGGCTTTAAACAAACCATCTTTCGTAATGGTGGTTGCGAATGGGTTTTCATCATCTTGATTCTGGTGGTGCGAAAAAAATGCGTGCTGATAAAAATTGAGCGTAACATCACTTGGCAATTTGCGGCCCTGACTGAGAATCATCAATTTTACTTCACCTGATTCATCGGTAATAAACATCGCACGGTAGTGTGGGTATTCTTTTAACCATGACCTGAAATATTCTTCCAGATCCTTTCCTAGCGTCCCACCAAAAAGCATATTGACGTATTGGCGGTCAATTGCGCTACTCAGCAGTTGGTCTGAAGTCATAATACTAAGCTCGAGTTGATTACGCATTAAAACCGCGATACGTTGTGCGTCTTGCTTGCCCTTGTTTAAATCATCTTCTTGTAAGCGCTGATCATAGAGATACACATAGAAAGCAACCAATAGCAGAATAATAATGCTAAAGCCTATGCCAATATGCGCAAAAAAGCCTTTATCTTTTCGAATTTGATTCATAAATTAAGTTGTATATTTCTAACAAACTGTATAAAGTTACAAGCGAAATCGGGAGCAATCCAAGATAGCTTGCTTTGATGTTAAGCGCAACCTAAAGCAATATCAACAGCAACGTTTTTCTACTCTCAATTTACGCCCACATTTTTTAGTTTCTTTTCTATGTTTCCCTCATGGAACATAGAATATTATTTTTTTTGTGGGGTAAAAATGGTATCGCATTGTTTTTCCGTTGCCTTTGAAGGTATTCACGTTGTGTTGGTCGAAGTACAAACACATTTTAATTATTCAAGCTTTAATGACTTTTATATTGTTGGTCTTCCTGACAAAACCGTACGAGAATCAGAACAGCGCATCCGCGCAGCATTTTCAACACTTGGCATGCAAACCATGCTGCCTAATATCACCATTAATTTAGCGCCCGCTTCGTTGCATAAAGCAGGCAGCCATTATGATTTGCCCATTGCCTTAAGCATCTTATGTAAGCTCAATATTATTCCCCGTGAAACCATACAAGACCGCATTATCATGGGTGAATTATCATTGGATGGCCAGATTGTTTCTGTTCCGGGTGTGTTTGCTGCCAGTATGATTGCTAAAGAAAAAAACAAAACATTCATCTGCCCCTACGCTAATGCCGAAGAAGCAACACTGACGAGCAATCAGCAGGTCATAGCAACAGATACGCTTAACTCACTTATTGATTATTTGAATAACCGCAATAGCCTACCTCCATTTTCTTTATCGACGGATCATGTACCAACATCTTTTCAAGACCTCAGTCTGGTCAAAGGACAATCAGCTGCTAAACGTGCGCTGGAAATCGCAGCAGCTGGCAATCATAATCTCTTGATGAAGGGACCTCCAGGATCGGGTAAATCAATGTTGGCTTCGTGCCTTCCGGGTATCCTGCCGCCACTTTCTTCACGCGATAGCCATGAGGTAAACCTAATCGCCAGTATTACCGGCCAACTTAAAAACAACCAATTACTCAAGCATGCTCCGTTCCGCAGCCCACATCATTCCTGTTCTATGGCAGCAATGGTCGGTGGTGGCAAACATGCGCGTGCTGGAGAAATTACATTGGCGCATCGCGGTATTTTATTCCTGGATGAATTTCCCGAATATTCAAAACAGGTATTGGAAGCCCTTCGTCAGCCCATGGAATCTGGAATCATCACGATTTCACGTGCCAATGCCCATTTTACATACCCAGCCATATTTCAACTGATTGCAGCCATGAATCCCTGCCCATGTGGTTATCTGAATGATCCTAACCGCATGTGCCATAAGGCACCTGTCTGTGGAAAGACCTACCTCTCCAAATTATCAGGGCCCATTTTAGATCGGATTGATCTTCATATTGATGTTCCTGAAGTGCCGTTATCGTCACTGAAACACTTATCCCTAGGCGAAACATCAGAACAGGTTCGCCAACGCGTTATTCTGGCACGCGCATGTCAACAACAGCGATACCATCATGATGATATTCAAACCAATAGCCAAGCAGCGATGACTACCATCGAATCACATCTTCACTTAACCGCTGAAGCCCAGCTATTTCTTGATAAAGCCATAGAGCGCTGGAAATTATCTATGCGTGGCTACACGCGCGTATTACGCGTGGCTCGTACTATCGCTGATCTTGAACAACAGGAACAGGTTGAGAAAAAGCATCTAGCAGAAGCATTCTCATACCGCCCACTCCTATGATTTTTTGTACTAACAAAAAACATTATCCTTATAAGGTTGTTGAGAAGAATCCTGTATAGACAGATGGAATGAGATATGTAAAAGCAGCCTCATCCATTATTCTTTATCCAGAAAACCAACAAAAAACGCGCTAAGTCATATGACTTAGCGCGTTTTTTAAAAAGATTTTCAACGCTTTTATGAGCTGAAATAATTTTGGAATTCAACTGGATGAGGGCTTCTTTCTAATTCAGTTACTTCTTCCATTTTAAGTGCAATATACGCATCAATCAATTCATCATTGAAAACACCACCAGCCTTCAAGAAAGCACGGTCTTTATCAAGAGCCTCGAGTGACATATGAAGCGAACGGCTAACGGTAGGAATTTTCTTCAATTCTTTTGCATCTAAATGATAAAGATCTTTATCTGAAGCGTCACCCGGATGGATTTTGTTACGAATACCATCCAAACCTGCCATTAACATAGCAGCAAACGACAAATATGGATTACTTGCAGGATCTGGGAAACGAACCTCGATCCTTTTACCTTTAGTCGAATGCACATGCGGAATACGCACAGATGCAGAGCGGTTAACCGCAGAATAAGCCAACAGAGTTGGCGCTTCATAACCTGGAACCAAGCGTTTATAGCTGTTGGTTGTGGAGTTCGTAAATGCATTGATCGCACGGGCATGTTTAATAATACCGCCGATGTAATACAGTGCCATTTCTGATAAGCCAGCATATTTGTTACCGGCAAATAATGGCTTACCATCTTTCCAGATCGATTGGTGCACGTGCATACCAGACCCATTATCACCGGCTATGGGCTTAGGCATAAAGGTAGCAGCTTTACCATGAACTTGCGCCACGTTGTGGACAACGTATTTATATTTTTGGACATTATCTGCCGTTTGAATTAACGTGCTGAATTTAATACCCAATTCACATTGCGCAGGAGCGACTTCATGGTGATGAAGAACTGGTTGAACCCCTACGGCTTCAAGAACTTCTAACATGTCCGTACGAATTTCTGACAATGAATCAACCGGCATAACTGGGAAATAACCACCTTTCACTTTAGGCCGGTGTCCTAAGTTTGCTTGATGTGGAAATTCTCTACCACTGCTGTAAGGACCCTCTTCAGCTTCTAAATGATAAAATGCTTCATTCATACCGACGTTAAAACGAACATTATCAAAAACAAAAAACTCAAGTTCTGGGCCAAAGAAACAAGCATCACCTAGTTTAGAATCAATCAGATACTGTTCTGCGTTTTTAGCAATATTGCGCGGATCACGATCATAGCCTTTGCCCGTATCTGGATCAATAACATCACAGAAAACAGAAAGTGTAGAACGCGATGCAAACGGATCAATAAACATTGATCTTTGATCAGGCAATAGAATCATGTCTGATTTTTCGATCCCTCTCCATCCTTGGATAGAGGAGCCATCAAACATTAACCCCGATGTAAGCAATTCTTCATCAACTTCACGAATGTCATAGGTCGTATGTTGTAATTTACCTTTAGAGTCAGTAAACAAAAAATCAACATATTTTGCTTCAGATTGTGCAGCAAGCGACAATAACGGATGGTCGGAACGAGACTTTGTTTTTGCAGTTACCGGTTTGGCATCGGCGGATTTGGTAGCAGTTTTTTTCTTTTTTGACATGTCATTTCCTACATTTAGGTGTGATTGCTAAAATATGAGGTAAGCAAATTGTTGGTTTGCCCAGAGTTTAAAGATAAAACGTCTACCGGATAATTGCAAGAACAAATCTGTTAAGAAGCATTGATAAATCAATAAAAAACAACTGTTTTGCTACCATTCAGCAGCACTCTGTTTTCACTATGATATTTAACAGCACGGGCCAACGTACGACATTCAATATCACACCCTAACGCAACCATTTTCTGAGGGTCATGCGTATGATCAACCCGAATAACTTCTTGATCTATAATTGGCCCTTCATCGAGATCGTCAGTCACGTAATGAGCCGTGGCACCAATCAGTTTAACCCCCTTATCATAGGCTTGATGATAAGGCTTTGCCCCCTTAAAACTGGGAAGGAAAGAGTGATGAATATTTATCGCTCTTCCATTCAGCTTAGAACTTAATTCTGGCGATAATATCTGCATGTAGCGCGCTAACACCACCACATCTGCTTTATAATGACCAATTAATTCTAGAACCTTCGATTCTTGCTCATGCTTTGTCTCTTTCGAAACTGGCAAGTGATGAAAAGCAACACCATACCATTGCGTCATTTCAGCTAAATCCTGATGGTTCGAAATCACGGCAGGAATATCAATATTCAAACGCCCAGTCCGTTGACGGTGCAATAAATCATTTAAGCAATGGCTTTCTTTTGACACCATAATCACCATCTTCATACGCATATCGGTTGAACTCAACGTCCATTTCATGGAAAAGCGAGCGGCGATTGCTGCAAATTCTTGGCGGATAGTTACTTCAGTCTGATGTGTTTCTGTTACCTCAAACAAGGTTCGCATGAAAAATGTGCCTGTCGAAGCATCCCCGAATTGTGCCGACTCAAGAATAAAGCCTTTATGCTCCAACAAAAAATTGGCAACTGCAGCAACGATTCCAGCAATATCTGGACATGCCAGGGTAAGAACAAAGCGTTTCAGCATTTATCATACTCCCCTAAAACATGTTCAACAGATCTTTCACCGCATCTTTCTTTTTAGGTTCCTGATCCTGTTTTTGCTCAGGAGTTGGCGCTGTTTCACTAGAACCTTGGGATCCTTGTGTTGCATCCGCTGGTGCTTCTTTTGAGCCACCTAATCCGCCCAAAATACCCGATTTAAGACTTTTTCCTAACCCTTTCGTGGATTCTTTATAACCTTTAAGTGTTTTACCGATATTAGCTGGATCTGCCAGCAAGTCTTTAACCACTTGTTGAGCTATTTCCAATCGAATGTGAGGATCTGCCCAGGGCCCTTCAATGCGCACAGGTACTGTTAATCCTTTGCTTTCTCCTAGTCTTCCCTGCCCTTGCGTAGAAGCAATGAGCGAGGGTTCCGCCAAATAATTAATCCATTCACGTCCCAGATCAATGTCTCCACTTCCCTTAACAAGAATGAAGGGCGATTTTGCCGTCATATCTTCGTTATGGGCAATTCCTTTATGAATAACAAAGCTTGCATGGGCTTCAGAAAAATCAGTTTTAGCGGATTCTTTATCTGAGCTTAAGGGGGCTGTCACGGTTCTAGCTATTTGTGCCAAATTAATGCCCCGGACGAAACCATCTCGTAATGAGAAATGGGCATTGCCCTCGCCGGAAGACATCAGGCTTCCATAAGTCTTTCCAACACCCTTGGTTTGGATCACCGCATCTAAGGTTCCAGAGAAACGATCATTACCCATATAATCTTTGAGTACATTGCCTAAAGCCACATGCTTAATATCCCAATTTTCACTGTAGGAAGGCGTGCTTGCCTGCTGATTGAGGTCGAGATTACCCTTCACCATTCCACCGTAAAAATTAACTTCAGAAAGAACCAGGGACAAAACTTGGTTTTTAATATTCAAGGCTCCACTCACTTTACCGATCTTTAAATTACGATAAATAACACTTCCAGCACTAAAACGAAGTGAACCGTCTACTTTATCAAGCCCTGAAATACGAACTTCTTTTTGTTTCCAATCACCTTCTTTTTCTGCAGATCCTGGTGTAGCTGTGGCAGGTTTGTTGCCCATCAACGTGTCCAAGTTAATGGAATCAGTATGTATATTACCCTGAAAACTGGTTTTCTTGCCTTCTGGAAATTGCGCAGATAGGTCACCATTTAGTGTGATACCTGCCAAACTCAAAGCAAGTGACTTACAAGCAACACGTTCGGCGGCAAGGTGAGCTAAGCATCCCAGAGACAATGGCTTATTCATATCAGGATCTGGTTTATCACTGACGACTAAAAGCCAATTTTTTAATTTAGCAACCGATGGAGAGGAGACATCCAATTTTCCATCTAAGGCTAGTTTTTCCTGAACAATCGTGTTTCCCTCAAATTTCAATTTAAGCAACGGCGATTTAATATCAAGGTTAAGTGGGTAATTTCCTTTATCAGCCAAAATCGAATCTAACGATGATGTTTTCGCGTCCAATTCTAATTTTTGATCATTCCAATCCAAAGAGACATGCGCCTCTAATCCAGAAACGAGTGAATTAGTCACGTTCACATCCAACCCAGAAACGGTGTATATTTTCTTCTTTGTCTTGTCACTGTAATGGATATCCCCATTTTCTATCGTGAATTCGTCAATATCAATGGAAGAGACATTATTATTGTCGCTGTCTTTCTTGTCTTCTTCTTTCGTGCTAAGATCGTTGAAATCCCAATTCACCTTATCATCACTAACCTTAATCAAATGAATGATGGGCTTCACTAATTCAATCTTGGTTATTTTGACTTCTTTGTTTAGCAAAGGCTTTAATTTAACCATTGCCACCAATTGGTCAAAGGTTGCGAATTCTCCTTTTTCAAATCCTGGTGGATTTCCAAGCGTTACATCCTTCATTTTAAGTGCTATCGAAGGAAATACTCTTAAAGATATAGGGCCATTAATATGGAGCTCTCTATGAGTCTTCTCAAGTACGATTTGCTCAATTTTGCCTTTATAGTTGTTAACGTCAACCACAAACGGTACAGCGATAACGACTGCGACGAGAAATAAAATGAAAACACCCGTGAACAAAAAAAACTTTCTCATAACCGACCCTTATCAATGAGCAACAATATTCGCTCAGGTAAGTATACGACAGTTAGGATATTTGTCTAGTTAGCAAATGGCGATTAAAATATGATTATTAGCTATAACTCACAGCAGTGCATGTCGATCTTCAAAGAGAGGACACGTCACCACACCCGTTATTCTTGATTCACCAGTTCACGTAATTCTTTTCCAGCTCTGAAATAGGTGGTTCTATGTTTACCTAGCATCACTTTTTCACCTGTTTTAGGGTTACGCGCTACGCGTTCATCCCTATCACGTGGCACCAAGGTACCAAAGCCACGTAATTCAACTCTACGGCCCTGTTTTAAAGCCGTTTGGATTTCATCAAAAAAAAGATCAACACATGTTTTTAAAACTTTTTCAGATAAATGCGCATACTTGATTTTCAAAGTTCTAATTAACTCCGATTTTGTCATAGATTCCTCATCGACTCATAATACGTTACTGTAACATTGCCCACAATCCCGATCTAAGGGATTGCGAGTTAAATCCGGCGGCAGACGCCATGGATGAAAAAAGCTGATCCATGACCGTTTTTTCTTCATCAAGAGACACTTTCTTAATGTCTATAGTCGCTTCAATCTGCTTCTCCTTCGTTAACCATTCAATGGCCTCACGTTGACCACCAATAGCATCAACCAATTTGAGCTTTACTGCCTGACGACCTGAATAAACCCGACCATCTGCAAGTTTTTTTGTTTCTTCAATTGAAAAATTTCGTGATTGAGCCACATGCTCAACAAATATATTATAGGCATCAAGGATCATGTCATTAACAGCATGCTCAACTTGAGGCGTCATTTTCTCAAAAGGAGAAGGAGAACCCTTTAATTCCGAAGATTTAAAGGTATACATTTTAATACCGATCTTGTCGATAAGCCCCGTTACTTCAGGGGTCTGCATTATCACACCAATTGAACCAGTCATGGTTCCTTCACGAGCGAAGATTCTATCTGCTGCAATCGACACCCAGTAACCACCCGATGCCGCATAGTCACCCATAATGACGACCACAGGCTTTTTAGAACGGACGTATTTTAATTCATTAAATAAATTTTCAGCACCAACAAGCGTACCACCTGGACTATTCACGTAAACCAGCAATGCCTTAGCACTTTTATCATCGGCGATTTCGCCTATCACTTCCTGCCAGTGGGGATTCTCGTAGATAATCCCTTCAATATCGATACGGGCAATGTACGATGTAAGGCCATGTGTCAATCCTCCATCAACCCCATGTTTACCAAAGGGATGAAAGACCATCGCCGCCAAAAAGGCAACTGCTGCGATAGCGACAAAACGCCAGCGCTGCAGTTGCGATTTAAGCTTCATTCGATCGAGAATAGCATCAGCCATTAACACCATACATTACCCTATGCGTAAACTAGGCTTCAGCAGATGCGTCATCAGCACCAGCTGCCGATTTTTTCTTCTCTTTGCTTTTGACTAAAGCCGCACCAAGGATTTCGCCAAGGCTTGCACCACTATCGGTTGAACCATATTCAGCAATTGCTTTTTTATGCTCATCCATTTCTAGGGCTTTAATTGAAACGCCGATTTTGAAGTTATTTTTATCAATCGAGGTTACCTTAGCGTCAACACGGTCTCCCACTGCAAAACGCTCAGGACGTTGATCAACACGGTCACGAGACAAATCTACTTTTTTGATAAAGGCACTGACACCTTCAGAAATTTGCACTTCGATACCTTCGTCATTTACTTCTTTAACAACACAGGTAACGGTAGCACCTTTCTCTACTTTATCAATAGCTCCAGCCATTGGATTATCTGCCAATTGTTTAATACCAAGGCTGATACGCTCTTTATCAACTTCAAGCGCCAATACTTTCACTTCAATTTTTTCGTCTTTCTTGAATTTACGTATTTCTTCTTCTGGATTACCTGACCAGCACACATCAGAAATATGGACAAGTCCATCAATACCGAATTCCAGACCAACAAACAATCCAAATTCAACCACGTTTTTCACTTCGCCTTCAACGACAGTACCTACAGGGTATTTGTTAGCGAATAATTCCCATGGATTTTCCTGAGTTTGTTTAATACCCAGGCTGATACGATGACGCTCAGGATCAATTTCAAGCACTTTTACAGAGACTTCTTCACCGATGCTCAGCAATTTGCGTGGATGAACATTGCTCTTGGTCCAGCTGATTTCAGACACGTGCACAAGGCCTTCAATACCCGCTTCCAGTTCAACAAATGCACCATAATCAGTGATATTGGTGACAATCCCTTTGCAGGTAGAATTTTTCGGATAACGCGCATCAATACCTTGCCAAGGATTACCTTCAAGCTGTTTCATGCCAAGCGAAATACGTTTGGTTTCTTTGTTAAATTTAATAACCTGTACTTTAATGGTTTGTCCGATAGAAAGCACTTCTGATGGATGGTTAATACGGTTCCATGAAATATCGGTAACGTGGAGCAATCCATCGATACTTCCCAGATCAATAAACGCACCATAATCGGTGATATTTTTAACGATACCATCAAGGATTTGATTCTCTTCAATTTCACCCAGAAGCTTGTTACGCTCCTCTTTGCGTGACTCTTCAAGTACAGCACGACGAGACACAACGATATTGCCCTCAGAACGGCTCATTTTAAGAATTTGGAACGGCTGTTCAATTCCCATAAGTGGTGAAATATTTTGAATAGGACGAATATCAACCTGGCTACCAGGCAAGAATGCAACAACGCCACCTAAATCAACCGTAAAGCCACCTTTTACACGTCCAAAAATGACGCCATTAACACTTTCTGCTGCTGCAAATAATTTATCCAGCCTTTCCCACGCCTCTTCGCGCAATGCTTTTTCACGACTAACAACAGTACCACCTTTGCGGCTATCGATATGCTCAAGGAAAACATCAATATCATCGCCCACTTTAAGTTCAGAAAGAGTAGAACCAAATTCTTTAAGAGGCACCTGCGCTTCGGATTTCAATCCGACATCAATGAAGATAACTTTATTGTCTATCGCAACAACGCGACCTTTAACAACCTCGCCTTCTTTGCTTTCTGTTATAAAGCTCTGCTCTAATAATTCTGCAAAATTTTCTGATGATCCAAAATCTTGGGCTTTTGACACTGCCATGCAACACTACTCCGACATTTAGGATGAACATCCTAAACCACTAAAAAGTTAAAACAACAAAGATGGGTAGCATGAATATAACTGCCCATCCTCACACATACGCCTCTGGATTTTACAAGAATATTGCGGCGCTTAAGAAGCCTACCCTTTAAGAAATATTGCCCTGTAAGCTTGAATGAATTAAGGCAACTATTCGCTCAAAAACAGCATCTGCATCCAAGTCAGTTGTGTCGATTACAACCGCCCCTTGCGCCTTCGCCAACGGGGCTACTGCACGACCTTGGTCGCGCACATCCCGTTCTCGTAAATCCTGAAGAACACGTTCATATATAGCCGAATTGTCATTTTGATGCAACTCTTTATATCTTCTCATCGCCCGCGCTTCTAGCGATGCCGTCACAAATAGCTTTATATCACTGTTTGGGCAGACCACCGTGCCGATATCCCTACCATCTAAAATAGCACCAGCACCCGTATACGCAAATTCACGTTGATAAGCCAAAAGCGCAGCTCTTACTTCGGGGATCGCTGCAACTTTTGAAGCCATCTGCCCAACCTCTTCAGAACGCAACAAATGGGATCGTAAATCACTTTCTGTAATGAGTTTCGCTGCCTGTGTTATGTGTTGAACATGGTCAAACGAGACCCCCAGTTGAATAGCTTTAGCCGCAACCGCCCGGTATAAGGAACCCGTATCAAGATAACGTAAATCAAAGTATCGCGCCAAGCGCCTGGCTAAGGTTCCTTTGCCAGAGGCCGCAGGTCCATCGATAGCTACGACAAATGGTTGCCGTACAAAAGGGATTTTTTCCTGGCTCATGAGTCAACCTTATCAATTACAGCCCCCAAGGTCTGCATCAAATGAGTAAAACCAGGAAAACTGGTTTGAATCATTTCAGCTCCATCCACCGTCACTGGTTTTTGTGCAGCCATACCGCATACTAAGAATGACATAGCTATGCGATGGTCGTGATGCGTATTCACTTTTCCTCCCCCTTGCGGCGGTGTTCCGGTTCCTTCAACCACCAATGTATCGTCTTGTATAGCATGTGGAATCTGACACGCTTTCAACCCTTCAGCCACGGCAGTAAGACGGTCGCTTTCTTTGACCCTTAATTCGTGGAGGCCTTTCATGATCGTTCTGCCGTTAGCAAAAGCCGCTGCAATACTAAGAATGGGGTATTCATCAA
The DNA here is from genome assembly GCA_016722515.1 of Alphaproteobacteria bacterium. Classification (NCBI taxonomy): domain Bacteria; kingdom Pseudomonadati; phylum Pseudomonadota; class Alphaproteobacteria; species Alphaproteobacteria bacterium. The sequence goes on from JADKJE010000001.1 coordinate 976,325, forward strand.
TCATCGATGGGGCTCGTTCAGCTGGAACCTCAATCGCTTTAAGCTGGCTGTAACGAACACGGATATCTGCCACATCTTCCCCGGCCTCTTCTCGTTGATTAAGCCAGGTAATATCTGCACCCATTTCCTGAAGTGAGATGAATAATCCAGTTCGAAGTGGATTCATACCGACACCTTGAATGGTTACATCTGATCCAGGTATGATAAGTGCTGCCACGATGATAAAAGCCGCCGACGAAGGATCACCGGGGACCCTAATACGCTGAGGTTTAAGTTCCGGCTGACCATGAATGGAAATAATCCGTCCTGAACTTGGCTTATGGTCTTCTACGGTCATATCGGCACCAAAGAAACGCATCATTTTTTCTGTATGATCACGGGTTAAAATCGGCTCTATAACGGAAGTAGTGCCAGGAATATTCAGCGCCGCCAGTAAAATAGCTGATTTAACCTGAGCTGATGCAACAGGTAATGTATATTCAATAGGGATAGGCTGAGCAGCCCCTTCCACCATCATTGGGAGCAATCCACCCGTTCTTGCATGAAAGACCGCACCCATTTTTGCCAAAGGCTCACTGACTCGCTTCATTGGACGTTTACGTAAACTAGCATCACCGGTAAAAAAAGTTTTAAATGGATAGGAAGATACCAAGCCCATTAATAGCCGAGCACCCGTACCGCTATTACCCAAATCCAATATATCATTTGGTTCACAAAGGCCGCCAACACCAACACCATCCACATGCCAGATACCATCATCATCGCGCTCAATAACCGCACCTAATTTTTTAAGGGCATCGCCTGTACGCAACACATCGTCGCCTTCGAGCAATCCTTCAATTGTCGAATGGCCAACAGCTTGCGATGCAAAAATAAGAGAGCGGTGGGAAATAGATTTGTCCCCAGGAACTTTCAACATGCCTTCCAGTTTTTTTCCTGGGCTAGAACGCAAATAACATAGTGTAGACAAGTCATGTTTGCTCATAACTCTTTCTCCGGATTTTTCTACATTGGGCTCATCGCCACTGCCGATTAAAACTGACTCAGTCTATTAATCAATGAGACGTTGCCATAATCCCTTAATAACAGAGGGTGCTTTCGCTTTAGAAGGCTGTTTTGCACGACCACCATGTTTTGGAATATTCTGCTCCTGACGTTTTGCAGCAGGCGCATTACGGCGTTTCCCTCTGGGGGCTGCCCTATGTTCAGAATGCCTGACAACAGGAACAAAATCCTCATGGTCATCCCCATCATTATCTGCCCCATCGATTGCCGCTTCTGCAATAGGTTCAGACCAGATACCTTGGGTCAATGGTTCTTTTGGTAATAATCGACTGCGATTCAATTTACGTCTTTCTAATCTAAAATCATCAACGCGGTTGGTATCAAACTCAAGGGTAATACGGCTTTGATATTCATCTTCCAGCATTCTGATTTCATAACGCTTGTTATTAAAAAGATAAAAACCAACCGTAGCGGGGACAAAACCGACAATTTCACACGCTTCACCTTTGGAAATTTCCGCCTTAACTGAACGCAGGAACATAGCCGCCACCGTAGATGGCGCCATAACCCGTCCATTACCTTTGCAATGTGGGCACGTAATGGTGTTCGTTTCAATAAAGCTCGGACGCAAACGCTGACGCGACATTTCAAGCAGACCAAATGAACTGATGCGTCCAATTTGGATACGCGCCCTATCCTGCTGTAAGGAATCACGCAATACACGCTCGACAGAGCGTCGATTTTTAGATTCCATCATATCAATGAAATCCACAACTATCAGTCCCGATTGATCACGCAGGCGTAATTGTCGTGCCACTTCCTGAGCAGCCTCAAGATTGGTTTTAAGCGCTGTCTCTTCAACATTCCGTTCAGACGTTGATTTACCTGAGTTTACGTCAATAGCCGTTAACGCTTCTGTCTGATTGATAACCAGATAACCGCCCGATGGTAATGGCGCGTTATTTTCAAAAAACGAATTCATCTGTTGTTCGATGTGATAACGCGTAAAAATAGGGACTTTACCTTTATACAGCTTCACCCGCGATAACGTTGAAGGCATAATAATTCTAGCAAACTCATGCGCTGCTTTATAGGCTTCTTCACCTTCGATGAGAATTTCGTCAACATCATCATCACATAGATCACGGATAGCGCGTTTGATCAAATCCCCTTCCGCATGGATGAAAGCAGGAGCAGATGACGAAATCGTATGCTCCACAATATTTTCCCACAGGCGCGACAAATATTCATAGTCTCGGCGCAATTCTTGTTCTGTTTTGCTGGCTCCGGCAGTCCTGATAATGATACTACCTTCTTCCTTAATATTCACGTTTTGCAGCACCGATTTTAAATAACGACGCTCTTCTGGATTAGATATCCGGCGCGAAACACCGCCTTGACGCGGACTGTTTGGCTTGAAAACACAACATCTGCCAGCCAACGAAATAAAGGTGGTTAATGTAGCTCCTTTATTGCCGCGCTCTTCTTTGAGAACCTGAACCAACACGACTTGATTGCGCTTTACGACTTCCTGAATTTTATAACGACGAAGAATTTGCGAACGCTTAAAAACAGCCCTACCGCCCTCTTCTTCACCTTCGCCATCATCACCAGAATCAGATTCACGAGCGCTTTCATCTTCAGCAATGGATTCTTCAGCATGATCGGCATGGTAATCATCACCAGCTGCTGGCGAATCAGACAGATTTTCAACACCAAGTGGCGGATGATTGTCATGCGAATCATCATCGTCATCAAATGAAGATGAGCCAATCGCTTCGCTCAGCAATTCCTCTTTATCCTCCACGGGAATTTGATAATAATTAGGATGTATTTCAGAAAAGGGAAGGAAGCCATGCTTATCTTCACCATATTCAACGAAAGCAGCCTGAAGTGATGGCTCAACCCGCGTTATTTTTCCAAGATATACATTTCCTTTTGACTGCTTTTTAGCAGCCGTCTCATAATCAAAATTCTCTATGCGGTTGTTATCGGCGATGACAACCCTGGTTTCATTAGGATAGATAGCATCAACAAGAATTCGTTTTGCCATAAGTTATCTCCATAGCTGGAAAATCTGCCGGAAAACATCAGATGTCCTCCACCAGCAAGCAGCCATCTGGCAAACGCTACAGGGCCAACTCTTTTACCGCACTCTATAACCGACGTGTGTTTATTCACAGACATATGCGCTACTTTTGTTGTCACTGTGTCCGGCACCTGAAATCGCACCAAATCACACTGCTTTAAATTTTTAGACCAATGCCACACATTGCTGCATGGCTCCCTAAGCACCTTCTAAAACTGGATATAACACGCCGTCTTCATTACGAAAAAGACTAACGCCAGCTTCAAAAGACACCTTTAATTTGTTTCAACGTTGTATTCAGCGTTAAATAAAGGTATATATACCCTTCGTTTTCAACTTCAAGGGTATAGCCCTCGCATTGTACCGGTTTATGGCCTCACAAACAAACATTATTTTTGGTTGTATGAAAAAACCTGATATATCACTATCATTATCCATATTGTTCAATAGGTTAAGCTTTAACTCATTCCGCGCAATTAGCCTGCTTATTTTGCTGTGTTCATTCCTCATTTTTCCACAATGGGCACAGGCAGATTTACTTCGTTACCAATGGGATACTTCTCGACCATCAACGCTCACTTTCAGTTTTTCAGAACGCGTCGATTTCCACGTTTTTTCATTAACGAATCCCAATCGCATTGTTATCGATGTTAAAGGTGCTACCTGGCCTGCATCACTTGCCGTGGACCAACCGAATCCTTCTTTTGTCCAATCCATCCGGTATCGCAATAAAAACGATCATGAGTCAAGAATCGTCCTCGACGTGAATACGCCTAATCTTTCCTGGACCCTTTCCAATAAAAATAATACATCCACGGAGCCGTTTGTAATTTCAATGACTATCAAGGGTAAAGAGTTAGAAGCAACCACGACTAAACATTCTCAATCCGGCAATGCAATACCATCTCCTCAACAGGAGAGCCAACCCAAAAAGAAAAATCCTCCAGTTGAGTATGATGGGAATATCAAAGAGGATCCTTCTTTATATATCCCTATCCCGGCCAACCCTTATGAGGAACTTGATGCACGTTCATCATCTGCGCCCCCTCCTCCCAAAGATGCAGTCCGCGCTGTTTTTTCTTCGCAACACCATATCCCACTCCCTGTTTTAAAGAATGCGGTAACAGAATCAGCCTCTAACCATTCATCATCAAGCGGACATTTTATACCCATACCTGCCTTAAAACCTGTAGCACCGTTACGAGTAGGAAGGGCACGCGCCCCTTATAAACCAGTTATTGTGATCGATCCTGGGCATGGAGGCAAAGATCCTGGCGCACAGGGACGGAGTAAATCCTGGGAAAAGAATTTAACACTTACTTATGGTTTAAGCCTAAAAAAGGCACTGGAAAAAACCGGAAAATATCGCGTGGTGATGACCCGAAGTACTGACGTGTTTGTCACACTTGGCGATAGGGTTGCTATTGCGCATAAGGAACATGGCGATCTTTTCATAGCCCTTCATGCCGATTCTCATAATGATCCCCTTACTCATGGGCTTTCCGTTTACACCCTTTCGGAAAATGCTTCCGACCAGGAAGCCGCACGTCTTGCAAACAAGGCAAATAAGGATGATGCGATTTCTGGACTGGATCTTCCCGACCAAAATGAAGATGCAACCGACATATTGATCGATTTAATTCAACGTGACACCCAGAATAATTCTATCCATTTTGCCGAATTGATTACATCAGAGCTGAGCAAGCATATCAGCTTATTACGTAATGCCAATCGATCGGCCGGCTTCAGAGTCCTCAAAGCTCCTGATATTCCTTCGGTTCTCATTGAAATGGGTTATCTCTCAAACCGAAATGAGGAAATGTTATTAAAAACAGCAAAATACCGCTCGTTATTCATCGATTCGTTAACCACAGCCATTAATAAATATTTTGCAGAAGAACGTGAAAAACAGTAGTGTATCAAATAAGATCAACAGAGGGGTGTTATAATGCTGCGGTGGATTAAGTTTTTTATCCTGAGTATCTTTCTAGCCATTGTCGCTGGGGGGATCAGCATTGTTGGCGTCTTATTTTATTACACAAAAGACCTTCCAGATTATAATCAGCTCTCCAACTATCAACCTGCCATTGTCAGTCGGCTTTATGCAGCCGATGGAAAATTGATGGAAGAATATGCCAAAGAAAATAGACTCTATGTCTCCATCCATGCAATCCCACAGCAATTGATCCATGCGTTTCTTGCCGCTGAAGATAAAAACTTCTTTCAGCATAGCGGCATTGATATGTACAGTATCTTTCGCGCTGGCGTTACCAATATCATGAATTACGGGCGCGAAGGTCAAATGGTGGGAGGATCGACTATTACCCAGCAAGTCGTAAAGAATTTCCTCCTAAGCAATGAGCGAACACTGGAACGAAAAGTCAAAGAAGCTGTGCTGGCCGTCCGTATTACCCGCAGTTTCAGTAAAGAACAAATCCTTGAGCTCTATCTCAATCAAATTTACCTAGGAAACCGCTCTTATGGTGTTGCCGCAGCGGCACTTAATTATTTTAATAAATCCATCAATGAACTTACGCCCGAAGAAATGGCTTTGCTGGCATCGATGCCAAAAGCACCTTCAGAATTTAACCCCTATCGCAATTACAAGCGCGCTAAAGAAAGGCGAGACTGGGTTTTGTCGCGTATGCTTGATGAAAAATATATCACCAAAGAAGCCTATCAGGTTGCAATAGAAGCACCTATACGGTTACGCTCACGTGAACAACATGAAATCGTAAAAGCTGATTTTTATGCCGAAGAAGTCAGAAGACGCCTGTTAGAAAAATACGGTGAAAAAATTCTGTATGAAGGTGGGCTGTCGGTACATACCAATCTTGACCCCACTCTCCAGGAACAGGCAACCCAAGCGCTTATTAAAGGGATCATTTCTTTTGATCATCGCAAGGGGTGGCGTGGCCCACTTAAGCATATTCCTCTTAGTTCATCATGGGCACAGGAATTACAGCGTTATAATTACTCCATTAACAACGATTGGCAAATAGCGATTGTCCTGAGTGTTTCGCAAGCAGATGCAACCATTGGTTTTAAGGATAAGAAAACCGGGATCATTCCGCTTTCACAAATGACATGGGCAAGCCATGAAGCAAATCCTTCTGCGGCCTCCATTCTTCATCCAGGTGATATTATTGCGGTCTCCGCAGTCTTGCCTCACGCTACATCACCATCTACCCTTGCCTTAACTCCTCCGGTCTATACGCTACAACAAATTCCAGAAGTAAATGGAGCTGTGGTTGTGATGGATCCCCATACTGGTCAGGTAAAAGCGCTTGTCGGCGGGTTTAGTTCAAAAGACACGCAGTTTAATCGCGCTACACAGGCTATGCGACAACCTGGATCTGCTTTCAAACCATTTGTATATCTGGCAGCGATGGAAAAAGGATTTACTCCAGCAACGATTGTCGTTGATAGTCCGGTAGAATTAGATCAAGGTCCTGGCCTTCCGATGTGGCGCCCTAAAAATTATTCCGGTGAGTTTTTTGGCCCAACACCACTGCGTCGAGGGTTAGAGGCTTCCCGTAATGCCATGACTGTGCAATTGGCACAAATGTTAGGCGTGGACAGCATTGTTGAAATCAGCAAACGATTCGGCGTACTCGATAACCCAGCGGCTAATTATTCTATGGTATTAGGCGCTGCCGAAACAACCTTGCTTCGTATAACCAGCGGCTATGCGATGATCATCAATGGTGGCAAACGCGTTTCACCTATACTTGTTGAACGTATCCAGGATCGCAAAGGAGCGACTATTTTTCGCCGGGATAATCGCCTGTGCGATGAATGCTCCATTAAAGAAGTAAACCAATTAACAGGGGTATTCCCCCCTGTGCTTGCCGATGACCGCCAGCAAATTACCGATCCTCAATCTGCCTATCAGGTTATCTCCATGATGGAAGGTGTCGTAAAACGTGGCACAGCCATGGCAGCGTTGCGATTAGGTAAAACGGTGGGTGGGAAAACCGGTACAACAAATAATAGTTATGATACTTGGTTTATTGGTTTCACCCCTGATATTGTGGTTGGCACCTATATTGGCTATGATATTCCCAAAACGCTTGGAAAAAAGGAAACAGGCGCATCTGTATCCCTTCCTGTGTTCATTGATTTCATGGAACATTACCTTAAAGACAAATCAGATATTCCCTTTCGTATTCCAGAGGGAATCAGCCTGGTCCGCATTGACCGTTTAACAGGCCAAGTGCCAGGACCTGATACACCAGAGAGCAATATTATGTATGAAGCGTTCAAGTCCAAGAATAATCCTTTAGGAGAAAGCACCACACCGGTGAATGTAACTGGTCATGATAGTGACTCACCCGTTCCTTCTGATAATTCATTGCCGCACGATACAGAGGGAATTTATTAGCAGCATCAGGTCTTACTTCACAGGATTCTTGACGTGTTCTCCCCCAATTGGCCCACCAAAAGGTGGGTCTGTTAACGTATAAATGATAATCCTAGAAAGTGAAGAACCAGCAAACTCAATTGTTATTGATTGAGAAAATTTGATTTGGGTGTCCTGCGGAGATTGGGTATATTCCTGTCATATCTTACGATCCAAGAAGAACAAGAACGGTAGGGAGTGTTTAAACATCCATCGTAATGGTCATGGCCGGCTACCATCATCGAGGGTAGTAAGGTTTCCTGGTAGCTTGATCCTGTCTTTGGTTTGTTGGTAACTCACCCCAAAACTCATGCCAGAAAGTCCGCCAGTGAAACTGCTGTCCTTTTTATACACGTAGCTGGATTTATAACCGCGGTCGGCTTCTACGGCAATACCGATATTATCTTGGGCCTTGATGTTAATATCATTGCCAGCCGTTAGCGTAGAGCCACGCAAACTTTCCTGATCTTGCTTGAATCCTCAATCACACACTCCACCAGTTCAATTGGTTTCATGGTGGGTTCGTGATTTATAGGCAAAACAAACAGGCTTTGCATGTCCTAGCCATGTTATTGAATGGTATCAGGTAATTTTTTCTGCAGCGCGAGATCAATTGTCAGATCTTTTGCACGCTGCGGCGACATTTTAGCCAATATCGGCGCTGCTTTCGCTTCTTTCATTTTATCAACGACCTGCAATAAAATAGGCATATCCATTTGATCAAATATTTTAGCAGCATCTTTGGGTTTCATATTTTCATAAATTTTGACTAGGCTGCGAATCTTAGCATCCTCTTTTTCATTATATTGTTTTAATAGATCGTCAACCTGAGTTTTCAGTTGTTCCAACGTTTTAATACGTTGGTCAACCCTTTCTTCGGTACTGGCCAGCAATGTTTCTTTGAGTAATAAATTTTTCTCACGGTCTTCTAATTGCTTGCGCCGATCTGCCAGGCTTTGCAGCAGCTTGACATCAATGGTTGGTTGCTCTTGAGGAGCTTGCTGGCTTAAGGGCGAATTTATAGATGACGCACCATTGGATACCGCATTGGTTGATACCAACTGTGGTGACTTTTCCCCCCCCTCATTCAGGTTAGCATCCGTGGCTGAAGCAGCTGGTGTGGCTGCAGCGTCAGTCGGGGCTGCTTTTTTGATATCTTGTGTTGGCGCAGAATCTTCCGATACTTTTGCATGGAGCTCTGAAACCAGAAACTCCTGAGTAAAGAAGCCTGATCCCAACGAAACGTCGACGATCTTGGCAACCAACAACATGGCCGAAAATCCAATGACCAGCGGTAATAATCGTATGTTCTGAGGAATATGGCGGTTTTTCATTAAGCATCCTCTGATTGTGCTTGCTCGGTAATCGATCGTGACGATTGTCGTGCTTTGGCAATCTGCTGTAATAACGATTCGATAGCCACATGGCGTTGTTTTTGATGGTCATCTTCAACTGTTTTAATTTCAGAGATGGGAAGTATTGCCGATAAACCATTGCGTACAGGCGGAGTAACCGTGGCAGGCTTGGCTTGTTGTTGCGGTTGAACGATGGAACGCTCCAAACGGTCGGCCACACGCACAGCACTGGTAGTGACGATAGACAACTCATCAATAAGATGCTGGGCTTTATCAATAGACCTACGCAGTTCACTGGTATCGCGATCAATCGATTTTAGATCACGCAAAATCCGATCAGCCTCACCGATGACCCGATCAAAATTGCCCACAAATCCTTCCAGGGCTTTTTTACTGCCACGAATTGAAGCAATTTTTTTGTTGAGTTGCCAACAAAAAATAATGGTCCACACTAACAAGACCGAAATGATGAGATCTAGAATTAACATCCAATTGATTCCCTGAGTTTTTTGTCGATAATTTTATCAATCTGCACCGCCACATGATCATCCATGCGACCTAACTTACCATAAAAAACATTCACACCTTTACAGCGTATGGCAATATCGTCATCAACAGCATGATCCAGTACCAGTGTACTACCAACTTTGATATTAGCAACATCGGAAAGATTCACCATTTTACTGTGAAGTACAGCCTCCAGTTGCATTTTGGAGTGGCCTATTTCACGCTCCACATGCGCTTCCCATACCGTATCATTACCATATTTTTCGCCGATAAAGACCTGGGTCAATAAATCACGGATTGGTTCAAGCGTCACATGAGGAAATAATATTTCGATATTACCGCCACGCTCTTCCATATCCACCCGCAACTGTAATAATATCACAGCATCAGCCGGTCTTGCAATGGTTGCAAAGCGTGGATTGGTTTCTAACCGTTCAAATTTAAAAGTAGCCGGAGTTAGCGGGTCAAAGGCCGCACCAATATCAATAAGCAGCAATTCCGAAACATAACGCATGATCGATTGTTCAATCGTCGTATAAGGCCTGCCTTCAATTTTGATCGGTTGCGTTGATTTTCTGCCGCCAAACAAGACTTCCACCATCGAATAAACAAGCGCTGTATCAATGGTCATCAACCCCATATTATTCCACTCGATGGCCCTAAACATCGTCAGCAATGATGGCATCGGAATAGAATTAATATAATCACCAAAACGCATGGAGGTAATAGAAGCAATTTCAATCTCGACATTATCTGCCGTAAAATTTCTCATACTGGTCGACGCCATGCGAACAAAACGATCAAAGACCACCTCAAGCATTGGCAAGCGCTCATAGGTTAAAAGGGCTTTATCAAGCATTGCTTGAATGCCAACAACCTGTCCTTCCGTTTGACCTCCGGCATCAAGGCCTAATAAATGGTCAATCTCATCTTGACGCATTGCCCGAGTAGGCTGTGCATCCCCATCCATCATCCTCTCGATCGGAGCGATACCTTCTGATGTTGCTTGCTTGATCTGTTCTTCTCCCATCCCCCACCTCTCTTATTGAACAAAAAATTCTCGGAAAAGAATATCATTCACTTTAGCAGGATACACGATTTTATTTAATCTAAGCAAGAGCTCTTGACGTAAATGGTACATGCCAGCGGAACCTCTTAAATCTTCCTGACGTAATTCACGAAGATAAATTTGAAAAATATCACGAATCCTAAGCATATTGTCTTCGATAGCCGCAACTTGAGCATCATCAGGTAATTCAAGTGCAATTTTCATTTTCAAAAACGATTGTTGCTTATGGGCTGTATTCAAATTGACAATGAATTCATCCATATCGTAATAGAAAACATTTCCCGGACCAGCTTGAAGGCGGTCTGATGTTTTATCATTTTTACCCTTTTTATCACCATGATTCTCCGTAGCCGCTTTTTCATGTTTGGCCGAAGAAGAGTCTTCCTTTTTACTGCTAGAAAGCACACCGGAAAACAACACGCCCCCCACAGCACCACCTAACACAACCACAGCTGCAATCACTATTATAATAAGCTTTTTCTTACTCGAACCCGCCTGAGAATGCCCCTCTTTATCGCCAGCATTGCTTTCATCTAATTCTTTTTTATCTTCATGATCTGCCATTGCGTCCTCTTCTCACTTTATAACTAATTTTATATCACTACATATCTGCACCCGATTTATCTATCATAAAAAGAAATTCAAATTTTTCCTATCAAATTTTTAATGAACAACAATCAATCCGGTTTTTGCACTTTCTCACAGCGCATTATTTATCCAGACGCTTCCCATCTTGGCATGATTCTTGCTTGTTATCCTGTGATTGAAACAAATGTTAGATTGATATGGATAATACAAATTATATTGCTCTTTCTCGTGAATTAAGCCTGGCACGCAAGCAGGAGACCATTGCGAATAATATTGCTAACAGCAACACACTCGGTTACCGCGGTGAAAAAATGCTTTTTGATACCTATCTGATAAAGCAATCCAAGGGGGAAAAAATTGCCTTCAGTCATGATGTGGCTACCGTTATAGATCCTTCCATTGGCAGCTTTAAAACAACCGATCGTGACTTGGATGTTGCTATCAATGGTCCTGGATATTTTAAAGTAAGCACACCACAAGGCGTTCGATATACCCGTGTAGGAAGCTTCCAAATTGACCAAACCGGTGCCTTAGTCACGGGACAAGGTTATCGTGTTCTTGACCCCAATAATCAACCCATTACGTTCCAAGATGAAGATTCCCAATTCAAAATTTGTGAAGATGGCTTGATCAAAGTAGGAGAAGAAGAGCGAGGCCAAATTGGCATTGTTCATTTTAATGATGAACATTTAATGGAAAAAGCAGGCCATACACTTTATCGAACAGCCCAACCGGAATTACCCCAAGACGAAAACGTGCGTTTAACTCAGGGAGTACTTGAAGAATCCAATGTCATTCCGGTCAAGGAAATGACCAACATGCTCGAAACCACCCGCAGCGTTACAACACTCAGCAATTTAATTCGTTCTGCTGATGAAATGGAACGCGGTGCAGTTCAAAAATTATCACAATCACAATAGAAGAGGAAACACACGATGGCCATGAGATCACTTAGTATAGCAGCAACAGGACTACAAGCCCAGCAGCTCCATGTGGAGGTAATATCGAACAATATCGCCAACATTAACACGAACGGCTTTAAGCGGCAGGAAGTTGAATTCCAGGACTTGCTGTATCAAAATGTTCAGCGTGCGGGAACCAATACATCTGATTCTGGCACTGTTATTCCTGCAGGCATTCAATTGGGGCTTGGTGTAAATGCCGGATCAGTCTATCGTATTTTTCAGCAAGGGACCATGAACCTAACTGGTGGAAAATATGACGTCGCCATTCAAGGTCGCGGTTTCTTTAAAATTGAACTACCTACTGGCGATTTTGCCTATACACGTGCCGGATCGTTCCAACCCAATACCGATGGCGACCTCGTCACACCGGAAGGTTACAAACTATCGCCAGGCATTAACATACCTGGCGATACGGTCGATGTCACCATCAGCCCACAGGGTGAAGTATCTGTTTTACAGATGGGACAAAACGCCGCAACCAGTGCCGGTAAAATTGATTTTCAATCCTTCATCAACGAAGCAGGATTGGAAGGCATTGGTGACAACCTCTTCCGCGAAACAGCGGCATCTGGTCCTCCCATTGATATTACGGCTGGCGATGCAGGAGCAGGAACATTTTTGCAAGGCTATCTTGAAGCCTCTAACGTTGACCCGGTCACAGAGCTGACTAATCTTATTACCGCACAGCGAGGATACGAGTTTAATTCAAAAGTTATTTCGGCTTCCGATGATATGATGAAAACGATCAACGAAATTCGTAACTAAGTTGAATAAATTTGCTATACTGGCATATGGGGGATCTATGATTAAGGTATGTATTGTGGGATTATGGGGGATGATGCTTATGCTTTCCGAAGCCGCTTTGGCTGAAGGAAGCGAGCATCAGTCTCAGCTTGAAGAACAAATCTCAACGGCTATTGCCGATGAGATAGGTGCCGACCGCATTAGCATTCATCTTGATCATACCCCCGCCACTTTGTCTCAATCACTGGATCAACCAGTGCTTGCTGTGAATCATGTGGATCGTTCAAAACATACATTTGATATCACAATAACCTATCCTGCTGCCAGTGAATCCTCCTCCTTGCCGGCAGATCATTTGAAAGGTAGCTATGATACGTGGAAACAGGTGCCCTTGGTAAAAATACCGATTGAAAAAGGTCAAGTCATTCATGAAGAATCCCTCACCACTCAATGGGTAAAAACGTCAACGGTTCCTCACGACACTGCCACCCAAATGTCGCAGATAACCAATAGCGTTGCCAAACGCTCGCTTGCAGAAGGAAAATGGGTCCGCACCCGAGACATCGAACAACCAGTATTAGTCAAACGCAATGACCTGGTAACGATTCTCTATAAAACACAGAATCTCACTCTTCAATCACAGGCTATTGCACTTGAAGATGGATCAAAAGGCGATCGCATCCGTTTGAAAAACGCAGAAAGCAAAAAAGAATTCATGGGTATTGTTGATGACCAGCATACCGTCCTTATTCCAACATCAGGTTAAACCATGCAACGTTACCCCATTTTTTATTCCGTTCTATCATGTATGTCACTGATCTTTACCCTATCTGGCTGTCAAACTGCGCTGGACAGGCTTAACCATGTAGGCGATACCCCACAGATGCACCCCATCGAAAATGCATTTGCCGAAGGCGTTGATAAAAAGATCGAATGGCCAGAGGAAGATTTGCAGACTCCTCAACCCCGTATGGCCAATTCGCTATGGCAACATAATTCTCGCTATTTTTTCCAGGATCAGAAGGCCAGGCGGATTGGCGATATTTTAAAGGTGAAGGTAAAATTTAAAGATAAAGCTGAATTAAACAACCAAAGCACACGTAACCGCACCACCAAAGAAACCTTAGGAGCCCCCAATATTTTAGGGCTTGATAAAGGTCTTACCAAATTAATGCCCGGCAAACAGGATCTTACTTCCTTACTTGATATCAGTGGTTCTAATAATAATTTGGGCAATGGTGCCGTTAAACGCGGAGAAAATCTTGAGACCGAAATTGCCGCACTGGTAACCCAGATTTTGCCTAATGGCAATCTGGTAATTCGTGGCAAACAGGAAGTACGTATCAATTTTGAAGTTCGCGAAATCACCATTGATGGCATCGTCAGGCCTGATGATATCAGTTCTGAAAATTCAGTTGGTGCCGATCAAATTGCAGAAGCCCGTATTTCATACGGCGGACGCGGACAAATCACAGATGTCCAACAACCGCGATATGGTACGCAGCTGTTAGATATTATTGCACCTTTCTAAAAACTCTAGCACAATAAGAAGAATGATCGAGAGGGAGAACATTCATGCATCGTCGTTACGTAGAGCATCGAGAAAATTTTAAGACAGATTTCAAACGTCGTTTTTACGGAGTTGAGACTTATAAAATAACCATGTTATTTCTTGGAATTTTTGGGCTACTGACCGCACTTTATTTTTGGTTTGATCAAGGCAATCCGTTTCTCTTTTACACTAGTCTTTCAATTTTTGCAGGCCTTTACGTCGTGATTCTTTACTGGCAAATGCACATGAATGATATCATCATGGCAACCGAGTTCCAGTCGGCTTTATTTGCTAGTGCTTCACGCCTTAATGCCAATTTCAGCCTGATTGTACGCCAGGATGGAACTATCGTGTATGCCGATGAGGATTATTTTCAGTATTTTAATCAAGATCTGCATGACGGCCATACGGGTATTTCTGCACTAGTGGATAATCCAGCCGTTGAACAACCAACCAGAGAATTGATTATTAATGCTATCAATTCCGGTAAAGTCTCAGCACTTGAATGCCGATTAAGTATTGCTCTTACGCCACAAAAACCAAAAGAAATCACCGTTGAACCATTCACGCTTTTTGTCAAACCGATCACACGCCCTTCAGGATATTGTTTTATTGCTGGCCACCATCTTCCTAATCGCGTTGATAATACCACTGAAATTCTCGATGTGCTCGACACAGCCTGCCTGATACTGGATGCCGAGGGAGTCATTACCTACCATAATTCCTACTTACATATTTTATTGGGTTACCCCAACAACCATTCATTTTCAAAAACGCACCTGTTGGATTTTGCCAGTGATCCAGCCAGTATCAAGGATATTTTGTCTGCACCAGCATGGCATGGAACCTTGTCATTCCATAAAAAAAATGGTGAATTAGTCGAACGAAGTGTGCACAGCGTCAGACAAACAATAGACGATCATAAGGTTCGTATTTGTCTGGTGCTTTCTCCTGTTTATTTTTTACCTCCTAAAGCAGAAATACTTGCTCCGGCAACGACCGCAACGGTCGCGTCTCCTTCCTATACTGCGGATACTTCAACGATTGAAGAATGTGTAAAATCTTTTCCCATTGCCAGTATTATCATCGATGAAGATGGCTCCCTTATCTGTTCAAACAAAAGCTTCCGTGATTTATTAAAATTGGATGAATCACAAACGACCCCCATAAAAATTCAGGATATTGCACATCTCAATACACGCCACCTGGTGGATTCGTTGTTGGCAGGCCATGCCCAACCTTTCCCTTTAGAATTACATTTTATGTCAGGAGGCATTATTCCTACTTTTGCTTACGCAAATCAGATCAGTGGCCATTCGCAAGAACATCGTTCACGTAAATATATTCTTTTCTTTATTGATATTTCCGATCGTAAAGAGCTGGAACAACGCATGAATCAAACCCAGAAAATGCAGGCTATTGGCCAGCTTGCCGGAGGCATTGCCCACGATTTTAACAATTTGCTGACAGCTATGCTTGGTTTTTGTGATTTGTTACTGCAAAAGCATCCTGCTGGTGACCCATCGTTTGTTGAAATCATGCAAATCAAACAAAACTCTACGCGCGCCGCTAACCTCGTGCAGCAGCTTTTGGCATTTTCACGCAGGCAGACACTTCGTCCAACGGTCATGGATATCACGGATGTTCTAGGTGAACTTACGAATTTGCTACGCCGTTTAATTGGTGAAAACATAGAATTAAAAATGCACCATGAACGAAATATTTGGTTAGCAAAAGTAGATCAAAGCCAGCTTGAACAAGTCATTATTAACCTGGCAGTTAATGCCAGGGATGCGATGAATGATGGTGGAAAACTTGAGATCACTACACAAAATGTGACCATCGGCAAAGAATTTTTGATTACTCCAGACATGGTGATGCCTACGGCAGATGACAAAGCTATCGCAGGTGAATTTGTGCTGGTGCAAATCAAAGATACCGGTCATGGTATCCCATCAGATATTATCACTAAAATTTTTGAACCCTTCTTCTCTACCAAAGAAGTTGGATCAGGAACCGGACTAGGACTGGCTACTGTTTACGGCATTATCAAGCAAACTGACGGACATATTATTGTCCAAAGTTCACCTGGCAATGGCACTATTTTTAGCCTTTTGTTCAAAAGACATATAGCCGAAGCAGGAGACGAGCAAGGTGATAAACAGGAAACCTCAGGAGCTACCAATCTAGGTACCAGCACATTAAATAATGACCTCACCGGTGAAGGCATTATTTTACTGGTGGAAGATGAAGCTGCAGTACGCGCATTTGCAGCACGTGCTTTATCCAATAAAGGCTACACAGTTTTAGAAGCTGGAACGGGGGAAGCTGCGCTTTCCATCGTTGAAAAACGTGGCAAAGATATCCAGATTATTATTTCCGATGTCGTCATGCCGGGTCTCAATGGCCCTGCCATGGTTGAGCGAGCCAAACGGATATTCCCGCATCTCAAGATTATTTTCATCTCCGGTTATGCTGAGGAAGGATTGGTAGGATCGTTCCAAATCCGCAAAAAATATCACTTCCTGCCCAAGCCATTCACGCTTAAACAATTAGCATCTAAAGTAAAAGAAGTATCCTTGGAGAAGGAAGACACATCCGAAGCGTAAGATGCATGATTTATCGAGTCCCTTTCCACCCCAGATTCATGCTAAAGAATCAAGCTACTCCCCGTGGACAGAGATGAGATTTTGCTATCCAAGAAGATTCTAGTCGTGGCTTTCCATTATAACAAATGATGCGCCAGCAAATAATGTTTAATCATCAACAAATCCTGCCATGCCTCACGTTTTTGGGATGGCTGTCTTAATAAATAAGAGGGATGGAAGAGTATGGCGGTTTTGATGGGTTTTTCCAGGTAAGGATTAGAGTATTCATAAAATTTCCCCCGCAATTTAGTAATGCCCTGCGGCGTATTAAGTAACGTTTTGGTTGCAACACTTCCCGATAAAATAAGCAATGACGGCTTAACCAGGGCAATGTGTTTTTGCACAAATGGCTCACATATCGACAATTCATCAGCCGATGGATTGCGATTGCCAGGAGGTCGCCAAAAAAGAGTGTTACTGATATAAATATTGGTTTTACGGCTCAGTCCAATTGATTCAAGCATTTTATCAAGCAACTTACCACTGACACCACAAAAAGGAATGCCTTGCTGATCCTCATCGGCACCAGGCGCTTCGCCCACGAGCATAATTTTAGCGCTTGGCACTCCATCTGAAAAGACTGTGTTAGTCGCTGTTTTTTTGAGGCTGCATCCGTCAAATGCAAGAAGGGAGGCTTTTAACTCATCAATGCTTGAGGCTTTTTCTACCAGGTCAGTGGCCAGCTTGCGCGACGCAGACGGGCCATCCGTAAAGGGCGATACGGCTGCTGCAGACGGGTATATCAATGGCGCTGGAGTAGGTGCTGGCTGACGTTCCTTGGTAGTATCAGCTTGCGAATCAAGAACATGTGTAAGGGCGGCCGCAAGCGTCTGCACGACAGGAGCCTGCACCACCGGTGGTATAAACACAGGTTTTGGATTAAATAAAGGCACAGGGATGTCAGCGATGACTTCATCCACCCCCATTGCCTGATACCATGAAACTAATCGTGCGCTGTCCATCGCTGTAGTATGCGTGAATCTGGGCAGGAATGCAATCGCGAAAAGAAATCCCTCTGCACGGAGTGAAGAGGATTAAACCTCACGACCCTTGACTATTCCCGATGAACTGGCGCGATCTTCTTGGAGTTGCTGACTATGAGGTCCCACCCCTATTTTCTGGGCAATAAGATAGTTCCTGGTCGCGTTCCCATCTCGAGGAACATAGGAAAGTGCAGCGTTTATATAGTCATTGATGATCAATTGCCCCTTTAACCAGCCTTTAATTTCACCAAGCGCGCTGTCTATTCCCGCCTGATCCCGGCGTGATGCCGCATTATTTAAACGCTCTGCGTGTTCTTCTATTTCTGAAATTGTGCGTAAAACCATAACATATCTCCTTTAAAACAACCAAGGGACTGTATGGTATAGCTGAAAAATAATCAATAACTCTATGGCTTGGAATGCTCTTTCTTGCCTTCAATCTTATCCAACCTCAGCTTGATGAAATAATTCATAAAATTAACTTCACCTTGATCAAGGTTTTTCTCATTATCCAAAAGACGCTTGATAACCACCAGAGCTTCTTGGTCTTCATTCAGTTCTGCATGGATAAAGGCCGGAAATTGTTTAACCCAAATTGGAACACCAGGGGCATCGGTTTTGGCAAGTTTATAGGCCAGTTTGAGCGCCAGCTCTTTATCACCAAGTGTATGGTTGGCCAAATAGCAGGCTTGATACATCCACCACCATTTATGGTTGATATCGTGATCTGCATGTTTTTCAAGGTAATTGACAATATAACGTACATCATCTTTCTGCTGGGTGGCTGAAAAATAATAGCTGGCAAGTGAAGGAATCAGGTTTGAACGGCTATCGAGCGTATCCAACAGCAAAAACCACCGGTAGAGTTTAGAAAAATCATATTGATTAAACGCACTGAACCGGCCAAAGGTATCTCCCGCATTCTGGATCATAAACGCCAATTCATAAAAATAAAATTGCTCATCGCCAAAGGCCAGTGCTTTTGCTGCACGCTCCCCAGGAGGATTGGGAACAATTTCCATCTCCGGCTTTATTCCCTTGGTGTTATACCAAAACGTAATCTGGCTGGCGAGGCACAGGATCAAAAGGAAATCACTGAAATAGAAGCACCTGTGTTTCATTAAAATTGCTTCCGTTTAAAATCAAAAATTGCGACCCCCAGCAAGAATGGGATATAGACCGCGGCTTGAATAATAAACAATATCAAATCATGCGTAGCATGCGCACTGATACCGTAAATGAGCCATTCACTTTTGCCAAAAAAATCAAGCCTGGGTAAAAACATCGATGTAGCCATCACCACATATTCGGATAAATGATCAACGATAATGCTTGGCTGATAATAATGAGGTATTTTGGTAGTGGCCATGAAATAGCCCATCATGCGGCTGACCACATAAAAACCAAGTGATAACAAGACAGGGCTGACTGCACTTTGCAGGATTAAGCTGGTGACCAAGGCAAATGCCACCATTAACGTACCTTCCACCACAATACTGAGCCCCCACAACATAAGGCTTTGCACATTGGCTGGAGCAATAAAGGCCATAACGGCAATCACCGGAATAGTTACCAACAACGTGAGCACCACAAAACCCAACCAGTATTCGATCACAAATTGGAATCGCGAAATAGGTCGGGATAATTGCACTTCGATTTCTTTATTTTCAAAGGCGCGCCGAACATGAAAACAAACGAATACGATTAAGCCAGTCACCAGGATAAAGCGTGAACTAAAAGCGGCATAGGAAACCACCATGGCACGCGTTTCAATCATAGAGGTATTTCCAAGAAAATAAGAAATACCAATAGCGACGAGGATAACGATAAACAATCCGATGAATAATAAATCACGGGTGGCAGTAATAAGAGTATATTTCATGAGTGGGCGCATACACAATTCCTATGATGCTTTAGATGTAAGAAGCCGCCCCAAGGGGCGGCTTCTTTATTACATATTAGAATACAAGCGGACGAGGATCGTGGGTAAAGGTATTATAAAGATGTTCATCGGCTTTATTGATTTTTGTTACACCAGGCACGACAGTGGCTTTAATGAAAATCACCGTTTCAACCATGTTGGTTCCTCTCAAGCTGGTTTTGAAGAAATTGCCAACATAGGGTATTGAAGAAAGAACCGGCACACCTCTGTCATTATTATCGCCGCGTTCTTCCATCAAACCACCGATAACCATAATTTCGCCACTTTGGATTTTAAGGATCGAATCCATCTCCCTTACGTCAATGATAGGAATCTCACTTGAAACATCATTCAACCCATTAAGTTCCGCTTGGTATTTGACACCAGGATCGGAAATCGTACCGATAATTCTTGTCAATGTAGGACGGATATTCATATAGATTTCGTTTGACTCAAGATTGATTGAAGGTAAAAGATTCAAGATAACTCCCACCGGAACCGTATTGAGTGTGCTTTTAACAGTACCGTTATTGCTCACCAAAGTAGACGTTGTTCCCGTTGCAGCCGTCGTCGTGTTATTGCTTATTTCAACCGTAAAATAGGGCTGATTTTGGGCAAAGGTTAATACGGCCTGTTGGTTATTGATAGCATGAAGGCGCGGACTAGAAAGCGTACGCGTTGCCCCAAATTCATCAACCAGGCTTACCAGTGCATCGAGTGAATAATTACCCGATTTAAGCACTTTATGGATACTGAATGCATCAGTGCCGCTACCAAGGTTCGACGAAAACGCAGCATTAGCCAGCGTTTTACTCGACGATGCAAGCGTCCAGTCAATACCCGTACGATATTCATCTTTCAATGACACTTCCACGATCTTAGCTTCAATGAGCACTTGAGCTGAAACCGTCTGCATCAGCTTATTCAAATAATTTTGAACATTCTTATGCTGTTTAGCGGTTGCAACCACACTGATAATACCGGCCTGTTGATTCATAGAAAACGAAGTAGCAACATTCTCTTGCTGACCATTGCCGCCTTGCTGGTTTCTTCCACCTTGGGCTTGCTGAGCTCCATTGGGTTGTTTTTTCTGTTTTTCTTCTTCTTCAGGATCACGCAGGCTTGATTCTGTTTTATCCCTGAGGATAACCGTTATCGTGTTATTGATATCTTTCCATAAATCACCTTTATAATTAGCCGTGATTGAGCTGGATGAACCAGACGTAACGCCTCCGCCACCACCGCTGCTTGATCCACCGCCGCCGCTTGCACCACCACTTGAACCGCCACCACCGCCGGATCCACCACCACCTGAAGAGCCGCCACCACCCGAAGAGCCGCCGCCACTGCTACTGCCGCCACTTCCACCACTACCAAGCACGGAAGTATTTACGTTAATGTTGGAATCGTTTGAACGAATGAGATTAAGAAAATCCACATGGTAATTCACAAGATAAGGAAGATCGCGGACGATACGCAAAATACCATCTTTATATTCGTATCTTAAATTAGCCAGGTAGGCAATACGCTCAAGGATTTCATGGACAGGCTTATTGTTAAAACGCAACAGTAAGCCACCCTTAATATTGGGGTCGATTTCCATATCAACATCCGCTAAGCGCGATATTTCAAGTAGCACATCTTTTAAAGAGGTATCTTCCGTTACCGAAAGCGAAATACGCTTATCTGCCACTTCGTCAGGCAATGTCGGAGGAATAATAATAGAAGAAAAATCAGGCGAAGAAGCATCGCCTTTCTCACCTTTTTCTATTTCTGCTCCAAAACCGCTTTTAGGTGGAATCAATTTATTATAATATTCCGTACGGGTATAATCCAACGCCTTATCAATATCGGAAGTTGAGCCTTTATCTGCGGTTGAACGGATATCTTCGCCTGGAGCAAGACCGGCTTCACGCGTGCGGTTATACTGATAATTAGCACTATGCTCTTTAATATAAGCACACGACCCTGTCAGAAACAAGACACCCACGGTGAAGGTTGTGACCGATACTACATGGAGTACGTTTGCGACCAGTGGTATGAGGCGATTGGTTAAAGGCATGGAAATATCCCCGTCAAAGAAATTATTTACCTAACCATAAGCACGAACGGTAAATATTCGGTTAATCAGATGGGGGAAAGACGATGAACGCTGCACCTAAGGTAAAAACAAGCGCTTAAAGCGGTGCCAAATCGGTTGCTGTGGCGTTATAAGAGGCATTTCCTTTAGGAGGCGGTGGCATCGAAGAAGAATTACTCGTCCACAATAAATCTGTAATCATCACGGGTTGCTTCAGGCGGTAATGATAAACCGGTAGATTTTCCATCACCCGCTGGACATAATTTCGTGTTTCTTTAAAGGGGATCAATTCTACCCAATCAATGACATCATAGATAGATAATGCTTTTCGTGGATCACCATAAATATTAATCCATTGATCCACATTACCAGGACCAGCATTATAAGACGCAATAGCTAATACATAGGATTGTTTATAACGGCTCATCAGGTCTTTAACAAAAGCGTGGCCGAGTGTTAAATTATAATGGTAATCGTGATAAAGTCGATACGGGTCGTAAGCAACATTCAGTTTTTTGGCCAGGTGTTTGGCGGTATCTGGCATAATCTGCATCATACCGGTTGCACCCGCAGTGCTACGGCTGTTTTGCTCAAACATACTCTCCTGGCGAATAATACTGTGAATCAAAGCATTACCGGCGGGAGGCAATTTTAAATCGGTGATAATAGGATAGGTATAATCGGGAATAAGCACGCCAAGATTAAGTGCTTCTTTACCGGTAAATAAAGAAAGGTTAGCCCTGTTAAAATCCATTCCAGCTTTGCTGATCAACACCATTTCACCTGGTGTTTTAGCCTGAACAATCGCCGCTTGCAAGAACGTGCGGCTTAATTCCACTTCACCGATACTGGTTAAAATATTAGCGGCTTTTGCCAGCTCATTACGCTGATAAAGGGAGATATCGCTTTTTTCAACTTTTGGTTTTTCTGGCAGTAAAAATCCTTCATTCGTACCAAGCTCAGATAACGCCAACTGACCATAAAAACTGGTGATATAGGCAGATGCGGTTTTAAACCACTGTACCGAAATATCGTTATTGCCATTTTCCTTGGCTGCCCGTCCAGACCAATAGGCCCCCCGTGCCAAACTGCTCGTGGTCTCCACGCCGTGATAAAGCTTAAAGAAATGACGATACGCAAGGGCTGGATTATGCAGGAATCGTAAGGCAATCCATCCGGCAAGCCATTCCCGTTCGGCAAATACCGTACCTTCAACAAGATCATGATTTTGAGCAATATCATAGGCTTCCTGGAATTTCTGGTATTTGATCATGGTACGAATATGATCACTGGCAATATTCCACCATTTTTCAGGGTGAGGCAAGTTTTTGGGAGCCGATCTTAACAGTGAAATAACACCTTGGGGATTATTACGTTTATCACGCCACTGTATACGGTCAAACAGCAGGCCTGGATCATTACGTAAGCGGGTGGGAACGCTATTGATTAACGAATCACCGCCATGGCGTTTTGTTAATAATTCAATCCGCACCCGAAATAATTTTTGATAATCATACGGCACCTTAGGAATCATGCGCTTTGCTTGAGTAACCTTTTGTGCCCATAATAAATTATCGGCCCGCTTAACATGTTCTTTTGCGGTGAAAAGATTGCCATAATTATTGAGGAATGTGTCTTCTTCTATTGGGCCGAAATCGCCTTCCATCCAGGCATCTTTCAACAAATCAATGGCACGTTGTTTTAAAGCGGGATCTTGATTTTTTTGATTATAGAGTTTTTCGCCATAACGTCGTTTACCAATAGCGGTAATAGGTGGATATTTTTCAAACCATTCTAAAATTTCTGCCTCACTTAATTGATTGCCCATGGCTTCTTCGGCATGTCGTAGCAAAATATTTTTGCGGGGAAAATTAGGGTTATTTTCAATGAATGATTTAATTTCCTGAAAAATAACAGGTACGTTGGTTGTCGTAAAATAGCGCCAGCTGACAATTTTGCGAATCGTGATGTCCTGACACTGGGCTGCATACGATCTGGCTGATGTCCATTGGCCATTATCCCCAGCATCCAGTGCTAATTTTGCACAATCCATATCTTTGCGCGAAATATTCCACGACGCATGCGCAGATGAACAAACCCCAAAAGAGATGATAAGGAGAACAACAACTAGGAAATATGGAGTACGATACATGGATGAAGGCGTTTGTTTATAGCTTATGAATCTTGATCGTACATGAAAATAGGTGTTTTTAGAACTTTATTTTGATGGTAAATGCCATTTCGCTAAACGGCTCTATCGTATACGGTTGCTTCCAACATTAGTGGAACCATCCGCTCGGAGGGAAAAAGCCAATAATTGGTCTATAGCTATAGTTTTCCATTTTCCTTAAGCACATCCCCCACCAAAAACAACGACCCGCAAATCAAAATACGTGATGGTTCTTTTATCTTATCAACCAAATAATGAATCGCCTCATCCAGGGACTCGCGGCTTTGCGCTTCTAGTCCAACACTTCCAGCCGCCTGTGTAATCATATCAGCAGGCTGGGAATTAGGTTCGGATTTAACGCAGAACCCGCACACTCCGGTTACTTTACCTACCATCGGCGCAAAAAAACCGCTGCTATCCTTACCCTTCGTCATGCCGGTAATGAGGCATGTGGGTTTATCGTTATTATCACTGATCCAGCGCGCCAATACCTCTGCGCCACCGGGATTATGCCCACCATCCATCCATAATTCCCAATCCTGCGGCAATGACGCCACTAAACGACCAGACGTAATACGCTGTAAACGCCCCGGCCAATGAGCCGTTTGCAATCCCTGAACACGCTGCTGGTCATTGATATCAAAACGTATTGCCCGCCGGCTTGCTGCAATCGCACATCCTGCATTGAGATATTGATGGACGCCCGCCAGTGATAGCTGAGGAAACAACAACTCATATCCAGCTTCCACATATCGCAGACCATCAGGTGCCTGGGTAACCATCCAGTGTTTGCCATATTCCCATAATGGAGCACCACATTCATTGGCTCGCTGTCGGATCACCTCCATCACTTCAGGGAGCTGCTGACTGACGATGCACGGTGCTCCAGGTTTAATAATACCGGCTTTTTCAAAGGCAATTTCCTCGATGGTATTTCCTAAATAATCCATATGATCCATTGAAATGGGAGTAATGATCGTGCAATCAGGTTGAGGGAATAAATTGGTAGCATCCATCCTGCCGCCCAATCCCGTTTCAAGAATACACACATGCGCATCATGTCTGGAAAACGCCACAAAAGCAGCTGCCGTCGTTCCTTCAAATACAGTCGGATGAATCTCTGCTTCTTCACAGGCAAGCCGGCACAATTCAATCACCTCAAATAACTCGGCATCGCTAATGGTACGATCGCCAAAATCTATCCTTTCATTAAACTCAACTAGATGAGGCGAGGTATAGGTCTGCACTTTTAAACCAGCTGCCTTAAGAATCGCTTTCAAAAAGGCAACCGTTGAACCTTTACCGTTGGTCCCAGCCACATGGATAATAGGAGCCATGCCCAGATGTGGATTGCCAAGCACCTCCATCAGGGCTTTGATACGAATCAAGTCCAGGTCAATAGGACGTTTACCGAGCACTTGCGGCCAATGAGGCATATAAACCATATCGCTTCCTTTTTAGTAGAAACTCCGGGGGAAACCATGTATAATTCCACAAAGTTCTTAATAGAGATTATTCAGAATTAACGCCAGCTTTCAAGTGAATTTAAAGAGAAATGAGTAAATCAGCCACGCCTAGCAAACCAAAACCTAAACCGAAAAAGCAACCTTCGCGTAACAAAAAGGTGCTTATGTTCCTTCTTAAATGGGGCTTTGTGGTTGGTGTTTGGGGTGTTATTGTGCTGTTAGCCATGGGTGCCTGGTTTGCAACCGACCTCCCTGATGTACGTAAGTTGACCGAAGATTTTAAAACCCCAACCATTACCGTCTTGGCCGAAGATAACAGCGTGATTGCGCGTTTGGGTAACGTATACGGTAAATATCTCACCATTAAAGACATGCCTAAAAACCTGGTGAATGCCGTTGTGGCAACTGAGGATCGCCGCTTCTTCCATCATTTTGGAATCGATTTATGGGGATTGCTGAGGGCGAGCGTCGTCAATTTCAAAGAACATCGCATTGTTCAAGGTGGCAGTACGATCACCCAGCAATTGGCCAAAATCACCTTTTTATCGCCAGAACGTACCTTCCGCCGAAAAATGCAGGAAATGATGCTGGCATTATGGCTTGAATATAATTTCTCAAAAGACGAAATCTTTACCATCTATATGAACCGTGTCTATCTGGGCGGCGGAACCTATGGGGTTGATGCCGCTTCAGAATTTTATTTCCATAAGCCTGCACGTAAAATGAACCTCTACGAATGCGCGATGATTGCTGGCTTATTAAAGCCCCTTCACGTTATGCTCCCCATATTAATCCAGACCTTGCCGAAAGCCGTACCCACCAGGTTTTGTTAAATATGATGGATGCTGATTTCATTAACCAAAAAGAACTGGCTAAAGCTGAAACTAAAGCACAAACCACCATCAGCACCAGCAACAGCATTCTGCAAACGCCTTATTTTGCCGACTGGATCAACGAACAATTGCCTAATTATATTGGCCATGTCGAAAATAACATTACCATCTATACCACCCTTGATCCTAAGCTGCAAAAATATGCCGAAGCCTCCATGTCTAATTTGATGGATAAAGATGCGCAGCGTATGAAAGCGTCGCAAGGTGCCATGATCGTCATGACCCCCGATGGACAGATAAAAGCCATGATCGGTGGCCGCGATTATCAAAAAAGCCAGTATAACCGTGCAACCAAAGCACTGCGCCAACCAGGCTCTCTCTTTAAAGTCTTTGTGTATCTTTCGGCGGTAGAAAATGGTCTCAATCCAAACGATATCTTTATAGATGAACCCATTACCATTGGCAAATGGACACCAGAAAATTTTGAACGTGACTATATCGGCGAAGTCACTGCTAAACAGGCCTTTGCCAAATCAATCAACACCGTAGCCGTACGTCTTGGTGCTCAAGTAGGCTGGCAGCATATTGTGAATACAGCCAAAAATTTAGGCATTACCTCCCCACTACAGCTCAATCCCAGTATTGCCTTAGGCAGTAATGAGGTGACCATTTTGGAAATGGTTCAGGCCTTCGCCCACTTCCCTAATGGCGGACGTCAGGTTGAAGCCTATGGCATCAAAAAAATTGTCAACCATAAGAAAAAAGTTATCTATAAACACCCTGAACCACAACGGCCTTATCTTATTGAGCAAAATGCACTTTATAAAATGAACGAGCTCATGGAGGCTGTTGTTCAACAAGGCACGGGAACCAATGCTAATATCGGCCGTCCGGCTGCTGGCAAAACGGGTACGAGTACCGACTTCCGCGATGCCTGGTTTATCGGCTTTACACCACAATTGGTTGCAGGTGTATGGGTAGGCAATGACAATAACTCACCCATGGCTAAAACCACCGGTGGTTCACTACCTGCACGGATATGGCGCTCATTCATGCAGCAGGCGATGGCCGGTAAGCCAGCCCTGGATATCCCGACCTCCTACAGCGAAACCCATACCGAAACAGATGGAACACAAGGATCAGCTGAGGGCAAAGAGAACAATAACCCTAATTTTGTGAATGATATTTTCAACGCATTGGGCATTCATTAAAGCGGGGAATTCATCGTTTTGTCTTTGGCATGGCGGCAGCTTGCTGGGTCTCAGCAACTCACATAAGAGATGGGTTAACCTTTTTTTAAGCGCACATCCCTAGAATGGGCGCATCTGTGCTGCACATCATTTGCTTGATCCATGAAAGATTTTGTTAAACAAATCGCCTCAAAGGCCGCATTATTTTACCTGCCGCCACTGTTGGTGTTTGTGGTTGGGATGTATCTTACCTGGTGTTCTATCTATTATATTAATGCTTATCATCGTTTTGAAAAAGGCACCTTATTTGCCAACGATGCCTCACTGCGCGTTGACAAAGTGAAGGAAGCCGTTTTAAATCATGTGGCCGTTATCAGCCAGTTTCGTAATTATTTCATTTCGGCAAACTCAATCGACCACCAGGAGTTTTCGAGTTTTGCTGCGCCTATTTTAGAAAAATACCCAGGCATTAAACGTATTGAATGGATCCCCAGGGTCTTAGACCATGAACGCCCCATTTATGAAGCCGAATCTCCATTTACTGAACGCGATACCAGTGGAAAATTATCCCACGCCAATTCACGCAAAGAATATTTTCCTATCTATTATGTTGAGCCTATGGAATGGGAACAAGAAGTGGCCGGGTATGATTTAGGCTCGGATGCCAATTTACGCAAAGCTTTATTTCTAATCGCCAAAACCGGAAAGAATTTTGCGGTTCCGGTTGTACCCATGCAAACCTCTAAAGAATTAAAACTAAAAACACCTGCCAATACGCTTTCTTCTGAACTTCATATATTTGCACCGATTTATCTTAATCAAGATGAAGAGCGGGAAAGCCAATTTATCGAAACCAACGAAGGACCTGCCATTATCCTGGTTCAAGGATTTGTACGCGTGGTGCTTGACGTTAAACAAATCGTCAATTCTACCCTCTTTCCACTTTATCCAAGGCATATTGATATTTCGATCGAAGATCTTGCCGCAAACAAGCCCAGCAGCTTAGTCTATTATTACAGCAGACAATCGTCTACACCTGTACCTGATATCGCTCAATTATATCAAGACAGCAAACAGATGCTCTATGCTGATATCATTCATGTACTCGGAAGGACCTGGCAAATTACCTGTATCTCTTATGACCCAGTCTATTCCCCCCATACCAGACGTCACGACTGGTTTGTTTTAAGTGTTGGCGTGGGATTAACACTTTCGGTTTGCGCTTATTTATGTCTTTTGACTCACGCTTATCGGAAAAAATTAACCCGCCCTTAATCTTTCACACTTAGGATACCAGGAGTTAATCTGTATTAACCCATTAGTATCGTGTTATGCCATCACTATTACCCGAACTCGAATTACCGTTCAAAGATTCCCCTCCTCATAAAAACTATAAGGGCACGGTATTAACCGTTGATGACGAAGACCTCAACTTAGATATTCTCTCGACCATCCTGGAACATCATCAATATCGTGTTTTACAAGCACGAGATGCGAAATCGGCATGGGCACTGCTGCAGCAATATCAAGATGAGATTGATGTTATCGTGCTTGACCGCTTGATGCCGGATGTGACGGGTCTTGAATTTATTGACTGGATGAAAAAGACTTCAAAATTTAATCATATCCCCGTCATCATGCAAACAGCCTTGTCCAGCGAGAAAGAGATTCTCGAAGGCATTAGCGCCGGTGTCTATTATTACCTGGTAAAACCTTTTACTCGCGAAATGTTGTTGTCACTGGTCCAGTCTGCGCAAAAGGACCGAAAACATTATGATAAATTACGCACGCAAATTTCGCAGCATGTCAATGCCCTGCATTTAATGCAGGAGTGCCATTTCCAAGCACAGACACTGGCCGAAACAGAAGCCTTGTCATCATTGATCGCCCCTATTTTCCGCAATGCTGAAGATGCCGTTTTGGGCTTGTCAGAATTAATGATCAATGCCATTGAACATGGCAATTTAGGAATTGGCTATCACGAAAAAACCATTCTTAATCAGCAATCACGCTGGGAAGATGAAGTTCACAAACGCCTAGAACTCCCCCAACATAAACATAAAAAAATAAAGGTGTCTGCCTATCAGTTACAGGATATGGTCGAGGTTCATATCCGTGATGAGGGCGAAGGCTTTGATTGGCAGGCCTACCTTGAAATCAGCCCCGAACGCATCACCGACAACCACGGCCGCGGCATCCCTATCGCCCGTAACATCTGTTTTGACCAAGTGGAATATTTGGGAAAAGGGAACCATGTGGTCTGCAGATCGGCGAAGCTGGGGATTAAATAACGGCCTTACCTATTTAATATCTCGATAATAACCTATTTATCCAAACCTCCTGGCACTGTCATAACCCAACCCAATCCCCACGCTCGAAAGTTTATTTTCTTCCGACATCGTAGCCAGCGGAAAGGTTTGGTTTATCACGTCTTTCAACAGGGGAACCTCGGTGGTACCTCCGGTTAAAATCACCATTTGAATCTGCTTGGCATCGGTTTGTGCCAGTTTTAAACATTCGGCAATCGACACTGAAATTTTATCCAGATGTTTTATAATCGCACCATTAAATTCGTCGCGGGTAATATCCAGCCCCAGCGCATCCTCAATAAAGTTCAAATTGATATTTTCGGTCATGCGCAGGGTCAATTGCACTTTCGCCTCTTCCACACACGATAATAAGCGATGCCCAAGCTCTTGTTCAATCATGGTCAGAAATCGGCCAAACTTGTCTTTGTCATGCGACGTCTTGTGGATTTCTCGAACCTGCGAACGCACCCGTGGCACATAGAGAAAATTAACTTTCGACCATTCAGACATGTCGTGAAATGGCCCCACCGGCACGCTTAAATTTTTATCGCCATACGTACTTTGATATCCCATCAGTGGCATAAAGGACGTAAGGCACAGATCTTTATCGAGGTCATTTCCGCCTACGCGAACACCGGTATTCGCCAGGATATCCTGGGTACGATCTATTTTATGAAGTGAATCGGGTGATAAACTGATCACCGTAAAATCCGACGTTCCCCCACCAATATCCACCACCAGAGCCAATTGTTCTTTGGTAAGCGTGCGTTCATGCGCAAAGGCAGCGGCAATGGGTTCATATTGAAATTCAACATGTTTAAAACCCACGGCTTTGGCAATAGCCTCTAACTCACCCTGTGCTTTAAAATTGGCATCTGGATTATGGTCGATAAAATTTACCGGCCTGCCCATAACCACATGGTCTAAGGATGCCTGGCAATGTGCTTCGGTGTTGGTCTTAAGATGACGGATAAAATCGCCAATAATGGCATCAAATGTCAAAAATCGTCCATTGACATGCGTGCCATTGCCCATCAACGACGTACCCAAAATCCGCTTAAGTCCCCGCATAAACCGCCCATCATCGCCATCGGCATAGGCTTTGATAGCCTGCCGGCCAAACAGAGGAATATTCTTTTCGGCCTTAAAAAAAATGGCACTGGGCAAGGTGGTGCTTTGGCCTTCTACTGGAGCCAGCGTGACGGAACCACTCGTCGCTACTGCGATAGCAGAATTTGAAGTTCCAAAATCAATACCGCAATACATAGAAATCCCTCATGTTCACTACACAATATATAAATGGAAGCTGGAGAGTATAACAGATTTGTGCGTTAAATACAGGAGTACATGAGGCCTTCCTAAAAAAATGTCAGGGTGTTGTACTTCACACTTGAATGGGGTGTTGGTGTAGAGGTGAATGCGTTACATCATAATACAGCAATGTTTAGGTGAGCGCGGCATTCCTTCATCCGAATCTGACCTCTCCTTTTTTCTCTGATCGCGCCGATCCTTTTCTTTGTTAGCATATGTATCTCCAAGATCGACCTTAAACTTATCAGCAAAGGAAGTCGTATGAGGTGAAAATTTGCGGGGGGAGTTGTTATCCGTGGAAGAGACTCCATTTGTGAACGTTTCTTCTTGAATCACTTTTTTATCTAATGCTATTGAAGCGGTAAAGGGGGGATGTTTTTTATCGAGTTGACCCTCTATACAAGGCACTATTAACCGGTTATCACGCTTTTTCATCGCATCAAAGAGACTGATGATCTGAGGATGATTGGCCAATAATAAGTCCATTTTTGATGTGGCCAATCCATCATTAACTAAAATATCAATTTCAATAAAATTGCCATAATTAAATTCGATCATTTGATCAATGATGGTAGAGGCCTGTACTTCATTCATGCCAGCCAAAAGAATTAATAAAACATTTAAACTAATGGGAATTTGTTTTGGGATAAAAAAATTAACAAGGTCTAAATGATGAATTAAAGCATAATGTAACATCGAAGACTCTGTTCCATTATTATGTTTATATTTTTGAGAAAGATTAATGCCTCGTGCCTCAAGCATTTCCAGTAATTTAATTTTTTGTGCAGTGGAAATCTTGCTATTGGAAACTATCGTACTGACAAAAAGACAGGGTGATACTTGTTCTTGCAGGAATGGAAGTCCATAATTGTTACTTTCTTCTGCTGCCAGCCTGTCTAATAAAATTAAAACATCTGGAATGTTAGGTAGTATTTGAGATAATATTTCAATACCATGTGGGGTTTTGCAAAGCTGAATAAGAAAGTCTTTTTGGTTATCATGAGATAAAGAAAGGAACCTTCCCTCCAAATCTTCTAATGGGTAGGCTGATGGAACCAATCTTACGAAGTTATTTTGAATAGGTAACAGATTTTGATACATATCAGCGCTTAGTTGTGGGCTTAACCGTTCAGCTAGCGGTGTTGGTGGCGTTGGCTGACTGATATCAAAAATCTCTATTCCTTGTTCTTCAGTTACGGTAATAATACTATCCGCAAGTTCCCGCATATTGGCATAATCCGTTTCCATTAAACCCCAATCCCGGATTAATTGATGTGCCATTAAATGTTTAACCAACAGTGTTTCTTGCTTAACGATGTCTTGAAATATGTCCCATAGAGGTGGGATGGATTGGAGATGTTGATCGGTTCTTTGTTGCGTCACTGCCTCGTGAATGCGCACAAATAATTCTTTTTTCATGTCAATTTCATCATCATATCTTGTTCCCAAACTAAAATCTTTACCAAATGAAGATTTTCCAATAACACAATCAATAACACTTTCTATGATTTCTTTTTGTTGATCAGTTATAGCATTTTGATTAGTCTCAAGCCATTCGGTAACAGCGTTTTTAGTGGCATGAAAATCAAGCTCTACATGCTGATTACCACAATATTGTGCATAAAAACAATCAAGCAAATGGCCGCCTTCATGTACCATCCCACTGATAATCTTTTTATTTGAGACATAGAATTCGCTTTCAAATGAAATAGTTAGGTTCATATTATAAGAAACACCCCCTAGTTTAATCCACTGAGGAGCTCTTCTCGTTGGATAAACCCCATACGCATTTCCCAGTATCGGTGATAGGGTGGACACATTCGAGCCATGACAAATCAATGCTTGTGCAAAATTGAGTTCCCCTAACAAGGTTAGGGCATGTAAGCGCGGACGCAGTTTTTCTATCTCAGAATAAAGTATTGAAATGTCAGACGCAATCGTTAGCTTATCGTCCTGATTGCTTGCAAAGATCATCGGGAGACGCCCTGATTTGATAGAGCCGTCAAAACCTAATTCAGCGATGCCGTTCTCTTCTGTCTTGAGCTGTTGAACGATGTTATGATGCATGGCATTGAAATATTCATCTACTTTCTTGCCAGCGAATTCTAATACATCTTTTCGATTAAAATTCACAGCATTAATGATGGCCTTACGATCGACTAATGCTTTTAGAATAGAGATTTTATCAGCCTTAGCTGCCAAATGAATGGCCTGGTTTCCTTCTTTATCCAGAGCGATACGCAGTGCTTGATCGGAAAATGTAGCCAGGAAATCGACATCTTCATTGTTAATGGCTGAAATGAGCTCTTGAGGATTCGGTAATATCTGTTGATACTGATTTTTGATATAAGTGATAAAGGCTGGTTTTTTTAAAAGATGCGCTTTCAGTAACACGCTTTCATTCCAAGAATCACATAATGATAAATCAGCGCCAGCTTCGACAAGAGCTTTTAATTTATTTAAATCCTCGCCTATAACCGCAACATGGATGGGCCGCAATCCATGTTCGTTCAGATAATTTAAGTCTAGTTTTAGGTTTTTTGCTACAAGCAGTGTTTTTAAGATATCGATAGATGGAGAAAGGAGCGCAATTTCAACTAATTGATTGATACATTGATTCGTATGCGTAAAACCTTTCTGGATTAAACATTCAACCACAGGCAAAGCCGATAGGTTAACAGCCCATTCCAAGTAAGAATAGGTGCCTGTTTGGCTCGTCTGACAAAGTGTAGGATTTACTTTACCTGAATCCAGGATATCCTCCAGGATAGCTATACAATAACGCCCATATACTTTATTTGTGCATTCCATCATTAAACTAAATGCTATAGTTTCAAAGCTTATTCCTTCATGGGAATAGGATTGGTTAATATCATCACATTGATTTATAAGCGCCTTGATAACAGAACGCATAATTTCAAAATTAGGGGAGGTAATTGGGTGCGATTTAATTTTAGAAAGTATATCATCAAAGAGAATAGGAAATTGTTCGGGTGCAATAGCCCCCCCCTGCCTCAGCAAAATTTCGACTGCGCCCCACCTTAATTCAGTTGAGGCAAAAGGCAAATAGCTATTCGGCGCATTGTTTGATCTATGAATGATCATGGATGAAAGTTCATTGGCTACATCTAAATTCTGCCGTATAAGGAAGGTAATTGAACTCTGGATTAAGAGTTTATCTGGATTTTCTAAAGTCTTTTCTAATAAATGCTTGTCCGAATCGCTAACACTTCCGTTTTCAATAATCCCGGTTAGAATATCCCGTAAGGATTTTACGAATGGCTGCTGTTCCTGAGTGACAGGAGTAGCGATTGAAGTAGGGGACACTCCAAGCTTGCCCCCAGGATTTCTTGCCCCTGCAGGGACAGCAACCATGGGAGCTGAATTGAAAGAAGCAATTAATGCTTTGACACTAGAAAGTGAAGAAGATGCGTCCTTTGACATGACATTCCATTTCTTGGATTAACAAATAATTATTATAATAAACAACGATTTATTTGGATCAACATAAAAGGTGATATTATTCAGATAAAGATACAAAGTATCCCAAGATAGTGGAGCGCAAAGGCGAATCCCCTGAACCATATCCTGAATGGGAAGAAGCTTCCTAAATCACCGTTCCATCGTTCTTGCAATAGTCATCATGTTTTGCGCCCCGGTGTTACTATCAAGGGGTGATAAAAAGATAAAACTTCTCCCAACGCCTCATACTGTTCTTTATACTTCTTCAGGTTATCTGTTTTAAGTTTCTGAATGTTTTTCAATTTCCATTGGATAGCAGGGAATTGTTCAAAACCAGCAAAACCATATCGTTCCCATTCAGGTTCTTTAAATTTGAAACTTAAGAAAAATGAACGATCATTATCGGAAAGGGCCTAAATTTTATGGAAGAGATTTTGTTTATAAACGAGGACTCTAAAATTCTTGCATAGCGGTTCCTATTCAAGATTCTTGAGTCCACGTTTAGGGAAAAAATGTCAAACATAAAATCTTATATCTTCATGTATGAGGAGCCCCCCCTAAAAAACCAAGTATGGGGGTCATGGTATCAACTTAATGCCATTGCCACTTGCGCTGGGGTGAAAACTTTTCCTTTCTACAAAATTACCTCTGTATCTTTGATACATTTGGATCATTCTTACTCTGAAAAGCTTCATTTATAATACTAACGAATTTTCCTACCTTATTATATAAATAGCATTTTGATTCTATCGTGAGAGGTTTATTTATACTTGACTTGTTTACTGGCTCAAAAACAATGTTCCTTGAGTGCTTTAACAAATGGGTATTTAGGTTTTTTCCTTCTTTTCCATTAAATGACTGATCACATGAGACATACTGTGGTAAATCTGCTTGGGCAGTTTTTAAAAATTCAGGAGGTAGATTTGTGACATTGCCTTCATCATCACTTATAATACGGTCGTGTACAACACCATGACTAAGCGCATTTTTAAGAAATAGAATCGCATCTAGACTACAGGAAACAAAATCATCTTGCCTGATTATGTTGCCTTTTACAAACTGAATTTTATTAAATAATTCATAGACCTCAGGAGCCGTATCCTTCATTTCATAAACAATTCCCATAATTTTTTCATGGTAATGATTATCATTTCCAGCGGAATTCGAAAAAAGCAATTTTATACTACCTTCTTTTACACTTAGTATACATGATACCGGATGCGCATTTGCAATATTTGTTACTGGAAAAGTAAGACCAACCTGCAACGACTTATCAGTTTTAGAAAATTTATATATTTTGTTTATAAAATCTTCGCTACTCAAGCAGTGGCAAATATTTATATTATACTTTTTATTATAATATTCTACTAATATGAGCAAAGATGCATCATTCATAATTAAAGAATGAACATTTTTAGACTCGAAACATTCAGCGTATAGCCCTGATACTTCGAAATAAGGGAGCTGGATGCTCACTTTTTGAATGATAGGGTCATTTGATTCTATGTCACATATTACAAATAACTTTCTAATTTGAAAAATTAGATCATCAATATTGCTATTATAGATAATTGATAGGGGAATATCGATGGCTTGAAAAAAAGTCTTTTCATAATAAGTAGATAAAACATTTTTTAATTGCATTGCTTGAAGAGAATTTCCTCCAAGCTGTAAAAATGTACGGTTAAATATTTCGGGATTAGCATCACCAAACATATTCTTCCAACTTTTTTCAATTAAATCACCTATAGTTTCGAGAGAATTATAATGATCATCATTTTTAACTAGGCCACTTGGTGTTTTTGATAAATATTTCTGAGGAATAGCTTCTTTTAATGCGTTTCGGTTCACTTTTCCATTTGCCAAACAAGGTATATCAGATATGGGTATTACATCTGATACCATCATTCCGGATAATTCTCCAAGCAAATAATCATTCGTTATTTCAATATTCTCTTTATTGTGATACAGAGCAATGAGCTTTTTATCAATCCCCGTTCCTACGGCAATGACAAAGCATCGTGTTTTTAATTTTTCAGTTAATAAATCTTCAATTCCTTTAATATTTACACGTTTACCCCTAATTTTTTCATGCCAGGTAGCGCGCCCTATAAACTGTAAGTCTTCTGCTGATTTACTCTTTTCAACAATGTCGCCAGTTTTATAATAGGTTTTTCCTTCTTTTATAGTAAACGATTTTTTATTCTCTTTATCATTATTATGATAACCCGGAGATACTCCTGGTCCTGAAATAAGTAACTCGCCTCCTTCAGGATAGTTGCCTGATCCGTCAATAAGATAGTCGAGCCCTTCAGTAATTGCCCCCAAAGGAAAAGAGGTGAATCGATGGAGATCCGTTTCTGTGGTAATGGTATAGGAAGAAACCCAGGAACACTCAGTGGCACCATATCCATTAATGAGCTCACAATGAGGGCTAGCTATTTTTTGAAATAATTTAGCATGCTCTAATGTCGTTTCTTCTCCGCCGATAGTAATAACTCTAAGATATGGAGGAAAACTTCCAGATGCATCCTCAAATATTAATGAAAACATTGAAGGGATAGAACTAAAAATAGTTACTTTATTATCATTAATACTACTAAGAATAGCGTTCCTGTCTAGTAAAGATTCATGCAGCACAAGTGTAGCACCATTTAATAAAGCTCCATATATATCAACGATAGCTTGATCATGAGCAAAAGTGGCTAATTGAAATAAACTATCTGTAGCGCCTATTTTTAGGTCTCGGGTATAACGCTCTATTTGATGAACAATATTTTCTTGTGTCTGAATAACCCCCTTAGGGTTGTTACCTGTTGAGCCTGATGTATATAATAGGTAAGCAGGGCTCGGAGCTGTGGTAGTATAGTTTATGTTATTATTGCTGTAGTGGGATAAATCAATTTCTGGTATCTTTATCTGCTCTAAATCTTTTAAAGATTGGGAGGTCTTCTCAGAATCACAGTATAAAACCATTGAAATATTAGAGTCCTTAATGATAAAATTAGTTCTTTTTTCTGGATCTTTATCATTAAGAACAACGAATGTGCTATTAATTTTAAGAATAGCTAATTGACCGATTAACATATTAAACTTATCTGTGCCGCTAATACCTATGACATGATTACTTTGATTCTTATCATTAAGCAGCCGTGCTAGTTTATTTGCACGTTCGTTTAGCTCTTTATAGCTTATTGGGGTATGATTGTGTATTACAGCTGTTTTTTCAGAAAACGATTCTGCTGTATCCTCAAATTTTCTGACCAAGGCAAGATTGGTCTTATCTGCTTTAAGTTTCATAATATAATAATTATTTATTTAATTTAAATTATATTATAGCAAAAACCACATATCGTCAATATACACATAACCCAAGACAATAAATCAGCACTATACTACGTGCGGCACTTCGCCTTTCTTGAAAAAACTTATGATGATTTCAGGTGTATTCTACGTTTCTCGTAGATACGATCTAATATTGCTTTTGCACTCTCGACTTTGGAACTTTTTTCGCCCCTACCCCTCCTCCCCCTTACACACGGCCTTCAGTGCCTTTGTGGAGCAAACATTTCCCATTAGCAAACATGGCCTTAGTCCCATTCAAAACCGTGGAATGGGGGATGAAACAAGCGGACTGCCATCTCCCTCTTGAGCAATTGCATGAACTTTTGGAACGGATCACGACTGTTAAAATCATGAGCCGCAGAGAAACATATGCCATGAATACTGATATGCCTAAGGAGATACCACCGATCTATCGCTGTCTCGAACTAACGGTACCAGAGCGATTTCGCCATTCATAAATAATAAACGCAGAGCCTCAAGCTCGTTGGGCGGTCTTGATTTTATTGGCTTTTTATCAATAAAGCTTCACAATCACGAAAAACAACATGCTGATTCTTTCCCATAACCAATCTCCCTCCTTATAAACCAAACCCAACTCACATTGGTTAACGGACGGTAACTATCAAACCT
Organism: Alphaproteobacteria bacterium; assembly: GCA_016722515.1. NCBI lineage: Bacteria > Pseudomonadati > Pseudomonadota > Alphaproteobacteria > Alphaproteobacteria bacterium. Next base: position 1,014,949 of record JADKJE010000001.1, read on the forward strand.
CATGGTTAAAAGGCGGTTACAGCGCATTTGTCTGCAACACTTCGTAAAAGTGCATAGTTATTTTCGGCTGTTTAATGGGGAAAAATTGGGGGAAACCGCTTCACCACCTCCGGGACCACTTTCTTTAACTCATTGAATTACAATGAAAAAAAAAGTGGTGACCCCTACGGGAATCGAACCCGTGTTACCACCGTGAAAGGGCTGTAAAGTTGACTTGTGTGGACTTCACGATACAGCCACAATCAATTGATCTATATGGATAATATCTATTATTGTTTTCTGTTGTGCACCAAAATTTTTCCATGTATAGTACCGAAATATTACCGAAACAAAAAGGTATCATATGGCACGCACGGTACGGGATACGAAACTGGAAAGCAGGGCTGCTCGATTGAAGCTTGAGGTAAACCTTGAGCCCTACTGGAAGGGGATCGACCAGGGATTGCATATCGGATATTATAAAGGCTCAACCGGCTCAACATGGATTGCGCGATACCGAAAAGAAAACAAAAAATATGTTAAGACAACCCTTGGTGTCACTGACGATGTGATTGACGCTGATGGCTTGAAAATACTTTCTTTCTCTCAAGCCCAAGAAAAATCCAGGGAATGGTTTAATAAGCAATCACGCATTGATGCTGGGATCGATAACTCCTATGGAAAGAAATACACCGTTGCTAACGCCCTTGATGACTATCTTGCTTGGTTTAAACATGAACGAAAATCCTATAGCTATACTGCCGGTACAATTGAAACTCAGATCAAGCCAGAATTAGGGAATATTGAGCTAACCAAAATAACCCCTAAGGCCATAACAACCTGGAGGAACAAACTTGCCATTACCCCTCCCCGATTGCGTAGCCGTAAAGGGGAAGTCGTCAACTATGATAAAATGGGTGATGATCCTGATTCTCTCAGACGCAGAAAATCAACCGTCAACCGCATCCTAACCATCTTAAAGGCCGCCCTCAATCATGCTTTCCGTGAAGGTTATGTAGCGAGTGATGAAGCATGGCGTAAGGTTAAGCCTTTCCATAATGTTGACAGTCCAACCATACGTTATCTGAACAAAGATGAATGCATTCGCTTAATTAACGCCTGTGACCCTGATTTTAGAAGCATGGTGACCGCTGCCCTGTTCACCGGTTGTCGTTATGGTGAATTAACCCGACTTACCAGCAATGATTTCCACAGTGATAGCGGTACACTATTGGTACGGGAAAGCAAAAGCGGTAAACCCCGTAGAGTGGTGCTAACGCAGGAAGGCCAGCGTTTCTTTCAACAGCACACCAATGGAAAGAAAGGTGAAGACTTTATTTTCCTGAGAGAGAACGACCAAGAACCATGGGGCAAATCCCATCAGGCAAGACGCTTAAACGAAGCGTGTAAACATGCCCATATTAAACCAGCTATTTCATTCCATATCTTACGTCATTCTCACGCAAGCCAATTAGCCATGCAGGGTGTATCAATGGCAATTATAGCTACCCAGTTAGGCCATTCTGATACTCGCGTGTGTGAACGCCATTACGCCCATCTTTGCCCTGATTACGTGGCCGATACTATACGGGCTAAGTTGCCTGAACTGGGGATTGTACACCAAAACAATGTCGTTAACTTGAAACGAGGTATCAAATGAGTACTGATCTGGCTAGCTCAGACAATCGAGGAGTAAATAGCTATCTTGCAGATGCTTTGAATCTGATTGCTTCTGGCTCTTTAAATTTAGAAGAATTTACCACATTCCTAATTAAAGATAATAATAAGCTGCTATATGAAATATACAGCCACCGTTGGCCTGGTTCTGAATATACGCTTGATAGCTCCAGCGAGTTTCGAGAGGATGCGCGAAATGTAATTTTGGCTGGGTACCGAACGATATATCACATGTTACCAGGTATTGCCCCCACCATGATAGTAGATGAGATGATTGATCGAGGAAACCTGGAAGAAAAAATATATGCACCTCTGTATCCTAGAGACCAGTTAGAGAAAAAACTATCTGACCATCTTTTAAGCAACCTATGCGACAACCTTCCGATTAGCCAAGAAGAAAAAATGCTCTGGAAAAACAAAAGAAAGCATCATCTCCGGAATTTGATTAGAGGAGCTCACAAAGCAGCCCCTCAAAAAGTAAAGGAACCTAATATCCGTGATAAGCTACTTTCATTAAAGCGAGCAATATTTCAATTATCTAAGACATTAGAAAACACCTTGCTTCCACTTGACAGTGACATTAATTTCTTTTTTTCTCACAAAGCAGATGAACAACTTGCTTGTGCCCAACTGCTTTCCACCTGTGCTGAAGAAATAGCTACTAAAGACGGTGGATACCCATGGATATATTCACCTACCAACATTAAAGTCGATGATAATGAGAATTATAAATATTTTGGAGGTATAATCCGACTAAAAAATATGCCTGATCTTAAATGGTTAGATTCGTGCGTGGATATGGCTTTAGTTAAGAATGACCAAAAAATTAAAAAACCAAAAGATGGACATAGTAGAGTAGGAAAAGGTGTAGACAAAACAGCAGAACATTTTGTTGTTAACTTATGTAACCTTTACTACACAATAACTGGAAAAGAACCAAAAGTGAGCCGTTCGGGAAGCGACAATGTTTATAAGGGCGAAGTGCTACGTTTTATCCCACCTATCCTAGAAGGATTTAAAATAGATCGGGCTGAAAGTTGGATATTTAATATTATCAATTCTTGGATTGAAGGTAAAAAACCAACTTTACCTGCTCCCCTGTGGATAGAAAATCCTATAAATACGAACCCTGCAGGTTTATGACTTCTCTTCAGACTCATAAAACTGTCCTCTAAGCATTCGCTTGTTCACGAACGCGCTGGTAAGCTCCTACTTGTATCTCAACCAATGTAGGAGTTTTAACATGAATACAGCTAAACTAACCCTAACCATCCCCGAATTTTGCCAACAGGCAAATATCAGTCGCTCCCTTTTTTATAAATCAATATCAGAAGGATGGGCACCAACTACCATTAAGGCCGGACGAAGAACACTTATACCAACTCAGTCTGCTCATGATTGGATAGAAAAGCTCATCGAACGCTCTGCTAAAGGAGGCATGTAATGAGGCCTCCAATTAATACAAAAAACCCCCGTGTTGCCTGCCAGCAAAACCACGGGGATAGAATAGTTCGTATATCAAGTCTTAATCTGGATAACAGAAGAAGTCAACAGCCGCTTGAACCGGATGGCTGGCAACCTTTACATAAACTCATTCATCAAGTTCTTCGCAACATACCAGTAAATGGAGGCACTCATGGACAATAGCCAATTGTTTAAAGAAGCCATGTTGCGAAATGGGGTTATTTGTCATGATCCCATTATTGCTGATGGAAAATTTCATAAATTCTTTCATTCAGGGATACGTAAAAAATCAAGAAGTGCCTGGTATATATTTCATGGCAATTATGGGTCTTATGGAGATTTTTCCCAAGCTATAGAAAAGGGATGGAGCATCGATAATGGTGAGGTAGTAACTCAATCTGAGCGCAAAATACGGAAAGAACAAGACGCGTTAAGGGCTGAGGGAATTCTTAAGACATATGAAGAAACCTCAAAGAAAACTGCTAAAATATGGTTTAAGTTGTCGGAGACAGGAGGATCATCTTATCTTCAAAGAAAGAAGGTTGATGCCTTTGGAATTCGATTCTCAAGAAATCAAATCATTATTCCAGTCAGGGATATTGATGGAAAAATATGGAGCTTTCAGCGCATTTTTAATAATGGTGATAAGCGATTTTTTGCAGGCGGAAAGAAGCAATGTTGCTTCCATGTGATTGGTACACTTGAAGATGGCAAGCCATTCTTTTGTGTAGAAGGTTACGCAACCGGTGCATCGGTATATATGGCAACAGGCATAACAACCGTCATTGCCTTTGATGCTGGAAACTTGGAGCCTGTTATTAAAGCCATTAAGAATAAATATTCTCAATCCCCTATCACTATTGCCGCGGATAATGACCAATGGAAAGAGCGTAATACCGGAAAAGAAAAAGCAGAAGAAGCGGCTGCCAAACATGGATGTATGATTGTCCTCCCGCAATTTCCGGACACCGTAAAAAGGGATAAGCCTACAGACTTTAACGACCTGCATTGTCTGGTTGGATCGGATGAAGTAAGAAAGCAACTTACTCATACACCTCCTCCACCACCTACCAAAGAGCCAGCTACAGCCATGCCCCGTGGCTTCTTCATGCGCAAAGACGGACTATACTATCAACAGAATGAAGATACATCCTATTGGATATGCTCTCCTTTGTATGTCAAAGCACATGTCAGAGAAGAAACTGGTGAGAACTGGGGCAAGTTGCTTGAATGGAAAGACCCTGACGGCACCACTCACAAATGGACAATGCCACTTAGCATGTTGGCGGGTGAAAGCGTTGATTTACGCGCTCAACTTATGCATCTTGGATTAAACGTCTCTACCAGCACCTCTAACCGTAACCGCCTGAATGAATACATCCAAACGGCCAACCCAACTATGCGGGCAAAATGCACTTCCCGTATTGGTTGGCATGGAGCTTCTCGGTTTGTGTTGCCGGATAGAGTGTTTCCCGATACTGAACCCTTATATCTGCAAAGCGATAGTCACAATTTTCGTACCTTCAAAACAAAGGGCACACTTGAATCATGGCAGCAAGCAGTGGCTATTCCATCAAGAGGCAATAGCCGGTTGGTATTTGGTCTATCATGCGCTTTCGCAGCACCGCTGCTTCATATCACAGGTTCAGAAAGCGGCGGTTTTAACCTGAAAGGTAAAAGTTCTTCAGGTAAGAGCACTTCACTGGTAGTGGCTGGAAGTGTGTGGGGCGGTGGTAGCAATAATGGGTTTATTCAAAGCTGGCGTTCTACCAGCAATGCCCTTGAAGCCGTGGCAGAAGCTCATAATGATTGCCTGTTATGCCTGGATGAATTAGGCCAAATTGATGGAAGGGAAGCAGGGGAAGTATCCTACATGCTGACCAACGGTACCGGTAAGAACCGCTCAAAATCTAGGGGTGGGCTACGCAAAGCCCATGAGTGGCGTTTGTTGTTCTTATCTACGGGTGAGATATCCTTATCCGATAAGATCAATGAGGGTGGCAAACGTGTTCAAGCCGGTATGCAAGTGCGGTTGGTAGACATACCCGCCGATATCGCCAGTGAGCATGGAATCTTTGACACGCTGAATGGTTTTGCCTCTGGTGATGCGTTATCCTCCCATTTAAAGGAAGCTGCTACTCACCACTATGGCACCGCAATTAGGGAATTTCTAACGCATATTGTTGCCCATAAAGATAAACTTGTTGAACAACTAAATGGAGCAAGGAAAGCTTTCCAAATAGCGTTTGTTCCTGACAATGCAGACGGTCAAGTCAGCCGTGTTGCTGGCCGCTTTGCCTTGGTTGCTACAGCAGGTGAGCTTGCCATCCAAATTGGTGTGTTACCTTATAATCAAGGTGAAGTCATACAAGCGGTAGGAACTTGCTTTAAAGCATGGCTGGATGATAGGGGGTCTGTTGCGTCCTTAGAATCAGAACAAGGTATTGCCCATATTCGTGCATTCTTTGAAAGCAATGCCGCCAGTCGCTTTGCGACGATGGAAGATATTTTTAACAAGGAAAACCGCATTATCAACCAGGCAGGATTCAAACGTAAGAACCACGAAGGACATTACGAATTCTTCGTCTACCCCCAAGTGTTCCAAAAGGAAATCTGTAAGGGCATGGATCATAAAGCAATGTGTCATGAGCTGGTTAAATTGAAGATGCTTGTTCCAGGTGATGGGAATCGATTTGTGAAGAATCAGCGGCTTCCAGAAGTCGGGGTAAAGAAAATGTACTGTTTCACTTCCAGCATGATGGCTGATGCCGATATGGAGGTCACCGCATGATCGATAATTTTGCAGATATTTTCCTATCGCACTTACCTGCTTCCCCCAATTCACGGGTAACAGGGGTAACGCGGGTAACAGAACCCGTTAAACCTAATCATTTCAATCGTTGCAGTGATTCGGAATCGTTACCCATTCCCCAAAGTCAATGTGGAACACGAGTAACAAACCCCACCTATTCTGTTACCCATGTTACTCATGATGAAAACGATATGGGTAACGGCAGCACACTCATAGAACCCTTTAAAAACAAGGCTTCAAAAGATGTGTTACCCATGTTACACACGTTACCCATCAAGAAGAAGGAACAGGTAAAAGAGCTTAGCTACTTATCGATAGACATAGAGGAAAGAGCGGCTTTTATCGAATATGAGGCCAACATACCAAGAGAATGGGCAGAAGCCTTCGCCCGCTTAGAGTATATGGAAGCGCCCCCTTCTATTCCGCGTCAACGCTGGCAAAAGATTACCAATAACACGGGCATCTTACTTGATAAACATGTACATGACCTTACCAAACATCGATGGACGGTTATTGATATCTTTGGTGTGCATCGCACTTGCACCGATAAGCGCTGTGAGCAAATGGGCTTACTCTATCTGTTGGGAGATGAAGCGTTCTATGAAATCAAAGATTCGTCTATTACCATTCGCACCTTTACTGGAGCACTTCAGATATTTCAAAAGCAGTCTCTATTTGAAAACGAGCAAACATTAATCTGGAATATTCATGAACACGGAGGAAATGACCATGACTAAAAAGACATCTTTTATGGCAAATTCAACCTTGCCAAACACCTTGTCATCTACCTTAGCATCTATCCCTAAAAACTTACCAAAACTTACCCCAAAGCAACTTTGTTTTTGTCATGAGTATATGGTTGATTTAAACGGCACAAAGGCCGCAATGCGGGCAGGTTACAGCCGAAAGACGGCCAATGAGCAGGCCGCACGGTTGTTAGCAAATGTTAGCATTGTGGGAATTATCGATATTTTGATCATTGAGCGCATCGAACGGATTCAAATTACCTCAGATGATGTAATGCGCCGACTTGATGATTTATACCACCGCGCACATGAGGCTAAAAAATTTAACGTAGCTATCGCTGCCCTGACAGCCATTGGAAAACATATCGGATACTTCCCGCCCGAAAAATAAGGTTCACACAATTCAGAAATCACCGTCTCATTAACAATAACTCATAAAGGAATAACAAATGGCAAAACATAAAAGACTTGGGGCACGCCCTAAATACCTACACCCTGATTATCCGTTAACGATAGAACAGATATGCAATACCATCATGGATGAAATGAAAACTGGCAGCACAAGAAATCAGGTTGCTACCAAATTAGGAATTGCACGCTCCACATTTGAAGAATGGGCAAAACGTCCAGAATTCGAATCGACTATTCAAAAAGCAGAAACCGCCTCGGTGGCTTATTGGGATGCTGTTTCCAAACAGGCTGCCTTAGGTGAGATAAATGCCAATCCTGCAGTCTTGATTTTTAACCTCAAAAATCGAGCAGGATATGTTGATAAGCAGGAAATTAAACATGAAAACAATCCAGGATTGGCTGCACTCCTACAAGATGCTGTCAATCGTGTACGTGATAATTAACCAAAATGATAATAGGAGAAAATTTTATGACCTCAAACAATCTCGTTTCCATTAAGAAGCCTAACGGTAGGCCACTCGCTTATGTGGCTCCCATTGCAGATAAAATCATTCAACGGATGATTAACGGGGAATGCCTCCTGAAAATCTGTCAGGATCATAACATGCCTTCCAGGACTACTGTTTATAAATGGATTAAAGAAAACATAGAAGGGTTTTCAGACAGGTACGCATACGCGCGCGAGCTGATGGCAGATTTCTATGCAGAAGAAATCCTTGAAATTGCGGATGGAGACCCCAATAACGACAGTCCTGAAAAGATAATGCGCGACAAATTAAGGATAGATGCATTAAAAAGGTATGTCGCAAAAATCGCACCAAGAAAATATGGGGAACGCCAGACGATAGAGCATGAAGGTGAGGTATTGATTGCTCATAGAATCTTAGAGGCAAGGAAGCGGTTTGCTGAGCCAATTCAGCCACTGTGTATTTCAGAAGAGTGAAATCATTTTTGATACAAAGATTATGAAACTAGGTGGACAAAACGATATGAAGGATATGATGGGTTGGGTATCATTATGGAACTATGCTTATTTTAAACTTTTTAGGTTTTGTCCATCCTCGGATATAGAGCTTTATTGACACTTCTTTGTATCCACCTTCTATACCAGAAGGTATCTCAAATTGGCAGGGCAATTCACTCTCAGAATTTGTAATATTCTTTTCTATGCCTTTCTTATCTAGTTGTACATCTTCTTTGTTGAATATTTCATAACGATCAAGATATTTATCCTTACCTGTATTTATAATATAGAATTGCCCCCTTTGAAATTTCTTGTTACGTACATCTTCTGGAGTTTTTGCCGCTACCAGAGCATTGAAATATCGAGTCTTAGGAGGCTCAAGGCGTTGATGCTTGATCTGTATTGAGCAATACCTTTCTCTAACACGTGTGGTCGCCCATATAATAGCAGTTACCACAGTTGGTATTCCAATTCCCAATGCAGTGAAAATCCCCAAATACTCTGAAAAAATCTTCAACATAAAAATCCCCCCCTTTATTCATAAATGAAAACAATTAACCTCCAATTAACTCATGGTTAAATACATTGATTCTTAACCAATCTTAGCATACCCTAAACTTAGAGCTGAACACTCTTGCATAAGCGGTTGCCGCACCCGAAAGTCAATGCGGTTTTTTTGTGCCCTGCACATTTTGTGTCGGGAGAGGGCGAAATATAATACCCGCAAGGGAAATACGCCCGCAGCACTTATGCGCTGTGTTCAACTCCCGATACCAGTAATTCTGCTGTTATCGCTCATGCATTGAACAAAAGCATAAGGAGGCCATATGGCTAATAATACACAATCTCAAAACCAAACCATCCCCCCTACTCACCTATTCAAATTTAGAGGCATTCATCTTACCTTCTATGAAATTGATAACAAACCTTGGATTACCGCAAGGCAATTAAGCAAAGCACTGGGTTGCTTCAATCACAATAGAACAGAAAAACTGTACCATCAATTTAAGTCCTTTTTCGATGCATCTATGACTAAAATGGTCAAGGCACAAGCAATTGGATTAGAGGGTAAAGAGGCGCTTCTATTCTCAGAACAGGGAGCTATTAACATTGCTATGATAGCACGTACAGATGCTTCTAACTTCTTTCTGCACTGGATATCCCAAACATTACGAAGTTTTAAAGATAAACAAGGTTATGAATTCCAACCACTCAATCCTAAATACCAAGTCAGTGCTTCCTTGTTTAAAGCTATTCATGAAGTGCTAGAAATGATCATCGTCCGACTGGATACAGTTACCGGAATTGAACTAAACCACCAACACTCCAGGTGGTTACGCGATAAACTGGTGGATGAAGCAAAACGGGAAATACGCGTCCTTTCGCATGGGTTATATGCAAAGCAGTATCCAGGAGTTTATGAGACACCATACACTCAGGACGCCGATGTCTCTGCAAAAAAGTTTCAGAAAATTGAAGACCAAATCATATTGGTTTAAGAAGCAGAACACCTAAGAAAAGTAGCCACCGAATCACTGCTTGGCGGTTACTTTTCTTATTAATTCACTCCTTAACATGTTCAATAGGCATTGATTCTAAGGCGTTGCAAGGCAAGGATACTTAATAATGAGGAGTGCCTCGCTAGTGAGACGGGAGTGTTTAAATAACTGTGTCACTTGATAGCAAGTTAAGCAGAAAGCTGTTATGCATCGTGTAGTGAGCGTAGCGAACGTAACGATGCATAACAGCGACTGAACCTAACTTTTATTAAAGGACACCTCTATGTCAAAAAGAAAACCAATACCATCATTATCTGCATCAGAACAAGAGATACTTGCTTTACTTCAATCAGGCAAAGGTCTCCAAGAAGCCTTGGCCCCTATGGTCAAACGCGTCATGGAAGCTGCTCTTGAAGGGGAGTTAGCTGCCCACCTTGAATCCGAAGAGAATAGCCCAGGTAACAGACGCAATGGCCATACAAAGAAACGTATCAAAAGCAGTTCTGGGGCTTTTGATCTCATTACTCCCAGAGACCGTGACGGCTCGTTTGAGCCCCAGCTTGTGAAGAAACGACAGACGGTTCTTACTGATGACCTCGATCAGAAAATACTCAACCTCTATGCTAATGGCATGAGTTATTCTGATATACGCTCTAATCTTGAGGAAATCTACCAGGTGGAAATATCGTCCGCTGCTATCACTCAAATTACTGACCGGTTGCTCCCAGAATTGGACGAATGGCGCCATCGCCCACTCGAATCCGTCTACCCTCTGCTATACCTTGATGCTGTCCATTTTAAGGTTCGAGAAGAGGGAAAAGTTGTCCCTAAGGCGATCTATTCTCTACTAGGGGTAACTTCAGAAGGAAAAAAGGATATCCTGGGATTATACATCAATGACACCGAAGGTGCCCACTTCTGGGCTGGTGTACTTGCTAGCCTTAAAGAGAGGGGTGTCAAAGATATCTTAATTGCATGCGTCGATGGTTTAACCGGCTTCCAAGAAGCCATCCACTCCCTATTCCCCAAAACAGAAGTGCAGCTCTGTATTATCCATCAAATCCGCAACTCTATGCGCTATATTGCAACCAAGGATCAGAAGGTATTTATGAGCGACCTTAAGCGCATCTACCAGGCGACATCTAAAGAGCAAGCTGAATACGCACTCAGCGAACTCGATGAAAAATGGGGTAAAAAATATCCCGTTGTCCTGCGCTCTTGGCAAAATAATTGGGACGCATTATCCAACTTCTTCAAATATGATAACCATATCCGAAAAATCATCTACACCACAAATGCTGTAGAGGGATTACATCGGATGATACGCAAATATACCAAAACTAAAGCTGCTTTTACTTCTGAAAATGCATTGCTCAAATTGGTCTATTGTGCCTATCAGAAGATTCTGCTAAAGTGGACCATGCCAGTCGCTAATTGGGCTATTATCGTTTCTCAGCTCAATTGCCACTTTAATGGCAGAATCAAGCTTAACATTGCTTGACACAGTTTAATGAACAGTCTCAGTGAGACTAATTTAGAACTGGGCATTCCAGATGTTTTTACAAATTTACGTAATATCTTTCGAAGTGATCAAAATGTCAGTAACATTCTCTTCATTATTGGTCATGATACCTGATTCTCTATACTTCTCATTTGCGATCCTATGAAGCTGTTCTTTGTTAAGCCTAAAGGCTTCCTCATAACCACTACCATCAAAGCTAACTGTCAATGGCGAACCCCTTAGCTTATTCAATTCTCTCAATGCCTCCTCAGATACTTGAAAAAGCACATGTCTATCTCCATCATCGGCATGGAAACATACTGATCGAGAACTAGGAATATATCTGCCATCATCATGTGTTTCCAAGAAGCTAAGTGTCATATGAATTTCTCCTCTGCATTCTTTCATGCTCATAACTTTAGCATGACACATTTTTCTTAATATATGGTAAATTGGTTCCCTCAATTGGGATCAAGCTAACCGATTAGGTAAGCTTTCTGTGCACTAAAGTGTATGAAAGTTCTCCCACGGATAATACCGAAATATTACCGAAACCGCTCCTACCCCCAGGGGGATAAGGCACCAACTCATTGAATTGTAAGGAGAAAGATGGTGACCCCTACGGGAATCGAACCCGTGTTACCACCGTGAAAGGGTGATGTCCTAACCGCTAGACGAAGGGGTCACATAAAAAGGCGATAGGGAGATAGACTTTTACAGCAAATCTTCTCACTAATCAAGAGGCTTTTTATTCCTTTTTCGTCTCAGGACCACTCTTTTTGTCGAAGGATGCTCTAAAAACTGCTTCAGCATCGCCTCCACCTGGTGCGCGGTGTTGGCTTTAGTCGAGGCTGTATCGATAACATAGGTGGCCCGTTTTATCTTTTCGGATTCCGATAATTGTTGGGTACGGATCGATTTAAATTTCTCTGGTGTCATGCCCTTGCGGCGCATGGCCCGTTCTTCCTGAATAGCGGTTGGACAGGTTACGACCACAATCTGGTCATAGGCCCCGGGGGTGTTTTTTTCAAGCAATAAGGGAATATCGAGAACCACGAGAGACTGATGGGTACGACGTGCCCATTGCAGGAACCGTTTTTTTTCAAGTTGCACCAAGGGGTGCACAATCCGCTCAATTTTGCGCAATAAGGTAGGATCTTTAAGGATCGCCTGGCTAACAATAGCACGGTCAATCGCCCCATCGCACAATGATGTCGGTACTAAGGCCGCCACAAACGCTACCGCCTTTCCTCCTTTAGCATAGAGCTGGTGCACGGTTTTATCGGCATCAAACACCGGGATATGCTTGTGCTGCAGCAACTCCACTACCGTGCTTTTACCAACCGCTATGGAACCCGTTAATCCAATGATCTGCATGTGTGTTCCCACGTATCATCCCACTTGCCTTGATGAACCCATTCTAGCGTGATTAGCAAACTAACTTCCAGAAAAATCTCACGCCACTACCGGCAATTTAAGTTCCTGGCCAATGGAAAGTTTATGGGGATTGACTTTTAAAGCGCCGTTTGCATCCAGGAGCGCTTGCTGTGTAAGCCGCAAATGTGCCGCAATAGAACCCAGCGTATCACCGGGTCTGACTGAATAAAAACCGTGCCGGTCAAAGGATCCGTAAGCAATTAAATTAGCCGCCAGCTTGCTGCGCGAAGCAATCACCTTCGGTGAGTTTTTGACAATATCGTCAGCCACTTTAAAAAAGTGTCCCTGCCGCCATTCATTCTGCAATTCCTGGGTCAAAGCGCCAATGCCACGTACATAAAGCCATTGCAGCAACCCTCCCCGTTTGGCCCAACCCAACGTGTCCCAGGCATTGGTTAAACGGGAACTTACCTGTGCAGCCAATTCGCGCACATGCGACTCAACCAGGACCCTTGCCTGCTGGCGGGTGATTGTTATGCCGATGGGAGTAAGGTCGCGGATATTTTTTTTACCAGCCGTTAGATCCGCAGCGCAGGCAAGCAACACATTAAGCCCTGCTTGATTCAACAACGGCATCCCTGCCTCACCAAAACGGAGGTTAATATCCGAACGTATCTGCCAGATTGCCGGATTTTTCTGTGCCAGAATAATCAAAGCAAACCCATGGCCGAGGGTAGGAATACCATACATATCATATGCCGTTTTTGTTTCAAATCCTTCAAAACTGATCAACAGATCAATTAAATCATTCCAACTCGAAAGTGTAGCATTAGTCATAGTCCCTCAATCCCTTGTTGTCGTGTAATGAAGATGCTATCAGCTGTTAGATGATAAAGGCAAGGTCGAATGTGATGGAGGATAAGGTACGGTAATATGGGCGATGGGAGCACTCTCTAAGGAGGGCATGAACCATCGAAATAACAAGCTGACTTAATCTTATTATCACATAAGAATCACAATTAACGAGTATAGTATCCGTAACGTTTTGATTAATTTCAGGATATCAACAATGAAAAACACTCAATACAACCCAAAACAATTAGCTCACTTTAACCGTATTCCTGCACCAGGCAAGGCATTTGACTATGTCATACTGGTAGGACCTGATAATCCTGGGGCAGCTGCTCATGAATTAAGCCTTAAATTTTTTATAAAACTTCTCGAAGAACATCCAGATACTTCTTACTGTGTCATGGGAAATGGCCATAACAAAGTTTCACAACAAGAACTATCCACGCATTTAAAAAGTAAAATTAATTCCAACACGTTTATGTTTCTATTGGCACACGGAGATGCCGTTGACTCCACTATTCATACCTGTGATTTTTTAGAAGAGGATAATCAAACACTTTCTCTCGTAAACAGTTTGCGTAATTTAGCTGAACCTGAACACGTATCTTCCACTCGACCACTTCAATTGGGTATCACGTCATGCTTTGGAGGAACTTTATTAAAACAGTCAGAAACCATTCCTACCGATATTGCCTTGATTATTTATAGTGATGCCGATTATATCACGCGCGAAAATGAACGCATAGAATTTGCCATTAGCGATTTGCGCAATAATATTTGGAAAGAATCAGCGATCTCTATTGCATCCTGCCTTGAATCAATCAGTTTCTATTTAAAACCCTCCTCGCATCCTACTCAACCGATCCATTACCGTTCACAGCCAGTTTCACGGTATCTTGCTAATAACAACGATATAGAACAATTTTTCCGGAACAATATCAAAGGGTTTTTGGAGACATGCAAGAACCATCCATGGTTTGCAATACTACCAAAAGAAACGTATAACGATATAGAAGACAACATCCGCTCAGCCACGTCATCAGTAAAGGCTACGGAATCACATTATTTTGATTTAATAAAAATTTATGCCGATAGAAGTATCGTAGAAGGGGTCATTGGCACAGCTGAGTCGGCTAAATTATCTGAAAGAAAACAAGCCTCGAATAAGGAATCGCGGACCAATCTATGGAAGTTCTTTTCACGAACAAACCGAACCAAATCACCAGATCTGATTGAACTTTATTCCCAATATAATTATGTAAGATATGCACTGCACACAGCCATTGTACAACGAAAAAGTCACGCATTTTACCCCTTTGCTGAAAAGATACTGGCCGTACAGGAAACACTAAAATCGTCTTCAAAGAAGGAGTTAGAGAAGGCTGAGAAACAATCGACGTATCGCCAAAAACAGATTGACGGCTGGATAACAACAAACCATGTGTCCACAGCCATAGGGTTTAGCCCTGATTTTGCCACGGATTTAATTAATTATGGCTTTCCACTTACCGAAATCGATGCCGAGGGAAATAACTGCCTGCATACGGCAGTTATTTGTCGTCAAACAGCACTCATGGAGCTTATTCTTCAACACGCTCCTGCACTTGCATTGGTCGCAAATAAAAACGGTGACTTACCCCTGGATATTGCTGTTATTATTGGCTATTTGGATGGAACTAAAACGCTTTTGGGGTTAAGCCAGGACCCAAAAAAAATAAAAAATTGTGCAAACAGTGCACGCCGTTTCAGCGAATCCTGCCGCTTGAATCAATTCTTTTCCCTATTGCGCAAGGATGACGTTAAACAACTCCAACCTAAAGCAAGATTGCTTTATTACGCCTGGAATGGAGATCAAAAAGCCTATGAAAAACTGTTAGAGGAATACCCGCGTCTAGATAATTACAAGGCTGGTGAAATAACCCCTTTGCATTTGGCCGTTATTCAACGTAACCATGATATGGTCGGCTTCTTGCAAGCCCACCACCCTTTACAGCAGACAATAGGTGATGGATTAAGCTTTCTTCCGCTTTTCTATTGTTTGCAACATACGGATACAGCAATGTTTGGGTCATTATTGGCCTCCTATCCTGGAAATATCTGGGAGATTAACCAACGCCAAGAGAACAATAACCTCTTTTTTTCTTTGGCAAAACAAAGGGATCCACGGTTCCTTGAGGTCTATTTCCAATCTCCCGAATGCCTAAAAAGAATATTTGAAACCGACACCGTTTCAGGTATCAAACAGATCGAACTACTTGCGCTTTTCGGTCATAGCGCGGTTTTAAGATCCCTGTTTTCATCCATGAACGAAGCACAGATTGAACAATTACAGCACACTCAGCCATCTTTGCATTTACCTCTACTGTATGCAACGTGGAAAGGGGATAAAGCACAGGTTGAAACAGCACTCACGAACAGTCCAGCCATTAAGTCAACGCAGAAACTTCTGCTGCATCTAGCTGTGTTGACTCAAAATGATGCAATGGTCGCGTTGTTGCGTAAGGAAACAACCTTCCATACCATCCATGATGCCCAGGGATATACGCCACTTCATACTGCAATCACATTGGGCGATGTGCGCCGCATAACCAATCTGGTAAGAAATGGTTCAGACCCTAATGCACAAACAACAGATGGAAAACCGCCTCTGCATTTGGCTATCGATCACTTAATGGAGACAAGATGCAAACAAATGGTGAGCAAACTGCTAGAAAATGGTGCCCATCCCGATCAAACGTATAATGGAATAAGTGCTGCTGAATACGCACAATCAAATGGCAAAGCTGATGTCGCCGGTATCCTCTTGAAATCAATTCAGGAACGAGATGCCAACAACCATCAACAAAGTGGCGATCCTTCTTCTAAATTTAGGACTCTCTCTCGTGCTGGCACACCAATTTGAAGCACATCGATAGACTTATTATAGTAAGCAGATTGCTCCACCTTATTCAAAGACATTAGGCAAGAACGTTATGATCAATGTGCGGTGACGTACATCAAGGTGTTAGACCGGATATGTCATGAAGCAGTCCATTTCTGATTAATTTTGT
This sequence comes from Alphaproteobacteria bacterium, assembly GCA_016722515.1. Classification (NCBI taxonomy): domain Bacteria; kingdom Pseudomonadati; phylum Pseudomonadota; class Alphaproteobacteria; species Alphaproteobacteria bacterium. The sequence continues at coordinate 1,031,281 of JADKJE010000001.1, forward strand.
CGAGTGGTTGCTTTTGTTATTAAGCCGTCAACGAAAGATATTTTTAAGGATGATTTCCAGATTTTGGACACACCTGCCCCTTACCCCCATTATTTGCAAGTGCCGGTGAGAAGCACAGACATTTTCGATTATTCCGTTGCCAGTCGTTTTGCAATGAGCATGCCCATGATATTACGTGGACAGATCCTCAAAATTAAACTCCGGTGCACGTTGCGGTGCCACAAGTCCAATATGATGGAACGCTTTGGGCGTCAGCATTCTACCACGTGGCGTGCGCTGCAGAAAGCCAATCTGTAATAAATAAGGCTCAATCGTATCTTCAATCGTATCGCGCTGTTCAGATAACCCAGCGGCGATGGTTTCGGCCCCTACTGGCCCACCTTGATAATTTTCAGCAATAAAGCGTAAATAACGATGGTCGGCGCTGTCAAGGCCCGCCGCATCGACTTCTAATAAACGTAATCCTTTATCAGCCATGTGTGCGGTAATGGTGGCTTGGTCTTCAACGGCGGCAAAATCGCGCAGCCGACGCAGCAAACGAATGGCAATACGTGGCGTACCGCGTGAGCGTTTGGCAATTTCCAATGCGCCATCTTCACTGATGGGGCAGTTCAGTTTAGCGGCACCACGTTTAACAATGATGCAGAGCTCATCTGTATTATAAAATTCCATCCGCAGCGGTATGCCAAAACGGTCGCGCAGTGGATTGCTGATTAAGCCAAGGCGTGTAGTTGCCCCCACCAAGGTGAATGGAGGCAAATCAATTCGCACCGTCCGTGCCCCCGGCCCCTCGCCGATAATCAAATCGAGCGTAAAATCTTCCATCGCCGGGTAGAGCACTTCTTCAATGGCGGCATGTAAGCGGTGGATTTCATCGATGAATAACACATCATTAGGTTGGAGGTTGGTCAACAACGCTGCTAAATCGCCTGCTTTGGTAAGCAATGGCCCAGAGGTAGTTTTGAAATTCACCCCCATTTCACGGGCGATAATATGCGCCAGTGTGGTTTTACCTAAACCTGGAGGTCCATAAAACAATACATGGTCGAGCGGCTCTTCCCGGCTGCGCGCGGCTTTGATAAAAATTTCCAGATTTTGCCGCGACTGTGCCTGGCCGATAAAATCCACCAGCATCTGCGGACGCAACGCCCGATCCACCCGATCATCCACTTGCGCTGCTGGTGCAATTAAACGTTCTTCCTGTTCACGCATTGACTAATTCCTTTAATCCTAAACGTATCACATCCGACAACGACAAAGCGTGAGTGTCACTATCCACCAGCACACGCTGAATGGCTAAGTAAGCCTCCTGTCTGCCATAACCCAAATTGGTAAGCGCCGATAACGCATCGCGTGAAATAGCGGCAACGGTATTTGCCATGGATTCTGCTGGCAAGGCTGATGCAGCAGCTTCTGCTCCTCTTTTACCGGTTTTACTGGTTTTAGAGGGCGCTGTTGAGGAAGCGATTCCCACGGCTGTTCCAACTGCGGCTGATGGTGATGGGCCAGATACGGCAGCAAAGCCACCCTCAGTAGCCACCATCGCTTTATTTTTAAGTTCAGTAACAATCCGTTCTGCCAGTTTTGGCCCCACACCGCTTGCACGGGTAAAGGGTGTTTTATCCTGCGTAAGCAAGGCATGGGTAATATCATCGGCAGTCAGCACACCTAAAAGTGCCAGGGCCGTTCGGCTGCCGACACCTTGCACTGTCGTTAAAACCCGAAACCATTCACGCTCGCGCTGATCAATAAATCCATAGAGGTGAATATGGTCTTCGCGCACATGGGTTTCAATCCATAAAATCACTTCGCCATTGTGTGGCACGCGGCGTAACGTGTTGGCCGAACAGAAGGCGACATAGCCCACCCCCCCCACATCAATGACCACCGAATCTTCGCCTACTGAATCTATAAGCCCACGTAATTTACCAATCATACCGACTCCCATTTACGATGTGTGTTGCCAATATGCGCATGGCATACAGCAACCGCTAATGCATCTGCCGCATCTTCGCTATCGAAGGTTGCCTGCGGCAATAATTGTTTGACCATCATCATCACCTGCGACTTTTCAGCGCGTCCTACGCCGACCACCGATTTCTTTACCGTGGTCGCCGCATATTCCGCCACTGGCAAACCCGCCTTTGCTGCTGTGAGCATTAAAACCCCACGGGCATGGCCGAGTTTTAAGGATGATAAGGCATTTTTATTGACGAAGGTTTCTTCAAGCGCACTTTCATGCGGCTGATAGGTAAGGATAATCGTTTGCAGCTGCTCGTGCAAGTACTGTAAACGCTGAGCAAGCGGCTCTTTAGCATTGGTACGGATTGCCCCACAACCAATATAGCGTAAACGTTGACCGATCGATTCGATCACTCCCCAGCCACTCGTGCCAAGCCCTGGATCAATACCTAAGATAATCATATCAACCCTGCCGCTTGGAGAATGTTATGGCGAAGCTGCGGTGTTACCTCCGGCTTCACCCCAAACCAGCGTTCAAATCCGCCCACAGCCTGGTGGAGCAACATGCCAAGCCCATCGACGACCGGATTACCGCGCAAACGCGCCTGTTTGAGGAGATTCGTTTCAAGCGGTTTATAAACGATATCATACACAATGGCCGTAGCAGACAATGCCCCAATGTCGATGTCCAACGGGTCTTTACCCTGCATTCCAAGAGACGAGGTATTGACCAGCAAACCAGCACCAGACAATAGATCGTGACGTTGTTCCCATGGGGCAACCGTAATGGGTTCACCTAAATCCATCTGGATTTTTTCAGCATTGGCAAGGGTTCTATTCACCAGCACAATGTCTGCAACTCCCGCATCCTGCAGCGCCACACATATCGCACGCGCGGCACCACCGGCTCCAATCACCACCGCTTTATTGCCAACCCACGGCTGGGTAGAAACCGATGACTGCAAATGCGCCATAAACCCATAAGCATCGGTATTGGTAGCTCTAATTTTTCCGTTATCAAATACCAGGGTATTTGCCGCCCCAATGCGCTTAGCCAGAGAATCGATTTCATGCGCAAATAACATTACGCTTTCCTTGTGCGGAATCGTTACATTCATACCCCGCATGTTACTCATATGCGCGAAGCCCTTGACGACCTGTTCTAAATGTTCAGGCTTTGCTTCGATTGGAATATAAGCACCGCTGATGTGATACTGTTCTAACCAATAATTATGGATACAAGGCGATAAAGAATGAGCGATAGGATGACCGATCACTCCTGCGATTAATGCTTGGCCTGTTATCGTCATGCGGTGCCTCCGTTTGTGGTAATAGGGGAGAATATGATTAACCATAAAATGCCCTTAAATGCCTGTTTTAGACATCTTAGAGGGTTACATGAGGATAGCCTTGGATTGGATGGTTGTCATGTGTTAATAACTATAGCCTCTCCAAACAATCACCAGCCCTCTTATAATCCATTACCGACACCTCGCCTACCTGGTACATCTTTCCCCCACTATAAACCAAAATTCCCTTAGGGATGCGTCCAGAATCGACCACCAACTTTCAATCGTTACGCTGGATATCCCCGCATCCGTTTCCTCAACGACACTGCATTTTGGACAATCTTTCAATTGAAATTTAAAACTGTCAAAAACACTCTACAGACCTTATATCATAAAGCCTGCAGCGCTAGACAAACATTGAAATAAGACTTATTTTCTTACTCTATACCGCCCTGTTGCTCCAGCAATGTCGCCACGTCCGCATGCTTATGTCGCTTAGCATCCGTTAGGGGTGTGCCGTCCCAACGATCCCGTGGATTAATTTCTACATCTTTCTTAAGCAAATACGCCACCGTCTCCAACTGGCCTTCAGCAGCAGCAAGATGAAGGGCGGTACGGCCATCATAATCGCCTTTATTTAAATCAATGCCATAGGCAATCAATCGCCTGATTTCATTGATATCACCCTGGCTTGCCGCCCAGATAAGGGAGAACGTAGTATCGATGGCAAATTCGCTTCGCGTGCGGCGCGGATCTATTTTATCGGTATGACCTGAAATACCATCATAATTATGAAAGTTAAAGAGTTTGACCAGTTCTTTGCTGAATTCAATACCGCGCACCGAGTTACCCATTTCATCTAACCGCGGCGACCATACTGTGATACCGGCAACGCCTGGGACCACAATCATCAATGCGCCCGAAACTCCGGATTTAGCCGGCAAACCTACGGTAAACGCATATTCCCCAGAAAAATCATACATACCGCAGGAATACATCAGGGATAAACAATCCTTCACCGTATTGCTGTTGAGGATTTTTCGACCGGAAGATGGCGACACACCAGCATGGGCCAGCGTGGCTGCCACATGTGCCTGAGAACGCGCAGTAAGTTCGATAGAACAGCATTGAAAATAAAAATCCAGCGTATCCTGGATACTCACCCCGGCAGGGAATGATTTTTTCTCACGCATAAAATAGGCAAGGGCAAAATTTCGATCCGCCGTATCTTTCTCAGAGAGATACACCGAATTATTAAAACCTGGGGTAATACCGCCAGTTAACGAAGTCCACATCGACATCACATGATCAAAACGATCGCTAAGGGGCTCATCATTTTTAATAAGCGAACACGCCAAGATAGCGCCAGCATTAATCAGCGGATTATGCGGCAACCCCTTGTTATTTAATGAAATAGCATTGAAGCTTTGGCCACTTGGTTCGCGCCCAATATGCTGGTGCACTTTATCTTCGCCGTTAAGCTCCAGCGCAATACAGTAATTGACTGGTTTACAGGTGGATTGAACGCAATACGGAATATCGGCTTCTTCAGTGCAGAAAACCTGCCCGTCAATGGTGCATACAGCAACAGCAAAATGTTCGGGATTCACTTTCGCCAATTGCGGAATATAGGAAGCCACAACACCGTTTTTATTGGCGCTTACTTTCGTGAAAATTGCTTTAATCTGATTGGTAAAGGCTTTGAAATCAGGAATAATCAAATTACGTTTGATGGTTCGTTCAATCAACGAAATATTCGGCCGCACAATGTCTCGCAGACGCTCAATATCAATGGCCTCACCATCACTCAACAAAGCTAATGCCTGGGTGGTTTCTTTAATACGCGGGTCCGACTCAAGAATTCCCTGCTCTTTAAGGGCATTCAGCAATTGATGCTTATGGATAGTACCTTTTCCGTGCTCATCCAAGACATTAAAAATGGCCTGGTAAAGCTCTTCACCCTGCACCACTTCGACTGGTTCGATTTGAGCCTGTTTGTTTTTAATTTTTGCTGTCATGATTGTTTGATCCATTCATTCTTAGGAGATTGTGCTTCTTTTCTGTTTATATTTGGTAAAAAAATGACCAACTCGTGAGTCATCCTACGATGACACCATCACCTTGAATATAGATCGTAGCTAGCCAACGACCGTTGGTCAAGTAGGAAAACCGTTCGTGTATTAACACATGGTACATGACTATTTACATTTTTATCGAATCATTGCCCTTGAAGCAGATCTGCTCTTTATTTTTAGTGTAACAACCTAGGTTTATTATGCTCAGGCTGCGATATTGCCTGGCTCAGTAATCTGCACCAATTGTGATTTACGCTGTTTCTGGCTTTCAGATTTAAGCTGGCCACATGCCGCTAAAATATCTCGACCACGCGGACGACGTACAGGAGCAGAAATGCCTGCATCAAACATCCTATCGGAAAATTGCTCAATCCTATCCCAGTCGGAGCATTCATAGTGACTACCAGGCCAGGGATTGAACGGAATTAAATTCACTTTGGCAGGAATACCTTGTAACAAACGCGCTAATTCTTGCGCATCGGCGTTACTATCATTAATACCTTTAAGCATCACATATTCAAACATAATACGACGGGCATTAGTGGCTCTTGGATACTGGCGACACGCTTCTAGAAGTTCTGCAATCGGATAGCGCTTATTGATCGGCACTAATACATCACGCAAATCATCCCTCACCGCATGGAGTGAAATAGCGAGGTTCACTTTGACCGTTTTACCTAGCTCATAAATCATCGGCACCACCCCTGAGGTGGATACCGTCACCCGCCGCGACGAAAAAGCCAATCCATCCGCATCCAGCATGATATGAATGGCTTCAATCACATTATCCATATTAAGCAGTGGTTCACCCATGCCCATAAATACAATATTAGAGACCATTTTTTTATCACCTGATGGCCAGTCACCGAGAGTATCGCGGGCAACCATCACCTGGGCAATAATCTCAGCAGCCGTTAAATTTCGCACCAAAGGCTGAGTACCCGTATGACAAAACGAACAGGTAAGCGTGCAGCCCACCTGTGAAGAAATACATAATGTACCGCGCTCACCCTCAGGAATAAACACCGTTTCTGCTTCATTGCCATCTGTAAATTTAAGCAGCCATTTTTGCGTCCCATCACTGGAAATTTGGTGCAGAGTCTTCCCCGGTCGTTGCAGGGTATAACGCTCCTTCATAGCCTCACTTAACACTTTAGACACGTTTTGCATCGCATCAAATTCTTTAGCACCATGACAATACACCCAATGCCACAACTGCTTAGCCCGAAAGGGTTTCTCACCGACATCCGCTACAGCGGTATATAGTTGATCCTTGGTTAGGCCAATCAGGCTGGGAAGAGAGGACAAAGGGAATCCATTTAATTTTCTTTATAAGTCAGTGCATTATAGCTTACTACGGGAACGATATCAATCATTGCGCGTCTTTAGCAAAACTCGCGCATTTTCAACTAACCTTCCATCATTTTATGTTGTTGAATTATACAGAATATATACAGCCTCATGCTGCTTCTATACGCAGCCAACATTTAAACATGGATACACTACTTAGAGTTGAGTCAATTTTTTAAGTAGGGTCACTATGAAACATTACATCAAAACCATTATCGCCACCTCCATCTTGGCAAGCACAGCATCGCTTGCTTTTGCCGGTCCAGACAACACTTTATTTAACCCCACACCCACCGATAAAATGAGGGCAATGACAACGGAGCGCCCCAGCAAAACAGATAGTCCTTTTTCCCTTGATGCAGGCCACTTTCAGCTTGAAACCAATCTCTTTTCTACCGTGCATAACAATGATTGCATCGGCGGCAGTTGTGTTGAAACCAATCAGCAATTTTACGGTGGTGCTACGAATCTTCGGATTGGTTTAACCGATTATGCTGATTTACAGATTATCAGCGATCTTTACCGTCATGTGGTGATCAAAGATAAAACAGCTGGCACCAACGATACAAAAGACGGTTTTGGCGATACGCAGGTACGATTGAAATTCAATGTGCTCGGCAATGATCCATCCAGCACGTTTTCCGTTGGGGTGATTCCTTATGTCAAGACTCCTACCAATCAAAACGATTTAGGAAATAATCGATATGAGGGGGGCATTGGCGTTCCATTCAATGTGAATGTTGATGGCGGTTGGAGCTTGGGTGGCATGACCCAGCTTAACTTTATTACCGAGCCTGATTTGTCAGGCTATGATCCCGTTTACGTAAACTCATTGATTGTTGGTA